>PLEH01000283.1 GCA_003136395.1 Phenylobacterium sp.
CGACCCGGCCGTGCGGTGGCGCGGCCGCCGGCCGACGGAGCGGATCTCGGTGGCTGAGCGGTTCAAGGTAGGCGACCGGGTCGGTCGGAGCTCGGAAGCCGGACGCGTCAGCGGCGCGATCCTGCGCATCCACGCCTGGGACGTCGACGACAAGGGCCACACCCATCACGCGAGCCCGGAGGCGCCGCAGTACAAGATCAAGAGCGGCAAGACCGATCACACCGCCATGCACCTAGGCGGCGCGCTCACCCGGCTGAGGAACTGAGACCATGCGCACACGGGCCGGGCGCCACAGCCCGCAGGGACACGCCCGACATCGGTTCCTTACAATCGGTCACTCCACCCTAAGCCTGGATGAGTTCGCCACGCGGCTTCAAGCGGTCGGGGCAGACGCCGTTGTCGACGTCCGGAAGATGCCGCGCTCGCGGACCAATCCGCAGTTCAACATCGAGCGCCTTCCCGCGGCGCTCGGCGAATATCAGATCGACTATCGCCATATCGCCGCCCTTGGCGGCCTTCGCGGCCGTACGCCCGCCCCGGAAGGCTCTCCGAATACGTTTTGGCAGAACCGGAGCTTCCGCAACTATGCCGACTACGCGATGACGCCGCCTTTTCGGGCCGGGCTCGCCGAGCTGGTCGACCTCGGCGGACTGCGGAGGTGCGCGATCATGTGTTCCGAGGTTCTCTGGTGGCGCTGCCATCGCCGGATCATTGCCGACTATCTGCTGGCGGACGGCGCGAGGGTGTTCCATGTGCTGGGCTCCGACGTCACGCCGGCGGTTCTGACGCCCGGCGTCGAGACGACGGCGTCCGGCCTGATCTATCGCGCCGCCGCCGGGTCCTGATGACTCGTGGAATCGCCCAGGACCTCGGCGACGCGGGCCCGCAAATAGGGCGCGAGCTCTTCATCGAACCAGGCATTGCGCCGCAGCCAGGCTGTGCTGCGCCACGACGGATGCGGCAGGGGGATCACCGCAGGGCCATAGCTGCGCCAGGCGGCTACCGTCGTGGTCATCGTTTCCTTGGCGGCGGCCTGCAGCGCCCAGCGCTGTGCATGGACACCCACCAGCAGGATCAGCTCCACCTTGGGCAGGCGGGCCAGCAGCGGGGGGCGCCACAGCGCCGCGCAGCGCGGCGGCGGCGGATAGTCGCCGCCCTGCGGACTGGTCCCGGGAAAGCAGAACGCCATGGGCGCGACCCCAATCCGCAGGTCCCGGTCGAAGGTCTCACGATCCACGCCCAGCCAGCTGCGCAGGCGGTCACCCGAGGGATCGTCGAACGCCACGCCGCTCTCATGCACCCGTCGGCCCGGCGCCTGGCCGCAGATCAGAAGGCGCGTCTCGGAGGCCACCCGCACGACAGGGCGCGGGACATGATCGAACTCACCGGCGCAGGCCCGGCACGCGCGGATGCCAGCCAGTACGACGTCAAGTTCCGCGTCTTTCGCTGTCACCGCGGCGATCCCTATCTTCGTCCGAAGCCAACCAAAGCGGTCCAGACCTCCGGGCCGGTCGCCATTCCAAGGGCCGGTGGCCCAGCGCCGCTGCGTCGTTCGCCGCAACGAACCAGGTCGCCGCGCCCGCAGCGTAGCGCCAGTCCTCGCGACGCCTTACATGTGCCGAAATGATAGCCTCGTAGCTGTGCCATAAGACCGCGGGGCGAAGCCACAGGTCGGGGAGACGACGGTTGCCATGCAGCGCCAAGCCAGGTCCAGCGACAACTGGCGATTGACGCCGACCCGTCACGCGACAACGCGTCGATGTCCGTCCAGCCACGCAATTCTCGCCGGCTTGATCGCCACGCCGCCGGCCGCGAGCGGGGCGGAGCGACCTCAGCCCTGGCCAGACGCAGGCCAGCCGTGAAACGGCCGTCCCTTTTCCGAAGGCTGCCGCGGGACCGGCCCGCTCTGGGCCTGGCGGCCGGCGCCGCCTTTTTCCTGCTGGCGTCCGTCCTGCGCTGGACGCTCGGCGGCATGAGCGAGGGCTTCGGCCCCATGACCTTCCTGCCGGCGATCCTGCTCGCGGGTCTTTTCGGCGGCATCCGCATCGGCCTGGCCGTTGCGGCCGTCTGCACGGTGGTCGCCTGGGTCATGTTCTTCCCGCCATACGGGACGTTCGTGCTGGCCACCCCGAACGTGATCACCATGGCCATCTTCGTCGTGACGGCGGCCCTTGAACTCTACGTAATCCGCACGCTCAACCTGGCGATAAACGACCTATCGGAGGCCCGTGAGCACTCCAATACGCTGTTCCGGGAATTACAGCATCGCGTGGCCAACAACCTCCAGTTCGTGGCGGCGTTGCTGAGGCTCCGACGCAAGACGCTGAAGGCGGACAGCCCCGGCGCGCAGGCGCTGGAGGCGGCGCAGACCCGNNCGTCAAGGCCCAGGCCATCGTTCTCAGCCTCGACGCCCTGATGTCCGTCTCGTTGATCGTTGCCGAACTCGTCACCAACAGCTTGAAGCATGCGTTCCAAGGGCGCTCAGGCGGTGCAATACAGATCGACTTCACGGTTGAACGCGGCGCCTACACCTTGACCGTCGCCGACGATGGCCCCGGTCTGCCGGACGATTTCGCGCAGTCGAGATCCGGATCGCTCGGCCAGGGGATCCTGCAGAGCCTGGCGAGCCAGTTGCACGGCAAAATCTGTTTCGAGCGCGGGCCGGGGACGACCGCGCACCTGGTGTTCCATCCCTAGCGGCGCGCGACGCCGTGAGCCGTGGGCAGCCTCAGGAAATGCCGGCCGGCGGGCGCCCGCGCGGCGCGAGGGAACCGTTCGCCGCTTCGCCCGTTGCCCCCTTACTCCCGTCGGGCGGCTCGATGTTCGTGACCCTTTCCCTGACGCTTGGCTGACGACGGCGAGTTCGAGGCTCCGATCATGATTACGGACGACATCCAGGCGGTTCGCGGCGCGCAAATAGATCGTACTACGATAGATATTACCGCCATCAACACGCTGCGTACGCTCACGATCGACGCGGTGCAGAAGGCCCAATCCGGCCACGCGGGCACGCCGATGGGGATGGCGCCAGTCGCCTATACGCTCTGGACCCGATTCCTCCGCTACGACCCGAAGACGCCGACCTGGCCCAATCGCGACCGTTTTGTGCTCTCGGTGGGGCACGCCTCGATGCTGCTCTACGCCCTCATCCACCTGGCCGGCGTCGAGGCGGTCGATCGGGCAGGGCGCCCTCAGGGCCGGCCGGCGGTCGGCCTCGGCGACATCAAGCGGTTCCGCGAGCTCGACAGCGTCTGCCCGGGACATCCCGAACACCGGATGACCACCGGCGTGGAGACCACCACCGGCCCGTTGGGCCAGGGGGCCGCCAATAGCGTCGGCATGGCGATGGCTGAGCGCTGGCTGGCCGCGCGCTTCAATCGGCCGGGCTACCGGCTGTTCGACCACAAGGTCTACGCCCTGTGCAGCGACGGAGACCTGATGGAAGGCGTGAGCGGAGAGGCGGCCTCGATCGCCGGCCACCTGAAGCTCTCCAACCTCTGTTGGATCTACGACGACAACTCGGTGACCATCGAAGGCCCCACCGACCTGGCGTTCAGCGAGAACGTGATCCGGCGCTTCCAGGGCTACGGCTGGGCGACGCTCGCGGTGGACGACGCCAACGACTGCGAGGCGTTCGCCCGCGCCGTGGAGACCTTCCAAAGGACCGACGACCGGCCGACCCTGATCCAAGTGAAGAGCGTCATCGGCTACGGGTCGCCGCACAAACAGGGGACGTCCAAGATCCACAGCGACCCCTTGGGCGTCGACGAGGTGCGGCTGACCAAGCGCGCCTATGGCTGGCCTGAGGACGCGCAATTCCTCGTGCCTGACGGCGTGCGCGAACATTTCGACGCGACCCTGGGCGAACGGGGCGGCCGGCTGCGGGCCGCGTGGGACGCGGCGTTCGCGGCCTACGCCGCGGCCGAACCGGCCGTGGCCGATGAGCTCCAGCGGATGCTGGCTGGCGAACTTCCCGAGGGTTGGGACCGGGATATCCCGACCTTCCCGGCGGACGCCAAGGGGCTCGCCACCCGCGAGGCCTCGGGCAGGACGCTGAACGCCGTGGCGCCGCGGCTGCCCTGGCTGATCGGCGGCTCGGCTGACCTGTCGCCCTCCACCAAGACCCGCCTGGAGTTCGACGGGGCGGGCGACTTCGAGGCGGCAAGCTATGGCGGCCGCAACCTGCACTTTGGCGTTCGCGAGCACGCCATGGGGGCCATCGCCAACGGCCTGGCGCTCACCTATCTGCGGACCTACACGGGCACCTTCCTGATCTTCAGCGACTATATGCGACCGCCGACGCGCCTGGCGGCGCTGATGGAACTTCCGGTGGTGTTCGTGTTCAGCCACGACTCGATCAGCCTGGGCCAGGACGGTCCGACCCATCAGCCGGTCGAGCAGCTCGCCGCCCTGCGCGCCATCCCGGGGATCATCACGCTGCGCCCCAGCGACGCCAACGAGACCGCCGAGGCCTGGCGCGTCATCCTGGCCCAGTCCGCGCGCCCGGCCTGCCTGATCCTGTCGCGCCAGGCTCTGCCCGTCCTGGACCGCGGCCGATACGCCGCGGCCGCCGGCGTCGCCCGCGGCGCCTATGTGCTCGCTGACAGCGCGTGCTGCCCGCCGGAGCTCATCCTGATGGCCACCGGCAGCGAGGTGTCCCTGTGCGTACAGGCCTATGAGATCCTTGCCGCCGAGGGCGTCAATGTGCGGGTGGTCTCGATGCCGTCCTGGGACCTGTTCGAGGATCAGGAGGAGGCCTACCGCCATGCGGTCCTGCCGCCCGAGGTCTCGGCGCGGGTCGCGGTCGAAGAGGCCGCCGCCCTGGGCTGGGACCGTTACGCCGGCCCCACCGGGGAGATCATCGCCATGCGCAGTTTCGGCGCCTCGGCCCCCATCCAGGCCGTGCAGGCCAAATTCGGCTTCACGGTCGAGCATGTTCTTGCGGCGGCCCGACGGCAGCTCGCCCAAGGCAAGGACCCGATCAGGAGCGGCCGCTGATGACCAATCCCCTGCTTCAGTTGTCACAAGCCGGCCAGTCGATCTGGCTCGATTACCTCCACCGCAAGATCATCGAAAACGGCCAGCTGAAACGCTGGATCGAGGAGGACGGCCTGAAGGGCATGACCTCCAACCCTTCCATCTTCGAGAAGGCGATCGGGCAGGGCAGCGACTACGACGACCGGCTCGCCGCGGCGCTCGCGACGGGCGATCTCGAGCCCGGCGCCCTCTACGAGGCCCTGGCCATCGCCGATATCCAGGCTGCGGCCGACCAGTTCCGCCCGGTCTATGACCGGCTGGGCGGCGCGGACGGCTATGTCAGCCTGGAGGTCTCGCCCTACCTGGCGATGGACACCGAGGCCACGATCGCCGAGGCCCGACGGCTCTGGCGCGCCGTGGACCGGCCGAACCTGATGATCAAGGTCCCGGGGACCGACGCCGGGACGCCCGCCATTCGCCAGCTGATCGGCGAAGGCCTCAACATCAACGTCACCCTGCTGTTCGGCCTGGACGCCTACCTGGCGGTGGCCGACGCTCATATGGCGGGCCTGGAGACCCTGATGGCCGCCGGCGGCGATTTCTCCCGCGTCCGCGGCGTGGCCAGCTTCTTCGTCAGCCGCATCGACACCCAGATCGACCAGGCGATCGACCGACGCCTCGCAGCGGGCGCGGGCGTGCAGGCGGGCCATCTGAAAGCCCTCCGCGGCAAGGTCGCCATCGCCAACGCGAAGGTCGCCTATCAGCGCTATCTGGAGATGCTCGAGACGCCACGCTGGCAAGCGCTGGCCGCGGCCGGAGCCGCGCCACAACGGCTGCTGTGGGCCTCTACCGGGACCAAGGATCCGGCCTATTCGGACATCCTCTACGTCGAGACCCTGGTCGGCCCCGACACCATCAACACCATGCCGGTCAAGACCCTGGACGCGTTCCGCGACCATGGGACGGTGCGGCCGAGCCTCACCGAAGGACTAGATGCTGCGAACGCCGTCCTGGCCGACGCCGAGCGGCAGGGCCTGGACCTGGACGGCGTGACCGATCGCCTGGTGGTCGACGGCGTGCGGCAATTCGCCGAGGCCTTCGACAAGCTGCTGGCCGCCGTGGCGTTCAAACGCGCCGAGATTCTGGGCGCTCGCCAGAACCGACAGGCGATCACCCTGCCGTCCGGCCTGCAGGGGTCGGTGGATGAGGCGTCGGAGCGGGCGCGGGCGGAGGGGTGGGGTCGGCGCCTGTGGGCCGAGGATCCGACCCTGTGGACTGGCTCCAATGAGGCCGAAGGGCTGGGTTGGCTCGCGGCCGCGCGGGGCGCGACGGTCGACCTCGGGGCGCTGGAGGCTTTCCAGGCCGAGGTGAAGGCCGACCATTTCGCCCATGCGGTGCTATTGGGCATGGGCGGGTCGAGCCTGGGCCCCGAAGTCCTGGCCGAGACGTTTGGGGCGCAGCCCGGGTTTCCGACGCTGCTGGTGCTCGACTCCACCGATCCCGCCCAGATCCGCCGCCTCGAAGCCCAGATCGATCCAGCCACAACCCTGTTCATCGTCGCCAGCAAGTCCGGTTCGACGCTGGAGCCCGACCTGCTGCATCGGTATTTCTTCGAGGTCGCCACCGCAGCGCTGGGCGAGGCCGAGGCGTCCCGCCATTTCATCGCCATCACCGACGCCGGCTCCCCCCTTGAGGAGACCGCCAGGCGCCAGCGCTTTCGCCGGATCTTCCCGGGCCTGCCCAAGGTCGGCGGCCGATATTCCGTGCTCACCAATTTCGGCATGGTCCCCGCCGCGGTCATCGGCCTCGACCTGGGCGGCTTCCTGAGCGCGAGCCAGGTCATGGCGCGCGCGTGCGGACCCAGCGCCCCGCCAGCCGCCAACCCCGGCGTCCAGCTGGGTCTCGTGCTGGGCGCCGCGGCCAAGGCAGGTCGCGACAAGGTCACCATCCTGGCGTCCGAAGGGATCGCTGGCCTAGGGGCCTGGCTGGAGCAATTGCTCGCCGAGTCCACCGGCAAGGGCGGCCGGGGTCTCATCCCCGTCGATGCCGAGCCCTGCGGCGCGTGGGAGGTCTATGGTCCGGACCGCCTCTTCATCGACATCCGGCTCGCCGGCGACCCCGCGCCGGAGCGCGACACGCTCGTCCAGGCCCTCGTGGACCGCGGCCACCCCGTCGTGCGCATCACCTTGGCCAGCGGTGACACGCTCGGACAGGAGTTCTTCCGCTGGGAGATGGCCACGGCGATCGCCGGGGCGGTGATCGGCCTCAATCCGTTCGACCAGCCCGACGTGGAGGCCAGCAAGGCCAGGACCCGCGACCTGACCGATGCCTACGAGCAGACCGGAGACCCGCCGCCCGTCGAGCCGATCGCGCGCGGCGACGGGCTCGCCCTCTTCGCCGATGCGCGCAACGCCGACGCCCTTCGCCAGTCCGCCTCGCGCGCCGCCGTCGAGGCCATTCTCGCGGCGCATTTCTGCCGCGCCCATGACGGCGACTACATCGGATTGCTGGCCTATCTGGATCGCAGCCCCGAGCACATCGCCGCGCTGCAGGAGGTGCGAAGCTTCATTCGAGATCGCAAGCAGCTGGCCACGGTTCTGGGCTTCGGCCCGCGTTACCTGCATTCCACCGGCCAGGCCTACAAAGGCGGGCCCAACGCCGGCGTATTCCTGGAAATCACCGCCCAGCCTACCGACGACATCGCCGTCCCGGACCGCCACTTGAGCTTCGGCGTCGTCGAGGCGACGCAGGCGGCTGGCGACCTGGAGGTCCTGGCGGAGCGCGGCCGGCGCGTCCTGCGGCTCGATCTGGGCCGCGACATCGAAGGCGGCTTGCAGCGGATGGCGCGCGTCGTCGAGCGCGCCTTGAGTTGATGGATCGAGGATAGAAGCCATGCAGGTAGGCGTCATCGGACTGGGCCGCATGGGCGGCAACATCACCCGACGGCTGATGGCGGGAGGCCACCGGTGCGTGGTCTACGACCGCGACCCGGCGGCGGTCGCCAAGCTCGCGCAGGACGGCGCGGCCGGCGCCCGAGACCTCCCCGACCTGGTGAGCCAACTCCACACGCCCCGCGCCGTCTGGGTGATGCTGCCGGCCGGCGAGCCAACCGACGCCACCGTCACCACGCTCGGTGAGCTTATGGGCTCTGCCGACACCGTGATCGACGGCGGCAACACCTTTTACCGCGACGATATCCGCCGGGCGAAGGCGCTGTGGCCCAGGGGTGTCACCTATATCGACGTCGGCACCTCCGGCGGCGTCTGGGGGCTGGAGCGCGGCTACTGCATGATGGTCGGCGGAGATCCGGCCGCGGTCGCGCGGATCGATCCGATTCTCGCCACCCTGGCCCCCGGCGTCGGCCAGATCTCGCGCACCCGCCGGCCGGTCGGCTCGGACCCGCGGACCGAGCAGGGCTACATCCACGCCGGGCCCGTGGGCGCCGGCCACTTCGTCAAGATGGTCCACAACGGCATCGAGTACGGTCTCATGCAGGCCTATGCCGAAGGCTTCGACATCCTGCAGAACAAGGCCTCCGAAGCCTTGCCTGAGGATGAGCGCTATGACCTCAACCTCACTGATATCGCTGAGGTCTGGCGCCGCGGCAGCGTGATCTCGTCGTGGCTGCTCGACCTCACCGCCCAGGCGCTCGCCGGCGACGAGCGGCTGGCGGGATACACCGGCGCGGTCGACGACAGCGGCGAAGGCCGCTGGACCATCGATGCGGCGATCGAGGAAGCCGTCCCCGTCAACGTCCTCTCCGCGGCGCTCTTCGCCCGGTTCCGCTCCCGAGAGGCGCATACCTTCGGCGAGAAACTGCTCTCGGCCATGCGCTTTGGCTTCGGCGGCCACGTGGAACCGGCGGCCGAGGGATGACCCCTAAGCGTCAGGCGGCCAGGGCGCGGCGCGTCCCGCCAGCCCCGCCGTGCGTGATGGTGATCTTCGGCGCGGGCGGCGACCTGGCCAAGCGCCTGCTGGCGCCGGCGCTCTGCAACCTGGCGCAGGCCGGGCGCCTCGACGGCGGCTTCAAGGTGCTTGGGGTCGATCACAACGCCAAGGACGATGCCGCCTTCGCCGCCGGCCTTGGCGCCTTCCTGCGCGAGCTCGCCGCCGAGGGCGACGGGGCGTCCGGCCCCACCAAGGTCGCGGCCACGGCCTGGAAATGGCTGGAGGAGAGGCTGTTCTACCAGGCCGGGGATTTCGAGGACCCGGCGACCTATTCGGCGCTCGCCGCCCGCCTCGCGGCGCTTGGCGGCCAGGGCGGCGGCAATGCGCTGTCCTACCTGGCCGTGGCGCCGCGGTTCTTCGGCGACATCGTCGAGCGCCTCGCCGGGGCGGGCCTGACCCGCGAGCCCAGGCGCGGCTTCCGGCGCGTGGTGATCGAGAAGCCGTTCGGGACCGATCTCGCCTCCGCCCAGGCGCTCAACGCCCGCCTCGGCAAATGCCTGGAGGAGCGTCAGATCTATCGGATCGACCACTTCCTGGGCAAAGAGACCGTCCGCAATATCCTGGTGACCCGGTTCGCCAACGGCGTGTTCGAACCCCTGTGGAACCGGCTGCACATCGACCACGTGCAGATCACCGCCGCGGAGACAGTCGGGGTGGAGGGGCGCGGCGGCTACTACGACCGCGCCGGCGCCTTGCGCGACATGGTCCCCAACCACCTGTTCCAGCTGCTGGCGATGACGGCGATGGAGACGCCGAACGCCTTCGAGGCCGAGGCCGTGCGGGCGGAAAAAGCCCGGGTGGTCGAGGCGGTGCAACTCCAGTCTTCGAGCGAGGCGCTGGCCAATTCCGTGCGCGGGCAATACCGCGCCGGCCAGGTGCAGGGCCACGAGGTCGCAGACTACCGACGCGAACCCCGGGTGGCGGCTCACAGCCGCACTGAGACCTACGTGGCGCTGAAGGTCACGATCGACAACTGGCGCTGGGCGGGCGTGCCGTTCTATCTGCGCACCGGCAAGGCCCTGGCGGCGCGGGACACGAGTGTCGCGATCCGGTTCAAGCGGGCGCCGGGGCGCCTGTTCGGCGCGTTCACGGGCTCGCCCGCCGCCAACACCCTGATCCTGCAGATCCAGCCGCATGAAGGCGTCTCGCTGGCCTTCGAGGCCAAGCGGCCTGGCCCCGAGGTCGAGCTCGCGCCGGTCCGCATGGACTTCCGCTACGCCGACTATTTTGCAGCCGCGCCGGCCACGGGCTACGAGACGCTGCTCTATGACGCGATGATCGGCGACGCCACCCAGTTCGCCGGCGCCCGGGAGATCGAGTTCGCCTGGCGCGCGGTGGAACCGTTCCTGCAGGCCTGGGAAGATGGCGGCAGAGTCCACGGATACGCCGCCGGCGCGGCGGGTCCGCGACAGGCCGACGATCTCATGGCCCGCGACGGCCGGGCTTGGCGGTCGATCGGATGACGACCCTCACGGAGCCCAGACCCAAGGCCCGCGGCCCGATCGCGCTGCTGATCGCCGATGTGGATGGAACCCTGGTGACGTCGGACAAACTCCTGACGCCGGCTGCGATCGACGCAGCTCGCCGTCTGGGCGAGGCGGGGGTGGGCTTCACCATCGTCTCCAGCCGCCCGCCCAGGGGCATGGCGCCGATCGTCGAACAACTCGACATCACCCTGCCGTTCGCCGCCTTCAATGGCGGCAGCCTGGTGACGTCCAACTTGGAACTGATCAAGGCGCATCGCCTGCCGCAGGATGTGGCGCGCGCGGCGCTGGCTCTGTTGACGGCGCGAGGTGTGGACGCCTGGGTCTACGCCGACGGCGATTGGCGGGTGCGTGACCCGGCCGGGATCCGGGTTCCGCACGAGCGGGTCACGCTCGGACACGGCCCGATGCAGGTCCAGGGTTTCGAAGACGTGATGGGACGTATCGACAAGCTGGTCGGCGTCTCGGACGACCCTGTGCTGTTGGCGTCGGTCGAGGCCGCAGCGCGACAGCTGCTGAACGCGAGGGCGACGATCAACCGCTCGCAGACCTACTATCTCGATTTCACCCATCCCAAGGCCAACAAGGGCGAGGCCGTCAGGAGCCTCTGCCAACGGATCGGCGTGGACCTTCGTCGGACCGCGGTGATTGGAGACATGATCAACGACGTGGCGATGTTCGCCCAGGCGGGCTTTTCCATCGCCATGGGCAATGCCACGGCCGAGGTGAAGGCCCAGGCGACCGTGGTCGCCGAGACCAATGAAAACGACGGCTTCGCCAAGGCGGTGCACCGGTTCGTTCTGCGCCCAGCCGCCGCGGCCATGGGAGGACAGACGTGACCCCGCGCATACAAGAGATCTTAAGTTGGTACGGCGCCGACAACCCAGGCACGCTGAGCAATCTGGCCCGTCTGTTGAACCATGGCCGGTTGGGCGGCGCCGGCAAGCTGGTGATCCTGCCGGTCGACCAGGGCTTCGAACACGGGCCAGCGCGGTCATTCGCCCCAAATCCACCGGCTTACGACCCGCGCTATCATTTCGACCTGGCGATTGAAGCCGGCTGCAGCGCCTACGCCGCGCCTTTGGGGTTCCTGGAGGCCGGGGCCCGCGATTTCGCCGGCGAGATTCCGCTGATCCTGAAACTCAGCGCCGCCGACACCCTGCGCGGCGACAAGGACCCGAGCCAGGCCCAGATCGCGAGCGTGCAAGACGCCCTTCGATTGGGGTGCTGCGCCATCGGCATGACCATCTACCCCGGCTCCGCTCACGAACTGGAGATGTATGAACACCTGCGCGCTCAGGCAGAGGAGGCCAAACGCCAGGGGCTGGCGGTCGTCGTCTGGTCCTATCCCCGCGGCTCGTCCTTGAGCAAGGAAGGTGAGACCGCGCTCGATGTCGTCGGCTACGGTGTCCAGATCGCGGCCCAGCTTGGAGCCCACGTCATCAAGGTCAAGCTGCCGACCGCCCACCTCGAAGAGGCCGCCGCGCGCAAGGTCTATGAGGACCTGCATATTCCGATCGCCACCCAGGCCGAACGGGTCCGCCATATCGTCGATTGCGCCTTCGCCGGCCGCCGCATCGTCATCTTCTCGGGCGGCGCGGCGGAGTTCGATGAGGACAAGCTGCTGGACGAAATTCGTTCGATCCATGCGGGCGGCGGCTTCGGCTCGATCCTTGGCCGCAACTCCTTCCAGCGGCCGAGAGCCGAGGCGTTGCATATGCTGGGCGCGGTGATGGATATCTATGCGGCGGCGCCGACCGCGGCCCGGACGCCATGAGCGCCGCCAAGTCGATCATCGTCGCGCCGTCGAACCTCTCGGCGGACTTTGGACGGCTGTCCGACGAGGTTCGGGCCGTGGATGCGGCCGACGCAGACTGGACCTATGTCGACGTCATGGATGACCGCTTCGCGCCAAACATCACCATCGGGCCGGCACCCTAGAAACGCCAGTTCAGGCCCGCGCCGAGCACGAAGGCGTCGCCGCTGACCGTGCCGCGCAGGGAAACGGGCGTGGCCACCGGCGTTCCGGCGAAGGCCACGTCGTTGCGGTTCACCCGGCTCTTGGCGAACGCAATGTAGTCGGCATTTATCTCGACCGTCGCGCCGCCCGAGAGCGTGTGGCTTGCCCCGAGTCCGAACAGCCACCGGTCGCCGTCGGGGACCCGCGTGCTGCGGCTGGCGTCAGGCGTCGGGGTCGGGTCGCGCTGCACGCCGCCGCGCAGGGTCCAGTCTGGCGCGAGCGCGTAGTCCGCGCCGAGCGCGACAGTCGTCGTGGACCGGTAGTCCTGCGGCGTGACCTGCGTGGCGCCGGCGAGTTTGACGGTGATGGCCCTAAACTGGCTCCAGTCGACCCGTTGGACCTGGGCGTTGAGCCACAGCCGGTCGGTCGCCTTCCAACGGGCGCCGAGCGTCGCCATGGCGGGCGTGTTGAACGTCGCCGCACCGGCGGCCGCAAGGTCGGAGCCGGCCAGCGGACCGAGCAGCCCTGCGACCGATACATCACCGCGCAAGGTGTGGCCGATCTTCGAGCGGTAGCTGGCCGCAAGCGTCAGCCGGTCGCTCGGATGATATTGCGCGCCGGCGTCCCAGCCGTAGTCCCAGCCATGGCCGGACAGCCGCTGCAGCGCGTCGGGCGCGAGGGGCAAAAGGTTGGGCAGCGCCTGGGTCAGGGTCGCGCTCGCATATTGCGCGTCCAGGCCCAGGCCCAGATCGAGGTGATCGGACACACGCGCCGCGCCGAGGACTTCGACGTTGGCGTCGGTCACGCGTGACTTCAGCGCGTCGTAGCGCGTCCAACTCGCGCCGCCGTACTTGTTGGTGAAGTTGAACGGCGCGGTGACCGAAAATCCGATCGCAAAGCGGTCGCCCAGGGGATAGGCGACCCCGGCGCTGGGCGCGACGCCCGGCTGCAGGGTCTTCGATTGCCGGGGCTGGCCGCCGACCGAGGCGGGTGACTGGCCCGGACGCTGAAGCGTCGATCCGGCGTCATCCACCCGAGCGTCAACCAGGATAGCCTGGCCTCCGACATAGGCCTGCGGGGTCCGAAGTTGCGCGATCGCCGCCGGGTTCCACCAGATGGACTCGACGCCAGTATCCGCCGTCTCTCCGGAATAGGCGCGACCGGCGCCGCGGGCGGACTGCTCTTGAATGTAGAAGCCCGCCGCGCTGGCCGGTGTGGCGGTCAGGCCGCCCAACCCGAGGCCGGCGCCGAAGAGCGCCGCCCAACCGACGGTCACCCAAGCCTTGGATCTTTGGCCGTCCGCGCGGCGTGTCGTTTCGGGGTAGTCCATGTGATCGTTCCTTTGGACTTGGAAGAGTCGTCTGTGACAGTCCTCACTCGCCACGCGTCGGCGGCGTCGGCGGCGCGGGCGAGACGGTGGTGCGTCGGCCAGCCTCGATGTCGCGGAGGTGACGCGCCCGCGCGATCGCGGAACGTCGCCTCACCCGGCGCCGCACCGAACGACGCTCTGGAAGCGTGAGCGCCGGCCGCCCTTCACGTCGGTGAGCTTCGGAGGCGCCGCCGACGCACCGCACCTGATGAATTCCTTGTCCCACCTCATATATATCGTGAGGCGATATAATTCAATGCAAAGGATAGAATGAGGCGCGGTTGGCCCGGGGAGGAGGCGCCGCGCGACTGTCAAACGGCGTCCAATCGGGACCCCCGATCGCCGCCTGAGAGCGACCCCCTTGGCGCTGATGTTTGCAGTCGCCCGGCGGCGTAGCGTGGAGCATTTGCGTAGTGCAGCGCCTCGCCGTCGGGCGCACCCGTCACGTTTGTTTCAGGAGCGGTTCTTGACCCGCCAGCTATTGTTGTTTGTCTCGAAAATGTCGCAGTGGTGCGTGAGCCCAGCGACCACCTCGAAGGTGGCGTCCAGCTTGGAGGACCTCCGGTAGTTCGCCCCGCCTTTGCCAGCGTGGTGGACGAGGATGGTCGCGACCCCGGCGGATTTCATTCGCAGGAGGACGTGCAGCGCGGCCCGCGCGACCCTGAACAAGGCGTGGTCTGGATGCTCTCGAACACCCTTTCTGGCCCGCCGTCGGCGCGGCCGCGCCTCGGCTTTGCAGGGTCAAGGCGCCGGGCGGACGGGCACTGGCTGAGACAGTGTCTCGCGCGGCTTGGTCCAGAGCGAAAGATAGCCCAAAGCCACCGCGATGGTCAGCGGCGCGGCGCCGGCGAAGATGAAGACCAGGTCGCCGGGCATCCGTAGCCACTCCAGGGTGCGCGCCAGGGGCGTTGCGGTATAGGCGAGGCTGCGGGCATGCCAGTAGCCGTGTTCCACCACGTCCAGCACCTGCATGACGCCGCCCGGAAACAGGCTCAGCAGCACCATCAGCGCCAGGCCCGCATTGAGGCCGACGAAGGCGACACGGATGAGCTTCTCCAGCCTGGGCCAGACCGCCTCTGACGCGGTCTCGCGCAGGACGAACACCATCAGTCCCGCGCCCAGCATGCCGAACACGCCCATCATCGCCGCGTGGCCGTGGTTGGGCGTGAGGATGGTGCCCACCTCGTAGTAGCTGACGATGGGGGTGTTGATCAGGAAACCGAACACCCCGGCGCCGAGGAAATTCCAGAAGCCGACCGCCATCAGGAAGAAGAAGGTCCAGCGATGGCGCTGAACGATGCCGTCGTCGCCACGCGTGACCTTGACGAAATCCCACGCGTCCAGGGTGATCAGAGTCAGGGGCACGACCTCCAGGGCCGAGAACACCGCCGAGATCGCCAGGTTGAGCTCGGTCTGGCCGGTCCAGTACCAGTGATGGCCGGTGCCGATCAGGCCGCCGCCGAAGTAGAGGATCGCATCCAGATAGATGGTGCGAAGCGCGCTGATCCGCTTCACCAGGCCCATTTCATAGAAGATCACCGCCACGATCACTGTGACGAAGAACTCAAAGAACCCCTCGACCCACAGGTGGATGATCCAGAACCGCCAAGCATCGACGATCGTGTAGTTGGTCTCGGCCCCAAAGAAGAGCGCCGGCAGGTAGAACAGCGGAATGGCGAAGGCGGCGATCAGGAAGAAGTTGGCGAACCCGCGCCGCTCGGGATCCTTCCGCGCCGGCGCAACGGCCCGCCAGATCAGGAAGAACCAGAACAGCAGGCCCACGGCCAGCAGCACCTGCCAGAACCTGCCGATCTCGAGATACTCCCAGCCCTGGTCGCCCAGCCAGAACCACGACTTGGGCAACCATCCGGCCAGGGACGCCCATTCGCCCAGCAGGCTGCCCACGGCGACGACGGCGATCGCGACGAACAGGATGTTGATGCCCAGGGTCTGGCGGCGGGGGCTGTGCCGCCCGAGCAGCTCCGCGACGAACAGGGCGCCGCCCACATAGGAGGTGGCGATCCAGAAGATGGCGGTCTGCAAGTGCCAGGCGCGCAGCAGATTGCTGGGAAAGATCACCGTCAGATCAAGCCCGTAAAACGAACCTGGCTCCGCGCGGTAGTGCGCCACGCCCGCGCCGATCAGCGTCTGCCCCAGGAACAACAGGACGGCCACCAGCATGAACTTCAAGGTGGCGCTCTGCGACCGGCTGAGGCGCCAGGCCGGCGGGGGCGAAGGCTCGCCATGCCAGCCCAGATAGTCGAACTTGCCGAAAGCCAGCAGCACAATGGCGGTGCCGCCCAGCAGGAAGATGAAGCTGGCCGCGCTCCACAGCAGCGCCGCGCCCACCGGATGATTGCCGGCCAGCGGGTCGTAGGGAAAGTTGTTGGTGTAGGAGTGCGTCGTGCCTGGCCTCTGGGTCACCGCGCTCCAGGCCGCCCAGGTGAAGAACGCCGTCAGATCGTGCAGTTCCTTCGGGTCGCTGACCGCCCGGACCGGCAGGCCGCCGTTTCCGGCCGGGACCTCGAAATACCGCTTCCAGAGAGCGATCTCGTTCTGAAAGGTCTCCGCGCCCGCGGGCAGCAGGGTCAGGGTGTCGGTGGCGGCGTCATAGCGGTTGACCTTGAGAAGGGCGGCGACCTCGCCGTCCACCGCGCCGCGCTGCACCACATCCAGCGCCGCGTAGTCCTTCGAAAACCGGGTGCGCGCCGTGCGGGCCGCCAGGTCGACGGCCCAATCGTGCAGCACCGTCGCGCTGAAGTCAGGCCCCAGATAGCCGCCGTGGCCCCAGATGGTGCCGTTGTCCATCAGGCCATGCTTGAGGAAGACGGCCTGACCGTGCCGGACATCGTCGCCGGTGAACAGCACCGCGCCGGCCGGATCGGCCGTGCGCCCGGCCACCGGCGGCGCGTTCCTGTAGGCCGTGAAGGTCAGCAGGATCAGCACGCCGAAACCCAGGACGAACGTCAGGGCGACCGCGCGGCCCCACCAGGGCGACAGCTGCTGCGTCTCGGACATGCGACTGCCTTCCTGAAGGTCAATGTTCGTCAAGGCCTGACAGCCACGCCCGCATAGCTTTCCCCGTTTGAAAGCACCGCCTCATCCTTGGACCAGAAAGGGCGCGGTCAATACGAACAGGAAGCGGATGACAACTCTGTTTGCGCCCTGCACTTGGCGCGCGAAAACGGCCGAGTGCAACCAAAAGAGGCCGTGACTTCCAGTGACGGCGCCAAAGACCGTGACGAGGCTCACAGCGAGCATGATCTGATGGAAGCGCTCCATCCGATCGAATGGAGCGCCTGTTGGCCAGCCCTGTGCGGAAGGCGAAGAAAAGCCGTTAGACTTCAATCCTAAGCCTTCCTCCCCTCACGGGCTGAAAGCGATGCGCAGGGTGGCTACGATGCCGGCGGATGCGAGGGCGAGGCAGCCCAGGCGAACCGCAATCACCGCCGCGAACTTCACGTTCGAATGGAGGTAGTCCTCGACCACCACCTGCAGGCCCAAGGCCGTGTGGTGGAAGAGGGCGAGCAGAAGCACGATCATCGCGAGGCTGGCGAGTGGTGTCTTCAGCCACCCGATGACGGTGGCGTAGTCGCCGCCGGCGTGGGCGATGATCGCGCCCAGGAACCACAGCGTCAGCGGCACAAGGGCGACGGCGGAAACGCGTTGCGCCCACCAGTGTTTAGCGCCGACCTTGGCCGATCCGAGCCCCTGAGCCCGCGCCAGGGGCGAACGCATGTCGCTGCCGTCCACGGTTCTATCTCACCCAGAGCAAGCTGACGGCCCATGCCGCAAGGGTGAGGCTCACGCTGCCCGCGACAACCGCCCATCCAGAGATGTAGATCGACCGCAGCTCGAAGCCGTGGACGGTGTCCCAGACCAGGTGGCGGATGCCGCCGCACAGGTGCATGAAGAACGCGAAGGTGAAGCCGAACAGCACGATCCGGCCACTCCAGGAAGCGACGACGCCGTGAACCTCGCCGTAGGCTCGCGGCCCCATGGCCGCCGCGGTCAGCCAGATGACCAAGCCAACGGCTCCGAGGCTCAAGGCCACGCCGGTGATCCGGTTGGCGATCGAGAGGACCGACGTCAATTGCGGTCGATAGATCTGGATATTGGGCGAGAGCGGCCGGGGCCGCCCGGTCGTCACGTCCGAAAGAGTTGGTCTTGAATCCACGGGTCAGCCTTCCCGCTCGATGACCATCTTCTTGATCTCGGCGATCGCCTTGCCGGGATTCAAGCCCTTGGGACAGGTCCGGGTGCAGTTGAGGATGGTGTGGCACCGATAGAGGCGAAACGGGTCTTCGAGGATGTCGAGGCGTTCTTCCTTGGCTTCGTCCCGGCTGTCGGCCAGCCAGCGCCAAGCCTGCAGCAGGACGGCCGGACCCAGGAAGCGATCGCCATTCCACCAGTGGCTCGGGCAGCCTGACGTGCAGCAGAAGCAGAGGATGCACTCGTAGTAGCCGTCGACCTGGCTTCGCTCCTGCGGCGACTGGAAACGCTCCTTCTCCGGCGTCGGTGTCGTGGCGTGGAGCCAGGGTTCGATCATCTCGTACTGGGCGAAGAGATGGGTCGTGTCCGGCACCAGGTCCTTGATGACCGGCAGGTTCGCCAGCGGATAGATCGTCGCCGGCTTGCCCATGTCGGAGATGAACCGGGTGCAGGCCAGCCAATTGGTCCCGTCCAGGGTCATGGCGCACGATCCGCAGACGCCCTCGCGACAGGAGCGGCGAAAGGCCAGCGTCGAGTCCACCTTGTTCTTGATCCAGATGAGCGCGTCGAGGACCATGGGCCCGCAGTCGTCGAGGTCCACCTCGAAGGTATCGATACGCGGATTGCCATCGAGCTCCGGGTTGTAGCGGTAGACCTCGAACGCCTTGATCCGCGATGCGCCCGCCGGCGCCGGCCAGGTCCGGCCCTTCTCGATGCGGGACTCCGGCGTCACCTTGAAGTCTCGCGGCACGGGAAAGCGCTTGAGCAGCGTGACGCGGGGGACCTGGTCCGAGGATTCGATGATCATTGTCGCTACGCCCGAACTCAGCCGTCGCCCCCGAGCTACGAACTGGAGCGGAGAGCGGCGCCAGCCGAACGCCGTCTCCGTGCGTCGACGTTCAAGGAAGGTGGAACGGCGGCTCGCGCCGGCTGTTCCGTTGTTGGCGTGTTATACCGCTTCCGAACCCATCGGCTCACGATATTTCTAAGGGGATCGTCATGCCTGACGAAAAGCCCAGTTTCCCAGACTCTTTGCGGTTACGCGAAAGGGCGTTGTCGAGAGGGGACAACGAAGCCGGCGCGAGCCGCCAGGGACCGCAAGACGGCTCGATCTGCAGCACGGTCGAACCCCCGGACGTACCCCCGTTGAACAACGCCGAATTGGTGCAGCTACGGGTCCGGGTGATTGCGCTGGAGAACCTGGTGATCTCTTTGCTCGCCGTGGCCGGTGATCGCCAGATCGCTCTTGCCCGCGAGATGGCGACCTACGTGGCGCCAAGGCCAGGCTTCACCCATCATCCGCTGACGATCCATGCGGCATCCCACATGATCGATCTCGTTGAACGCGCCGGGCCGTTTCGGTCTGCAAGCGGTGGCGAGCGGTCGCCGATCCGCGAGGCGCAGACCGATGGCTAAGCGACTGAAGGTGGGGGATCGGGTCAGTTGGAATTCGGAGGCCGGCCGCGTCAGCGGCACGATCATCCGGGTCCACGATCGCGACGTCGACTACAAGGGCCATACCCATCACGCGAGCCGCGAGACGCCACAGTACGAGATCAAGAGCAGCAAGACCGATCACATCGCCATGCATCTGGGCGCTGCGCTGACGAAGCTGGGCGACTGAAACGACGCGAGGCGTCGAGGCTGCAACCGAGGTCAGATGAGGACATCGAGCGGAACATTCCTCCGTCAGCGGCGCTTCGCGTTGAGGGATTGTCGCCGCGATGAACTCAACCTCCGTCAAGCGCCTTCCCAACATTCGCCCCGGAGGGATCATGCCCGTAACCACCTCAAAGACAGTCGCGGCCTCAAAGACCGCCAAGCCGTTCCTCACCGATGTGAAAACCCTCAGGGATCGGGCGCGAAAGAACATCGCCGAAGGGGCCATGACCTGGACCTACAGAGGCGACCCCAAGCAGTCGATCGAGATCCTCCAATCGGTGCTGGCGACTGAAATCGTCTGTGTCCTGCGCTACACAATGCACGCCGTCAGCGCTGCGGGGCTCTCCAGCGACAGCGTCAAGGCGGAGTTCGCCGAGCACGCCAAGGAGGAGCAGGAGCACATGATGGCCGTGGCGGAGCGCATCACCCAACTCGGTGGCGAGCCCAACTTCGATCCCAAGGGTCTGGCGAGCCGCTCGGTCTCGCAATATTCCACCGGACCGAGCCTGGTCGATATGATCAAGGAAAACCTGATCGCCGAACGAATCGCCGTGGACCACTACCGCGAGCTGATCCGGTTCTTCGGCGACGACGATCCGAGCACCAAACGCATGCTGGAATGGATCCTGTCCGTGGAGGAGGAGCACGCCGACGACATGCACGACCTGCTGGTCGCGCACGAGGGGCGACCCATGTTGCCCAAATAGGCATCAGGTATCGCTGAGAGCTGTTCCATGCCCGTGACTCCCGACCACCTGGAGGCCCTCCTAAGCCGCGCCGACGACCGCCTGCTCCTCAACCGCTGGCTGCCGCCGCAAGAAGGCATCGTCCCGCGCGTGCGCATCGGCCGGCGCTGGGTCAGCGTGCTGTGGGCGCTCCCAATCGGGGCCGCATTCCTGGTCGCCTTGATCGCCATCGCCCAGAGCCTGCGTGAACTTCCCGGCGTGCAGGCGTTCATCAAGGCCTATCCGGGCATCGCCCAGGGCGCTCCATCCATCGATTCCGGTTTCCCCTGGTGGCTGCAGGTTCAGCACTTCGCCAACATGGTCTTCATGCTGTTCATCATCCGGGCGGGCGTGCAAATCCTGGCGGACCATCCGAGACTCTACTGGAGGCGCGATTCCACGCCAGGGACCGACTGGTTCCGCTTCCAGAAGCCGGTCCCGAAGGGGCGGGTGTGGACGTCCAGGGACGATTCCGTGACCATTCCGGCCTGGCTGGGCATTCCCGGCGTGCGCCATTCAATCGGCCTCGCCCGCTGGTGGCATTTCTCGATCAACCTGCTGTGGGTGATCAACGGTGTGCTCTTTTACGTCCTGCTGTTTTCCACCGATCAGTGGCGGCGTCTCGTACCGCTGACGTGGGGGGTGTTTCCGGCGGCGCTATCAACCACTCTCCAGTATGCGTCTCTGAACTTCCCCGTCGACCACAGTTGGACCCGCTACAACGGCCTCCAGCAGCTCAGCTATTTCGTCACCGTCTTCATCGCCGCGCCGGTCTCGATCGTCACGGGCCTGCTGCAGAGCCCGGCGATCTCGAACAGGCTGGGCGGGTTGGGCCGGCTGCTCAACCGGCAAGCGATGCGGTCGGTCCATTTCATCTCCTTCGCGTGGTTCGTGTTCTTCATCCTCGGGCACGGGGTGATGGTGTTCGTCACCGGCCTGCGGGAGAACACCAACCACATGTTCGCCGGCGTCGAGAACGACACCTGGGCCGGGTTCCCGCTGTTCCTGTTGGCGATGGTCATCCTGGCGGCGGCGTGGCTCTTCGCATCGCCGCTCACGCTCAGGCACGCCCGCCTGGTGCAGCGCACCGGAGGCTTCATGATCGGCTGGCTGAAGGCGTTGGCCGAACACGGAGACCCCCGGTCCCAACTCAGCGATAAGGACATCTCGCCGTTCCTTTGGCCGAACGGCACGATGCCAGACTCAGCGGAGTATGACGCTCTGCTGGCGAACGATTTCGCCGCCTACCGGCTCCGCATCAGCGGGCTGGTCGAGGCTCCGCGGGCGTTTTCGCTGGCCGAACTCAAGGCCATGGCGAAGCAGGAACAGATCACCTGCCATTTCTGCATCCAAGGCTGGTCGGGCGTGGCCAAATGGGGCGGCGTTCCGATGCGCGAAATCCTGGAACTCGTGCGGCCGACGCCGGCGGCGCGCTATGTAGTCTTCTATTCACTGGCGGATGGCGCAGACGGAGGCCGCTATTACGACGTCCACCAGCTGTTCAACATGCGTCACGATCTCACCATCCTGGCCTACGAGATGAACGGCGCGCCGCTCAACGTGCTCCATGGGGCGCCGCTCAGACTGCGCTGCGAGAACGAGCTGGGTTTCAAGATGGTCAAGTGGATCGCGGCGATCGAATTCGTCGACGACTTTGCCCACCTGGGCGCCGGCCAAGGCGGCTACAACGAGGATCATGAGTTCTACGGCTATCGAATGCCGATCTGAGCGGAGGCGGTCCCGATGCGATTCAATAGCGCCCGCCGATTTGAGCCTGGCCGGTGTGTCGGGGAACTTGCCGTCTGGTTTGAAAGACTGTCGCGCAGGCTGCGTCGAACACGTCGCGCAACACCTCGGAAGACGGCCACGTCACTCTGACGAGCAGGGATATTGCTGAGCCGGGTCACCCCGTCAGATTGACTCTCGGGCGTCTGCTGTCCTGGAACCAAATCGCATAGCAGCCGTTGCGAGGGAGAAAGGATCGTAACACGATCCTTTCTCCCTGGAGCTGGCGCGAGATGGGACGAGGCTGGACAATCCTGCGAAGTCTCTCCGACTCCGTCCCATTGAACGCCGCAGAACACCTCTCGTCAGGCGGGGTTAGCTCAGGGACTCTCTCCGACCGGAAGGTATCCGGGAGGCAAGGTGGTGCGTTCCGGCTTCCTCGGAATGCGGAGGGTGCTCCCGTTTTGGCCATCGACCTCAGCTATGCGGGCGGATGGCGGCCGCGGTCATGAAGAACAAGCTTCTCCTCCTGGGCGGCGCACTGGCCCTGGCCGTCGTGGCGGGCTCCGGCGCACTCTATGTCTACTGGGACAAGGCGGTCCCGCTCGGGGGGCTGGCGGTAAACTATTTCCTGTCCCTGTCAGCGCCGGCCGGCACGACAACAACGGAACTGGCGGCGGCGTCGGCGGATGTTGGCCGGGGCGTCCAATCTGCTTCGTCCGCAGCGCGACTGCCAAGCTCAGCCGCTGGTGATTGGCCGAGCTACAACAAAACCCTCACGTCGGAGCGCTACTCGCAGCTCAGTCAGATAAACACAAAGAATGCCTCGAACCTAAGGATCATATGTAGTTACGACACCAAACAATATACCAGTTTCGAGACCGGCTTGATCATGGTCAATGGCGCACTGATCGGCACAACCGAACATGATATATTCTCACTCGATCCTGAGACCTGTCATCAGAATTGGCGGACCAGCGAAAATTATAAGCCCGCCAGCGTGCTCGCGGTCAATCGCGGCGCGGCCTACATGGACGGGTTGTTGTTTCGCGGCACCGAGGACGGGCGGGTGCTGGCTTATGACTTCAAGACCGGCAAGCGAGTCTGGGCCACGACGGTCGCGGACCCCAAGATCGGCGAATCGACGCCCGCAGCTCCGATCGCCTGGAACGGTCTCGTGTTCATCGGCAATGCCGGTGGCGACAACAAGGGTGTGAAGGGGCGCATGTATGCGCTCGACGCAAAGACCGGCAAGATCGTGTGGGAGTTCTACCTGGTCCCCCGGACGGCCGGCGACCCCATCCGCGGGCCGCAGGGTAAGACGCCGCTCGACGGTTCAACATGGAACAACACTTCGAGCACACCGATTACCGGCGGGGCGACCTGGACGTCCTACACCCTCGACCCGAGCACGGGGTTTTTGTACGTACCCGGCGGCAATCCGGCGCCCGACTTCGCCACCGGCCCGCGCGAGGGCGGGAATCTCTATTCCGGATCCATTGTCGTGCTCGATGCGATGACCGGCGCCTACCGAAACCATTTCAAGCTTGTGCCCAAGGACTGGCACGACTGGGACGTCTCGACCGCGCCCTCGTTGATCCAGACGAAGGGCGGCAGGAAGCTCCTGTCGGTCGCGCCCAAGGACGGACACCTCTATGGGTTCGATCTCGCCACCAACTCGATGCTCTATCGCACGCCGGTCACCCGGGTCGAGAATGTCGCCGAGCCTTTCGCCGTCGGCAAGGCTGTCCATTTCTGTCCAGGCACGGTGGGCGGCGCCGAGTGGAACGGCCCGGCCTACGACCCGCAGACCAACCTCATCCTCATCGGCGAGGTCGACTGGTGCGCCACGGTGAAGCTCCAGAACGACAAACAGATTCAGGCGGTGAAACCGGGCAAGCCGTGGTCCGCAATGGCGACGATCAACCCATACGCCACCTACGGCACACCCGACTCGTTCGGACACTGGGCCGGTTGGGTCTACGCGGTCGATGCCGACACCGGCGCTTGGAAATGGCGGCTGAAGTCCAACTACCCGATCCAGAGCGGCATGACCCCGACAGCCGGCGGCATCGTGTTCTTCGGCGATATGGGCGGCAACTTCTACGTGGTCGACTCCCTCAACGGCCAGCGGCTCTGGGGAAAGAAGATCGGCGGAGCCATCGGTGGCGGCGTAATTACCTACACCGCGAACGGTGCGCAAAGGGTGGCTGTAGCGACGGGGTTCACCTCGATCCTTTGGCCGACTGCGGTCGTACCCGGGAAGGTTGTTGTCCTCGGTCTCAGCGAGGCCGCCGCTCGCCAATGACCGCTCAGACCGCGATAGCGCCATGACCAAGCGGCCCCAGCCAGCGGTCGCTGTCTCGCAAGGCGGCTTCCTCTGGTGGCTGGAACTTCAGCACTTCGCCAGCATGGTCGTCATGCTGTTCATAATCCGGGCGGGTGTGCAGATCCTGGCGGGCCATCCGAGGCTCTACTGGAGGCGAAATTCCACGCCAGGGACGACTGGTTCCGGTTTCAGAAGCCGGTCCCGAAGGGCGCGACTGGACGTCCAGGGACGATTCCGCGGGTTGCCGCCGTCACGCTGAGAACGCGTCAAGCTCAGGCGTCGCCGCAAACAGCGCGTGGCCTCTACGTCGGGTCGCGACCGTGACCTCACCTCGTGCAACCGAGACGTAGTCGGCGGTCGGATGCTGAGCCAGAACCTTCTGCGCCCAATCCGACGCCACGTCGTCCGAGGCGAGCGAATGCACCTCCAAAGAGATGGAGATGCCATCGCCTTTGCAGACATAGAAGATGTAGGTGTACATCGAAATCCTCCCAGCCGCTTGAGCGGGAGCGTGGGGCTTGCCGGGCCGAGGCTCTCAGCCGCTGGCGCCCGAGGGCGTTTGCCAGCGATGTCGAAGCTTAACACACAATGGCGGGTGAGTCAGGAAACGGACTGGGCTAGCAGGGGCCGCGGTGGCGCAAGCGACCGCTGCCGACTGTCGGCTTACACCCTCGTCGAGAAGCTGCAGACCATCTCGACCAAATACCGCCGCCAGCGGGCGGACGGGTCGATGCCGCAGAATTTCCTGCGTCACTAGGGGTGGTTTGACGTCGAGCCGATATGTCAAGGGAGGCTTGACGTTTTGGGGATAATCCAAACTGGACGCAGGTTTGAAATTCAGTCAATATGTCAAGTGTGGCTATACAAAACGACAGTAAGTTAAACCAGCTCCAAACCCTCCTTCCGGAGGGGATGGTGGTGGACGCTGCCTGGATGGAGCGTCACGGCTACTCGCGCCAGCTGCGCGGCCAGTACGTCTCCGCCGGCTGGCTGGAGCAGCCGGCCGGCCGCGTCTACTGGCGTCCGCGTGGCGTCCTGGGCTGGGAAGCCGTCGTCGTCTCCCTGCAGACCCTCCTGGATCTGCCGCTGGTGGTGGGGGGCCGCACCGCCCTGCAGGTCCAGGGGGCGAGCCACTACCTCGCCCAGGAGATGCGCGAGGTTCACCTCTACGGTCCCGTGGCCCTTCCGACCTGGCTCGCCAAGCTCCCGCTCGGCGTGACCTTCCGACACCACAACAGCGACCGGCTGTTCAGGCCGGGGGCCTCTCCAAGCAGCCCCCTCAGCGCCGACTTCGAGGTCCACCGCCAAGCGGGCTGGAGCGCTGAGTCCGTCAAGGCCGTCCGCCAGGTTACCTGGGGCAGCTGGGACCTGCCGATGACGCTCTCCACACCGGAGCGGGCGTTCCTGGAGCTGTTGGACGAGCTGCCCGACCGGGACACGTTCCACGACGCCGACAAGCTGATGGAGGGCCTGTCCAACCTCAGCCCCCGACGCCTCACCCATCTGCTGACCGAGTGCCGCAGCGTGAAGGTGAAGCGGCTGTTCTTCTTTTTCGCCGACCGGCACCAGCACGCCTGGGCGAAGCACCTGCGCGCCGCCGACTTCGACCTGGGCGCTGGAAAGCGCGTGCTGGTCCGGGGCGGCAAGCTCGACCGGCGCTACCAGATCACCGTCCCAGAGGATCTCGATGGCCTATCGTGACCTCTATCAGCGGCAGGTCGCGCTGCTGATCCGCGTGCTGCCCTATGTGGCCGAAGAGACGGTCTTCGCCCTGAAGGGCGGCACCGCGATCAACCTCTTCGTCCGCGACCTCCCGCGGCTGTCCGTCGACATCGACCTGACCTACCTGCCGGTGGAACCACGCGACGTATCCCTGGCGGCCATCGAGGCGGCGCTGCTGCGGCTGGCTGACCGGATCCGGGCCGCTATCGCCGGCGTGCAGGTCAGCCTCCACCGCCTGCAGCCGGACAACAGCGTCGACAAGCTGCTGATCCAGCTCGGCGTGACCCGCGTGACCATCGAGGTGACTCCAGTCCTCCGAGGCTGTGTCTTCGACCCGGTGATGATGACGGTGACCGAACGGGTCGAGGCTGCGTTCGGATTTGCGGAAGCGCAGGTGGTGTCTTTCGCGGACCTCTATGCGGGCAAGATCGTGGCCGCCCTCGACCGGCAACACCCGCGCGATCTCTTCGACGTCCGGGACCTGCTCGCCCACGAGGGCCTGACGGGCGACCTGCGCGCAGCCTTCCTGATCTACCTGGTGAGCCACACGCGCCCGATGTCGGAGGTCCTGGCCCCGCACCCGAAAGACATCGCCCAGGCCTACGAGCGCAGCTTCGAAGGGATGACCGAGACGCCCGTCGCCCTCGACGACCTCATCGCCGCGCGGGCGGCGATCGTGGACGCGGCCGTCGGCGGGATGCCGGACGCCCATCGCCGGCTCCTGCTGTCCTTCGAGACGGGGGCGCCAGACTGGTCGCTGATCAACTTGCCGCAGGCCGCAGACCTGCCGGCCATCGCCTGGCGGCTGCAGAACCTTGCGACCCTGACGCCGAAGCGCCGCGCGGAGCAGGTCGCGCGCCTGCAGGCGGTCCTCTATCCCGCCGGTTCCAGTTCCGGCTGAGCCGGGACGTCCGCCTCGGCGCTGTCGTCCCCCGCGTGGCGCTTCACCGCGCAAATGATCTGAAACGTGAAGTCGGTCAGGCTTTCGTCTCAAAAACGGCCCCCGCTACTACTCGGCATTCGTTGTGGACCATGACGGTCACAGGCTGGAGGTGGTTTGTGAGCAGGCTTGAAGTAGCGCGAGACGAAGCTCCGCCACCCCATCAACCTTCAGCTTGCGGATGAACGAGACGCGCACCTCCGGCGCGTGGTTCGCCCGCAATAGAGGGGCCGTCGCGAATTTGGTTCAAGTCCTGCCGGGATTGTGCATGAAAATTAAATGAGAAAACTTGCATAATCAGCCAGAATTTCCTAACTTTGCGGGGAAGGAATTTGACGATGACGGCGCTCAACGAGCTCAAGAAGCATCTGCGGCCCGGCCAGGTGTATCGGCGCAAGGACCTGGCGCGCTGGTCGACGGCCGTGGATCGGCATCTGCGGCAGTTGGTGGAGGAGGGACGGCTCGAGAAGGTGTCGGGCGGCCTCTATATGACGCCGCGCCAGACGCGGTTCGGTCCGGCGGCGGCGGAGCAGGAAGACCTGGTGGCCGCGTTCCTGGGTGACGACCGGTTTCTGATGGTCTCGCCCAACGCCTACAACGGGCTGGGGGTCGGGACGACCCAGCTTTACAACGTACCGGTGGTCTACAATCGCAAACGTCACGGGCGGTTCGAATTGGACGGCCGGCCCTATGATTTCCGGCAGCGGGCTTCGTTTCCCCGGCGGCTCAGTCGAGAATTCCTGCTGGTCGACCTGCTGCACAATGCGGACCGCCTGGCCGAAGAGCCCGGTCTCGTCCGCCGCCGGGCCTTGGAACAGGCGGGTACGCTGGATCCCAAGCGGCTGGCGAAGGCAGTGGACGACTTCGACTCCGCGCGGGTCCGCAGACTGTTGTCGCCGATCCTCGCCGGCGAGGATCGCCGCGGCGGCGGCATGAGCGTGATGCATGACCGAGGCGACTTTCGCGATCTGACCGCGGCGACGGCACGCGCAGCAGGGATCGACCCTGGCTAGCGAAAGACACGAGAAGGCATGGACGAATCGGGAATGGCACTGGCCGCGGAGCGGCGGAGGCTCAGTTTCGACATCAATCGCTGGTGGTGCTTCCCATAAGCTTCCCAAATCGTCTTTGGCCCACTCCAGTTTCTCGACAAGAATGGCCATAACTAGAGGAAATATCATGAGAAGTGGCTTGGTTTAGGGTGGCTAGATCGAAGAAGGGACCTCAGCCGTCGCTAGGAGCGGGGTTTCACGAGGGGAAACTGGTGGTTCCCCAAGTGCTTGATTTCACTTGGGGAACCATGGTGCCACGACAGGGATTCGAACCCTAGACCTCAGCCTTATCAAGCCGGGTTGGAGCCTTTCTGATTTCACGATATTGTACGAAAAATCACTATAAATACATTGTGTTACCCACTTCATTTTTGCGATATTGTTCGCTAGAGTTTTCTCCAATCTGCTTCCCATGTGCTTCCTAACCTCGGTGAAATGCAGAGCAAGAAAACGCGGCCCACAGGATATTCGGCCATGCTGGAGAAACGCGCGAAGTTGACCCGCAGGATCGTGGAGGGCGCCGAGCTGGGCGCCGGCGAACGGTTCATCTGGGACAGCGAGGTTTCGGGATTTGGGGTACGAATCCGCCCCAGCGGCCGCCGCGGCTATGTCTTGCAGTACCGCTTCGCCGGCCGGACACGTCGCTTTCAGATTGGAACCCACGGGTCCCCCTGGACGGTGGAGACCGCGCGAGACCGCGCCCGCATTCTGATGGGTCAGATCGCCGGCGGCGAGGACCCGCAAGATGCTAAGAATGGCTCCCGCAAGGAGCTCAATGTCGCTCAACTCTGCGACCTCTATCTGGCCGAAGGCCTGGCTACCTGCAAAGAGACCTCCGTGGCCTCGGCCCGGTCCGATATCGAAAACCACATCAAGCCCTTCCTCGGGACCAAGCGCGCCAGCCTGGTCAATCGCCAGGACGTGGACCAGCTCCTGGCCGCCGTCGCGGCCGGCAAGACCCGGCGCACAGTGAAGACCGGCAAGAAGCGCGGGCTCTCACGGGTGAAGGGCGGCAAGGGCGCCGCCAACTCCGCGGTGGTGACGCTGTCGGCGGCCATGGGCTTCGCGGTGGCCCGCGGCATCCGCCATGACAACCCGGCCTTCCGGGTGCGGCGGTTCCCGGAGAAGAAGCTCGAGCGCTTCCTGTCGCCCGCCGAGATCGCGCGATTGGGCGAGGCTCTCGCGGCGGCCGAGGCGATCGGGGTCGAGCTGCCGGCCGCCATCGCGGCCATCCGGCTCCTGATCCTCACCGGCTGCCGCAAGAACGAAATCCTCACTCTGCAGCGGGCGCACGTCGATGCGCACCACCGCTGCCTGCGGTTGCCCGACAGCAAGACCGGGGCGAAGATCGTCCATATCGGCCTACCGGCGCTCAAGGTGATCGAGGCCATCCCGGAGGTTCCTGGCAACCCCTACCTCCTGGTGGGCGCCTGGGACGTCGGCCACTTCGTGAACCTGCAGCGGCCGTGGGAGCGGATCCGCGCGGCGGCGGGCCTGGGGGACGTGCGGCTGCACGATCTGCGCCACGCGTTTGCGAGCCTCGGCGCCGCGACCGGCGACAGCCTGCTGGTGATTGGGGCGCTGCTCGGCCACCGGAGCGCCAAGACCACCCACCGTTACGCGCACCTGGCCGAGCACCCGGTCAAGGATGCCGCTGACCGCATTTCAGCCGAGATGTCCCGGCTCCTGGGCGAAAAGGGGGAGGGCGAGGAGGTCGTGCACGACCCGTTTACGGCGACATCAACGCCAATCGACGATCCGCAAATGCAATCTCTGCTCGGAAGGGTGAGCCACACCCGGTGGCTCGATACCCAGGCCGCGGCGAACTACGTCGGGCTGTCGATCCCGACGCTTCACACGTACCGGTGGGCGGGCACGGGTCCGCCGAGCCGGAAGATCGGGCGCCGGATCGTCTATGCGCAGCCGGATTTGGACTCGTGGGTGGCTGGACGAGCTGAGGCCTCCACCTAGAGGCCCGCAGCCGCCGCCTCCGTGATGGACCAGACGTCCGCTTCTGGCGCATGGCGGAACTTCGTTGGTAGCTCTGCTGGTAGTTCTCCGCCTGCACAGGTTGCCCCCAGGCGGTAGAGTGGGTCCTGCTACCGCAGCCAAATCGGCTTGGAAGCCGCTGCAAAAAGATCAGCGGCTCGGATCGCTAGACGCCAACTCTGCGCGCTCGAACCCGCTGGAACTGCGGCGGGTCGCTTCTGAACTGTTCGGCGCGACCCAGCGAGGCGTTGCAGGACGGGCAGCGAACCTCATCCTGATCGGCGAGAGTTGCGCCAACTTCGACTTTCGCCCCACACGGCTTGCACTTCCAGCTGGCGTCTGGAGACGAGGTCTGCGGCCGCGGCGGCGGATTCTTGAGATGCAGGACTGGTCGGCGAGGTGGCTCGGTCATGTTGCTTCGTGATCGCGTCAGATGGGATCCGGCTCAAGATTCAAATCCGTAGCACTCAAGTCTGCCAAATCTGTTGATCGGCGGCGAGAGCCTGCGCGTGATCGTGCGCGATCCATCTCGCCTCCCGTCGAACCTGGGCGGCCCCGGCGTCACTTGGACGCTGGTGGCGCCATCTACGCTGTCCACAAGCCTGTCAGTAACGTCGCGTATCCTTCCTCGCGCGCAGCCCGATGCCGAGCGCTGCAAGGGCCAGCGCCGAAACACCGAGACCGACAAGCACAGGTGCGCCGTGGCCGCGGCGATCCGCCGTCACAAGGAACCGGTGGAAAAGACCTCCATCCGCTGCCCACCAGGCGCCGCTCGGCTTATGAAATCCGTGGGATGGGAAGGTGGCGGCCGCATCTCGGGCGAGGTTCGCCGCGTCGGACGCCGTGCGACTGGTGACGAGCGCCAGCGTTTTGGGCCTGGTCTTCCTAGGATCGTCCGAGATCTTCCACGTCTGCCGTATGACACTGAAGACGCGGCCGAGCGGCGCGCCGGAGGGGGTTCGCGAGCGCGAGCTCAGGAATCGATCGTGCAAGGGTGCTGCCTGAACGGTTATCGGAATGCCGCTGTGGGGGCTTCAACGCGCGAGCCATAGTCTCGACGCAGGAGGTGGCGGTATTTAGACAGCGCCACTTGGCGCTGTTGGGAGTTGGTTTCGTGCGGGCCTTTGTGGATCTCCAAGGCGCGTCCGGCGTCAGTTATCGTTTTCGCCTGGCTCCGGACGGAGTGGTGAGTTCGCCCATGGCCGGCAACTATGCCTGCCTCCGCGAGGAGCAGGAGGGGTTCACGGTCCTGTCGGTGGAAGCGACCAATGACCTGTCGGCCGCCACCGCCGACTGGCGGCGAGTGGTCGCGAAACATCCGGCCACGCATCTCTACACACGCCTCAACGTCTCAGTCTCGGTTCGGGAGTCGGAGCAGCGCGACATCGCCGCCTACTACGAACTGCGGCATGCTCGGCGGACGGAGTAGCTGGAACTGGCCATTCGACCGGCGGGACGGGAGTTCCCATCCGGGAATGGGACGATGGATGTGACTTGGCATCGGCTGTAACGCCCTGCCCACCGGCTCTCGAACCTCAGGCCGCTCGGTCGAAGGGATAGCCCTCCTCGATCGGCAACAGAGGATCGCGCGACCACTCGTTCCAGGAACCGAAGTAGATTCGGACATCGGTCAGGCCCGCCTCTTCCAGGGCCACGAACGTGTTCGAGGCCCTCGCGCCCTTGAAACAATAGATGACGACCGGCGTGTCGCCGGTGAGGCCAACGGTGGCGCACTCGGCGAGGATCTCCTCGCGGGACTTGAACATCTGCCCCTGCGCAGTCGGCTTCATCATTCGATACCATTCAAGCCACACGGCGCCAGGAATACGGCCTTTGCGGGGGCAGTAGTCCTTCCCATAGGGCGAGGAGCTTTCGCCGATCCATTCGTCCACGTCGCGGACGTCGAGCTTGACGACCTTGGGGTCGGCGACGGCGGCCTTCATGCCGCTTAGGTCAACGATGATATGCCCGGTATCCTCACGGACTGGGAACGTTCTGGGTTGAGGTTGTGCCGGTTCCGTGGCGATCGGCAGGCCAGCCGCGCGCCAAGCCGCGAATCCGCCGTGGAGGACCTTGATCTTCGGATAGCCGAGGTGGCGGAGCAGCACATAGCCGCGACAGGACTGGCCGAAGCCGGTGGTCATGGACTGCTCATAGACCACTGCGGTCTCGGCGCCGCTCAAGCCGGCGTTTCCGAACGCCGTGGCGAAGGTGTCCCGGAGCGCCGACAGCCCCTCGGGCGTTGAAGTCGCCAGGTAGGTGAAAACCTCGTGCAGGTTCACGGCGCCCGAGATGTGGGCTTCGGCATGGGCGGAGGCGTCGCGCGTATCAATAATCACGACCGGTTCGCGGCCCATCATCTGAAAGAGCTCCTGGGGTGACACGAGAACCTGACCCACGGGCTTCCTCCTCGGCAATTGACGCGACAGGATGCGGCGGCGGTCGGTGCGCGCTTTGATCGGCGTCAAAATGCGCATGACAACTCACTGCCCGAGCCACATGGGTCTGCCAGCGCTCCCTATTGAACGGCTGCGGAGTGTCCCCGATCAGCCGCTGCGCCTCTTCGCGGGTCGTCGTGGTGCGAAGGCAGATGGGCGAGCTATTGCCGCGGTTGAACGGTACGAGCAGCCCATCCTGCTTGATCCCGAGCCGCGCGGCGGTCCCCCGCCGATCTTGAGCGCACGCGGCTTTGCTTTCGCCTCCGACATCTGTGGCCAGGAACCCCCGCCAACGCGGCACGTTAATGGAAATTGGGTGAGGCGAGATTTCGGCGAGTGGCCGGCCTTTATTCGAAAGTACAAATCATGACCGCTTCAAAGCCCAACGTGCTCATCTTGGGTGGAAACTTCGCTGGGCTCGGCGCCGCGCAAAAGATTCGGCAATACGCAAAGGACAAGGTCGACATCACGCTCGTCGACCAGAAAGCCTATCTCGACTACATCCCCAACATCCCCCTGGAAATATTCGAAGGGCGCGATCCGGCGGTCACCATGCACATGGATCTGGTGGACGCGCTGGCGCGCGACGACATCACCTTCCGGCAGGCCGAAGTCGAAGCCATCGACGTGAAGGCCCAGAAGGTGACCGTGCGCCCGAGCGAACGGCCCGGCGCGCCAAGCTATGTGATGACCTACGATTATCTGGTGATCGCGCTGGGCGCGCGGCTGGCCTACGACGAGATCGAAGGGTTCGCGGAATACGGCCATACGGTCTCCGACGCCTTCCACGCCAATCGGTTGATCGAATTTCTCGAGAATGACTACAAGGGCGGGCCCATTGCGGTGGGCTCAGCGCGGTTCAAGCAGGGCTTAAAGGGAAAGCCCGACTGGCTGCCGATCGCACTGGCCGCCTGCGAGGGGCCGCCTGTGGAGGTGTCCCTCGCCCTGGCGCACTGGTTGCAAGAACATGACAAGGGCGGCCCCAAGAACATCACCCTCTTCACGCCCGGTGCGTTGATCGCAGAGGACGCCGGCGAAAAAGTCGTCAAACAGCTGCTCGACGCCGCCTCGTCCATGGGCTTCAGCTATATCAACAACACCGAAGACATCACCCGGCTGACCGCGGAGGGGATCGAGTTCGCGAACGGTCAGAAGATCAAGTCCGAGCTCAAAATCATCCTCCCGAACTGGGCGCCGCATGCGTTCCTGAAGGGCCTGCCGGTCAGCGACGAGGTTGGCTTCATCATTACCGACATGAAGATGCGTAACCCAGACTATCCCAATGTCTTCGCCTGCGGCGACGCCGCGGCCATCACCGTACCGAAACTGGGCGCCATCGGTCACCAGGAGGCCGAAGTCGTCGGCCGTCAGATCGCCAAGGAGGTGGGCATGATGGAAGCCGAAAAGGCTGACGCGCCCTGGATGCCAGAGGTCATCTGCATCGGCGACATGGGCGGCGGCAAGGCCTTCTACATCCACTCAAATTCTTGGTTTGGCGGGGATATCCAGGATCTGGAAATGGGCCGGCTGCCCTATGCTCAGAAGATGATCTACAAGGAGATGTTCTTCCGCAGTCACGGCAAGATCCCGAACTGGGGCCTGCCTCTGGCGAAGTGGTCCGCCGAAACGCTCAAGGCTTAGCCTGCAGGCGTGGTGGCTCGCTGAAGGACGTCCGGCTGATCGAGGCCGAAGCTGGCGGCTGGACCAGATGGGTCCGCCTGGCCGACGGAGCCGCGACAGGCCACATTATAGAGTCGTCGCATATCCGGTCTGGAGCATTTTGCTGACTGCGTGGGGTAACGCTACCTAGTCTCGACTTTGGGCCTAGTGGCCGGCGCGGCCCGGATCAAGCGGGCCTACTCGACCACGCCGCCAAGTCGGTCGCCTGGTATCGCAAGGCCGCCCTGCAGCTTCTGGGACGGAGGCCATCTTTCGTCTTCCTGCTCCACGCGACGCGGGTGAATGCGGACAGCATCGACCAACTGACCGACATTCCTCATGACCCACGCCTTGTCGCCTTCCAGCTTCTCCCCGATGACGAAACCCGTGGCCGGCAGATGGTGGCGTCGCAGTCCGGCCAACAGCTCTCTGGTGGTGACAGCCGCGAAGGGGGCCGCGTCACTTAGCAACATCGTCGGGATGTCGTCGAACGTGAGCGCGACGCCTTCCCTCCCGGCTGTGCGCGCCGAGCATAGCGCAGCCGGTTGGCTGCAGAACGACCTCGAGATGACATAAAAGCCTAAGGAAGCGTACGATGCCGAGGTCTCGGAAGGCTGGTCGGGCGCGCGGCCCGCCCGAATGCCCCCGCCCTTAACCAGCAGCCGGTTTTGGCCTAGCCTTCCGACAATCTTTGGGGAGCGCCATGGCGGACTGGGACGGACGGGGCCTCGTAACGACGGCCTGGTTGGAGGAGAACCTCGCCGACCCCGACTTGCGGGTGTTCGACACGACGGTGCACCTGCGCCCAGCAACGCCGGGCCCGTACAGAATCGAAAGCGGCCGCGCCGACTACGAAGCCTCCCACGTGCGAGGCGCAGCCTTCCTGGACCTGGCCGTCGACCTGTCGAATCCCGAGGCTGCCCTGCCGTTCACCAGGCCGTCGCTGGACCGGCTCGCTCACGCGCTCGGCGATGCAGGCGTCAAACGTGGCTCGCGAGTTGTGGTCTACAGCACGACGACGCCTATGTGGGCGACCCGGGTGTGGTGGATGCTGCGAGCCTCGGGCTTCGACGATGTCGCGGTGCTTGATGGCGGCTTTCCCAAGTGGATAGCCGAAGGGCGTCCCGTTGAAGCCGGCGCGCTGCGCTATGCGGCCGCCGATCTGTCGCTGGTCGCCCAGCCGGGCGCCTGGGCCGACAAGCACGCAGTTCTGGCGGCCATCGACGATGGCGCGGTGTGTACGATCAACGCCCTTTCGCCGAGCGTACACAGCGGCGAGTCGCCGACGAACTACGGCCGCAAGGGCCACATCAAGGGCAGCCGCAACGTGCCCTACGCCGCCCTGCTGAAGGCCGACGGCACGTACCAAGACGACGCGGAACTGCGCGCGCTTTTCGCGGGCGTCGGAGCGCTCGAGCGGCCGCGGGTCATCTGTTACTGCGGCGGCGGAATCTCCGCGACCATGGATGCGCTCGCACTGACACGGCTCGGCCACCCGTCCGTGGCAGTCTACGATGGCTCGATGTCGGAATGGAGCCGTGACCCCGACCTCCCAATGGAAACCGGTTCCCAGACTTCTGCAGCCTGAGGTCGGGAAATTCAGATGGCGGACGGAGCACGTCCGCAATGGGTCGAGGCTGTGTAAAAACTCAGCCGACGCGATTTCCGGCGCAACAGCTTGCCCGCAGGTGCTCGCTTGGAGCTCTTTGCCGCAATAGATCGCGGCGCAATGCGATTTGAGCGGCGGGACGTTGCGTGAGATTCTCGCCAAGGCGAGTTTCTACACAGCCTCGACCCTGAGCGGTCGTTAGCCTACTCGAATGGCCGACAGGTCCTGCGCCGACGATCGCCAACGGCAAATGTCAAACAACGGCTAAGGTCGGTAGCATCCGTTCAGACTGACAGCGACCGGCCGACTCGGCCGCCGGCGCCATTGTCACCCCGGAATTCAGCGGGCCCGAGGAATCCGAACGTCCTGTTCCACCATGCCGGCATTGGGTGTCTTGGCATCGGTGGCCACGATCCGCAGCTTGTAGCGGCCGGGCGCGGTCGCGGGCAGCGCGGCCTCGTACTCGCTGGTCCGACCGGTGAACCGCATGGGCGCGTGGGCCAGGATCCGGGGTCCTTTCATGAGCGTCGCCTCGATACGGTAGTTCGCAGCGTCCCAAAGGCCGCCGGCCTCGATCGGACAACCGCACATCGGGGTGACCTTCGCCGTGACCTGCAAGGTCCCGTCGGCGGCTGGCGCGGCGGCCGGTTCGATCACTAGACCCGGAAAGCTCAGCACCAGGCCGTCGCCGGTGACGTCGCGGCCCGGGATGACCCACAGGGTGGACGAGACGTGGATCGCGGCTCCCGGCTTGCCCATGGGTCCTACGCCGTCGGCGCGGACCAAGGTCGGCTGCCGAAGATCGAGGACCGCGTCGAAGCCGGCGGCGTCCTTGTCAGACAGCGCCTCGCCGCGCTGCCGCGGGGCGCGCATGATCCGCGGCGTATCGCCGGCGCCGCCCCGCGTAAGGCCCTTCGCGAGCAGGGCTCCGGTTCGCGCATCGGTCAGCGTGATCTCGACCCCGCCCATGTGATCTCCGATGAACTTGGCGTCCAACGCTTGGGCGCGGACCATCACGTGGGTCGGCTCCGCGAGGGCGGCGGGCGCCAGCAGGGCGAGGGCCGCAGCGAAGGTGAGAGACTTGATCATGACGCTTATCAGACGGTGTTGAGGGGAATCTTCAGGTAGCGGACGCCGTTGTCTTCCGGCTCGGGAAGATGGCCGCCGCGCATGTTCACCTGCACAGAGGGCAGGATCAGCCTTGGCATGTCCAGGGTCCGGTCGCGCGCCTGGCGCAGGGCGACAAAGTCGGCCTCGCTGACGCCCTCATGCACATGAAGGTTTTCGCGCCGCTCGGCGCCAATGGTGGTCTCCCAGGCATAGGTGTCGCGGCCGGGCGCCTTGTAGTCGTGGCAGAGGAAAACGCGGGTCTTGTCGGGGAGCGCCAGCAGTCGCTGGATCGAGGTGTAGAGTGTCGCGGCGTCGCCGCCGGGGAAGTCGCAGCGGGCCGTGCCGTAGTCCGGCATGAACAGGGTGTCGCCGACGAACGCCGCGTCGCCGATGACATAGGCCAGACAGGCCGGCGTGTGGCCCGGGACATGAAGGGCTATCGCCTGCAGGCCACCGATCGCGAAGCGCTCGCCGTCCTGGAAGAGGTGGTCGAACTGGCGCCCGTCACGGGCGAAGTCCGGGCCGGCGTTGAACAGCTTTCCGAAGGTGTCCTGCACCCGCACGATCTTCTCGCCGATCGCCAGGCGACCGCCCAGAGTAGCCTGAAGATAGGGCGCGGCCGACAGGTGGTCGGCGTGGGCGTGGGTCTCCAGCTGCCAGACCACGTCCAGCCCCTCGGCCTGGACATAGGCGAGGACCGCGTCGGCCGACCCGTGCGCCGTGCGGCCCGAGGCCGGATCATAGTCGAGCACGCTGTCGATGATGGCGCAGGCCTTCGACGCCGGGTCGCGCACCACATAGGTTACGGTGAAGGTCGCCTCGTCGAAGAAGGCCTTGACCTGCGGGCGTTGGGCCGGGGCGGCGACTCCGGCGTCAACGATCGCCACGGCGCTTGCCACGGCCGCATCGGATAGGGAGGTCGGATCGCACATCGGAGAACTCGCAGGTTGCATCGGCGATAAATAACTTATATGCGAATATACGCAGATACAAGTCGGATTGACGTTCGCCCTCATGTCCACGTTCACGATCGTCTCAGCCCTGATGAGCGGCGCCCTCGTCGGCGCGCTGCTCGGCCTGTTCGGCGGCGGCGGCTCTGTGCTGGCGACGCCGCTGCTGCTGTATGTCGTGGGCATTCGCGACCCTCACGTGGCGATCGGCACCTCCGCCGCCGCCGTGGCCGTGAACGCCGCGATGAATCTGGTCGGTCACGGCCGGGGCGGACGGGTGAAGTGGCCGTGCGCGACAGTGTTTGCGGGCGCGGGCCTACTCGGGTCCTTCCTGGGTTCAAGCCTCGCCAAGGCCGTCGACGGCCAGAGGCTGCTGCTGTTCTTCGCCTTCGCCATGGCGGCTATCGCGGTCTCCATGCTTCGCCGGCCCAAGTCGGAAGGCGATCCCGAAGTCCGCATCACCTGGCCCCTGATCCTGAAGCTGGCGCCGGTCGGCGTGCTCACGGGCCTCGCCGCCGGCTTCTTCGGCATCGGCGGCGGGTTCCTGATCGTTCCCGGGCTGATGGCGGCCACGGGCATGACGCTGGCCAATGCCGCCGCCTCGTCGCTGCTCTCGGTGGCGTTGTTCGGCGCGGCGACCTCGCTGAACTACGCGATCTCGGGTCTCGTCGATTGGCCGATCGCCGGGCTGTTCATTCTCGGAGGTCTTGCCGGCGGCGCCTTAGGTGTACGCGGCGCCGGCGCGCTCGCCGCCCGCGCGCTCCTGGCGCGGCGGCTCTTCGCGTCGCTGGTCCTCGCCGTGGCCGTCTATGTGGCGTGGAGGGCGACCCACGGATGACCGGCTCCGAAAACAGCTGGGACAGGCGCTACGCGCAGCCGGACTACCTTTTCGGTCTCGAGCCGAATGCGTTCCTCGTCCGACAGTCCGCCCATCTGAAGCCTGGATCGAAGGCCCTGGCTGTCGCCGATGGCGAAGGCCGCAATGGGGTCTGGCTGGCTCAGCAGGGCCTGTCCGTCCTGTCGATCGACAACTCCCCGGTCGGCCAAGCCAAGGCTCGGCGATTGGCTGAGTCGCGCGGCGTGACGATGGCGTTCGAAGAGGCGAATCTCGAAACCTGGTCCTGGCCCGAGGCCGCCTTCGATCTCGTGGCGGCGATCTTCATCCAGTTCGCGCCGCCCGCCCTGCGGGCGCGGATCTTCGATGGCCTGCAGGCCGCGCTCAAGCCGGGCGGCGTTCTTCTGCTGCAAGGCTACCGGCCCGAGCAGATCGCCTACGGCACGGGTGGGCCCGCGGCGCCGCAGAACCTCTACACGGAGCCCATGCTGAGGGCGGCTTTCGCCGGCATGGATATCCTCGAACTCCGGTCACATGACTCGCCCATCCACGAGGGCAAGGGCCACGACGGGGTCTCGGCGTTGATCGACCTGGTCGCCCGGAAGCATGCCTGATCCGAAAACGCCCCGGAAGAACCTGCTGCAGCCGCGCCGAGAGGCCGGCGCCTCGTTGATCGCGCGCCATCCGAAGGCCTCCCTGGCGATCGCGGCGGCCGTGGGGCTCCTCGCATCCTATCTGATACGCGGCGGCTCGGACCGCCAGATCCTGCCGCTGACACCTGTCGTGGAGGCGGTTCTCAACGATCCGGAAACGCCCCGGGTGGGATCGCCCGCCAGCCCGGTCACAATCGTCGTCTTCACGGATTACCAGTGTCCGATCTGCCGAGGGACCGACCCGGCGCTGGAACGGCTGCTGCGGCGTGACGGCCGGGTGCGTGTGATGTTCAAGGATTGGCCGATCCTGGGACCAGGGTCGCGCCTGGCGGCGCGCACGGCCCTGGCGGCGGATCGCCAGGGGCGTTACCTCGCCATGCACCGGGCGCTGATGGCGACCCGCCTGCCGCTGACGGAAGCCAACATGCCGACGATCGGCCGCGCCGCCGGCGTCGATTGGCCCCGGCTGACCGTCGATCTTGCGCGCGATGGCGTCGCGATCGACAGGTTGCTCGCCCGCCAATCCCAGCAGGCCTGGTCACTCGGCCTCGAGGGGACGCCGGCCTATCTCGTAGGTCCCCTCCTTGTGCGCGGCGGACTGGATGACCGGGCCCTTGCGCGCGCCATCGCCGAGGCTCGCCGTCGGGAGTGAGCGGCTAGGTCACGCTGCCGCTCGCCAGCGACAGGACGTTCGGGCAAAGCCTGAGGGGCGCGGGCCGATGGCTGACCATCACGACGCCCTGGCGGGTGCGGCCCAGCCGGCGGTCGAGCGCGGCCAGCAGCGCCGCTTCGGTCCCACGATCGAGGCCCTCCGTCGGTTCGTCGAGGAGCAGCCAGGGTGCGGGCCGCAAGTAAGCCCGCGCCAGCGAAAGCCTGCGCCGCTCGCCGCCCGAGAGCACTTCGCCGCCGTCGCCAATCCAGGTCTGCAGGCCTCGGGGCAGCCGCCGGACCCGGGCATCGAGCTGCGCGTCGGCCAAGGCGTCCCATAAGGCCGCGTCGTCAAGGTCCGGCGCCGCCAGCCGCAGGTTGTCCGCCACGGTTCCGGTCAGGAGACGCGCGTCCTGCGGCGCATAGGCGAATAGCGGACGCGCCCAACCTGTAGGGGCCTCCTCCAGGGGTCTGAGGCCGATGCGTACGCGGCCCGGGGGCGCGGCGCGCAGCCCTACAAGGGCCTCCAAGGTTCGCGTCTTGCCGACGCCCGATGGCCCGATGATGGCAAGCCGCGCGCCGGCCGCCAGTCGGTGGCCATCGATCTCAAGCGAAGCATCGGTCGGCGGTTCCGAAGGGACAGCGCCCGGATCGACCAGGACCCCGTCGAGGCGAGCGACCGCCTCCGTGTAGGCGCCCTTCTCCTGGCCCGCGCGCAGCAGGCCGGTGACCCCGTCCACGCCGGCGAGTGCTGCTAGCACCGAGAGGGCGGCGAAGGGCAGTGGCGCCCGCATCGACAGCGCCGCCACCACGGCGATCGTCATGGCCGCGAGTCCGGCTTGCAGGAGGCCTAGCACCGCCTCGGCGTCGCGACGCCGCAAGCTGGCCCGCCCCAAGGCCTCATCGTGGATCATGAGCGCCTCGACAGCCCGATGCGTCAGGTCGAAGCAACGCAGTTCCGGCGCGGCCAACAGGTAGGCGCCAAGGCCGTCCTTCAGCCGCCCGCCGGCGCGAAGCTGATCGCGTCCCGGGTCGCGGGTCAGATGACCGGCCAGGGTGTGACCTGCGGCGACCTGCAGGCCAAGGCCGGCGAGATAGGCGATCGCCGCCCAGATGGAGGCCAGGGCGATCGCCGCGACGGCGACGCCGGCGGCCGCCGTGGCCACCCAGGGCGCGGAGCGGCGGACGAACAGAGTTTCGATCGCGCCCACGTCCTGCACCAGCCGCGCGGAGGCCTCGCCGGAGGACAGGCCCAGCGCCTGTTGCGGCGGCGCGGCCGCCAGGCCCGCGAAGAGAGCGGGGCGCAAGGCCGCCAGGGCGCGGAACGCCGCGCGATGCCCAAACAGGCGCTCGCCGTAGCGCCCGGCGGTTCGCACGATAGCCAGTCCTCGGAGCCCCGCGCTGGGCAGGAGGTAGTTGAAGGCCTGCACGGCCGCCGGCCCCGCCGCGCCCGCCAAGGCGGCGCCGGCGAGGAACCAGCCCGAAAGACCGAGCAGCAGGGTGGTCGCCGCCGCGGTGGCCGCGCCCGCCAGGCCGGCGATCAGCAGATCGCCTCGGCGCAGGCGCACCTGTCGCGCAAGGAACTCGCCGACCGGCGAGGGCGCGCTCATGGAAGCCTCACGACGTGATCGGCGGCGGCGGCGAGCGTCTCGGAATGGGTCGCCACGATGATGGTCCTGTCCGGTGTGGCGGCGCGGAGGAGCGCGATGATCTCAGCTTCCGCCGCCCGGTCGAGGTCGGCGGTCGGCTCGTCAAGCAGGAGGAGCGGTGCGGGCTTGAGCAGGGCCCGCGCCAGGGCAAGACGCCGCCGCTCCCCGCCGGACAGGCCCGATCCGCGTTCGTCGAGTTGGGTGTCCCCGGCCTGGCCGCGTCGCGCCAGGGCCGGCCCGAGGCCGACACGGTCGGCCATGGCGAGCGCGCGGTCGCGGGTAACGTCCTGTCCGGCCGCCATCAGGTTGTCAGTGATCGTGCCCGGCAGGAAGGCGGGCGCCTGGCCGGCCCATGCGGCGAGGCCGGCGAAGCCGCCGGTGTCGGCCAACCGAAGGGTGGCGACCTCAACGGACCCTGTCTCCAACGGGGTGAGGCCAAGGATCGCGGCCAGGAGGGAGGACTTGCCGGATCCGGTCGGCCCAACGATGGCGGTCAGGGCGCCGGCCGGCGCCACCTCATCCAGCGGACCGATGACGAGGTCCCCGAACCGCAAGGTGAGATTGCGCAGCCGCACCTCGGGGGCGACGTCCATGTTTATCGGCGCCAGGGCCGCCGGCGGCCCCGCGTCAAGCAAGGGGCGCAGCCGGGCCGCGGCGGCTTCGCCCAGGTGCTTTTCATGATAGGCGGCGGCGAGCTTGCGCAGCGGTGCGTAGAATTCCGGGGCCAGCGCCAGGGCAAAGAGGGCGCGCCGAAAATCCAGCGTCTCCGGGACCTTGAACGGCAGCAGTCCCAGCAGCGAGAAGCCGCAATAGACCGCGACCATGGCCACGGCCACAGCGGCGAAAAACTCCAACGCCGCCGTCGAGATGAAGGCGATGCGCAAGACGCCGAGGGTGCGGTTGCTGACGTCCTGGGCGGCCGCGGCGACCTTGGCGGTCTCGGAGGCTTCGGCCTGGAACGCCAGAATGACCGGCAGGGCCCGGACCCGGTCGACGAAATGACCGGAAAGTCTGGCCAGCGCGTCGAACTGGCGGGTCGCCTCGGCGCCGGCCGCGCCGCCGGCCAGGGACATGATCGCCGCCAAGGGGATCAGGGTCGCCAGCAGGATGGCGGCCGAGATCGGACTGGCCAGGGCGACGGCGGCGGCGATCAGCAGTGGCCCGATGCGGGCGTCGAGCGCGGCGGGCTGGAACTGACTGAAATAACCGTCGACCGCCTCGATCTCGTCGATGACGGCGCCGGTCGCCTCTCCGACCGAGGCCGGATCGCCGCGGCCGCGGCCAAGCACGACGGCCAGGGCCTCACGACGCATCCGCGCTTTGACCCGCAGCGCATGCCGGGCCGCGACCCTGGTGGCGGCCCATCCGGCCAGGGCGCGCGCGGTCAGGGCAGCGGCGAGGGCCACGAGCGCCGGCAAGGCGGCCCTATCGGTCAGCACCAAGGTCAGGCTCAGCGCGAAGGCCGCCGCGCTCGCGGCGTTGATCAGCATCAAGGCGAAGAGGGGCGTGGAAGGCGCATGAGCCGCGCGCCCACACACCTTGAGGAAGGCTCGGTTGGCGACGGTGTCCACGACGGTCATCGGGCTAGGAACACATATTTGCGTATCTTAGCATATATCGATATTGCGACGCGGTCGTCCCGGGTGTTGAGTGCTGCGAACTGAAGGACTGAGTCATGTCTATGGATGTCGTCGAGCTCTCTCGGCTGCAGTTCGCCCTGACGGCCATGTACCACTTTCTGTTCGTGCCGCTGACGCTGGGACTGTCGTTCCTGCTGGTCATCATGGAGAGCATCTATGTCATGACCGGTCGGCCGATCTGGCGGACCATCACCCGTTTCTGGGCGACGATCTTCGGCATCAACTTCGTGCTCGGCGTCGCCACAGGCCTGACCATGGAGTTCGAGTTCGGGACCAACTGGTCCTACTACTCCCACTACGTCGGCGACATCTTCGGCGCCCCGCTGGCCATCGAGGGCCTGATGGCCTTCTTCCTGGAAGCCACCTTCGTCGGCCTGATGTTCTTCGGCTGGGAAAAACTCTCCCGGCGCGGCCACCTGTTCGTGACCTTCATGGTCGCCCTGGGTTCAAATCTCTCGGCGCTCTGGATCCTCATCGCCAACGGCTGGATGCAGAATCCGGTCGGCGCGGCCTTCAATCCCGACACCATGCGGATGGAGGTCACCAACTTCCAGGAGGTGCTGTTCAATCCCGTCGCCCAGGCCAAGTTCGTCCATACGGTCAGCGCCGGCTATGTCACCGGCTCGGCGTTCGTCCTCGGCGTCTCGGCGATCATGCTGTTGAGCGGCAAGTGGCCGCGTGTCGCCAAGCGCTCCTTCGCGGTCGCCGCGGCATTCGGCCTGGCTTCGGCCCTCTCGGTCGTCGTGCTCGGCGATGAGAGCGGCTACACGCTCACAGACAATCAGAAAATGAAGCTCGCGGCCCTGGAGGCCATGTGGGAGACCGAGCCCGCGCCAGCCGGCCTCACCGCCTTCGGCATCCCCAGCCTGAAGGATCGAAAGACCCACGCCGAGATCAAGATCCCCTATGTCCTGGGGCTGATCTCGACCCGCAGTATCGACAAGCCGGTCGCCGGCATCTTCGAGCTGGTGGCCATCGCCGAGACCCGTGTCGAAGGCGGGGTGAAAGCCTATGACGCCCTTGAGCGACTGAAGGCCGCGCCGCTGGACCAGCTCGCGCGCGCCGACTTCGAGACCCATCGCCGCGACCTGGGCTACGGCCTGCTGCTCAAGCGTTATGTCGCCGATCCCCGCACCGCCGACGCTGCGACGATCCAGAAGGCCGCCTGGGACACCGTCCCCGACGTGCCGGTGATGTTCTGGCTGTTCCGGATCATGGCCGGGATCGGCTTCCTCCAGATCGCCGTCTTCGCCGCCGCCTTCGTGCTGGTGACGATGCGCAAGTGCGACACCAAGTGGATCCTGTGGACCGCCATGGCGATCATGCCCTTGCCGTGGATCGCCATCGAATCCGGCTGGATGCTCTCCGAGCTTGGCCGCCAGCCCTGGGCCGTCGAGGGCGTGCTGCCGACCTTCCTGGGCGCGTCGAGCCTGACGGTGGCCCAGATCTGGACCACGATCGTCGGTTTCACCCTGCTCTACGGCGCCCTGGCCGTTGTCGAGGTCGGCCTGATCGTCCGGACCATCAGGCGCGGCCCCTACGCACACCACGACCAGCCGGACGACTCTGCGGTGAACGTGATCCGCCTGGCGCCGGCCGAATAAGGACCCTGATGATGCACATCCCCCTCGACTACGAGACGCTGCGGGTCATCTGGTGGGGCCTGATGGGCGTGCTGCTGATCGGCTTTGCGCTCACCGACGGCTTCGACCTCGGCGTCGCCGCCCTGCTGCCCTTCGTCGCCCGCACGGACGGCGAACGGCGGATGGTGATCAACACCATCGGCGCGACCTGGGAAGGCAACCAGGTGTGGTTCATTCTTGGCGGCGGCGCGATCTTCGCCGCCTGGCCGTTCGTCTATGCGGTCAGCTTCTCCGGCTTCTACCTGGCGATGTTCGCGGTCCTCGCCTCGCTGATCCTGCGGCCTGTCGGCTTCAAGTATCGCTCCAAGCGGCCATCGAAGGCCTGGCGCACCACCTGGGACTGGGCGCTGTTCGCAGGCGGCTTCGTCCCGGCCCTGGTGTTCGGCGTGGCGGTCGGCAATGTCCTGCAAGGCATTCCCTTCCATCTCGATGACGATCTGCGCGCCACCTATACCGGGTCCTTCTTCGGCCTCTTCACCCCCTTCACCCTGGTCTGCGGCCTGCTCTCGGTCGCCATGCTGGTGACCCACGGCGCGGCCTGGCTGACCATCAAGGCCGAGCATGGCGCGGTGCGCGACCGGGCGCGCACCTTCGGCCAGATCGCGGCCTTGGCGGCCATCGTCCTGTTTGCGGCCGGTTACGCCTTCGTGGCCTTCGGCGGCCTGGGCTTCCGGATCGACGGCGCCATCGATCCGGCCGGTCCCTCCAATCCGCTCCGCGCGGCGAGCCTCGCCGCGCCGGGCGGCTGGCTGACCAACTTCGCCACCTATCCGTGGATGTGGGTCGCGCCGGTCCTGGGCTTCGCCGGCGCGGCCGTCGCCCTGGTCGGCATCCGCGCCGGCAAGGAAGTGCCGGCCTTCGCCGGCTCGTCGCTCTCGGCGCTTGGCATCATCTCGACCGTCGGCCTGTCGATGTTCCCGTTCATCCTGCCCAGCAGCATCGATCCCAAGTCGAGCCTGACGGTCTGGAACGCGTCTTCCAGCCACATGACCCTCTTCATCATGCTCGTAGTCACCGTGGTTTTCCTGCCGATCGTGTTGGCCTACACCGCCTGGGCCTACAAGGTGATGTTCGGCCGCTCCTCGGTCGGCGCGCTCACCACCAACCCCGACCTCTACTAAGGAGCGACACGCATGTGGTACTTCACCTGGGTGCTGGGCTTGGGCCTTGCGGTCGCCTTCGGCATCCTCAACGGCATGTGGCACGAGTTCCATCTGGTCGATTCCGGCGATGACGGATCGGACGACGAATAGCGCCCCTGCGCTTGTCGCAAGGTCTCGGCGAAGGGACAGAGATGAGCTTCCATCGCATCCTCGTCGCCGTTGATAGCAGCCCGCTTTCAATCACTGCGGCCAGGACAGGCCTGGAGCTGGCGCGAGCGCTCGGCGCGGAGGCGGCGATCGTTCATGCGGTTGAGCCGCCCGTGGACCTTTCCGGTGAGATCGGAATTCCGGACGAGGTTCTCCTTGAAGTCGCGGGGCCAGAAACCGGGAAAATCATCGCCAGTCTCGAACGGAGCGCTGATCTCCCACCAAACACCTTACAGTTCATTCGGGTGGGTCATGCCCAGGAGGTCATCGGGCGCGTCGCGGCGGAATGGTCTGCCGACCTCATCGTGATCGGCAGCCATGGCCGCGGAGGGCTGGGACGGGTTCTGCTTGGCAGCGTCGCGGAAGCGGTCGTACGTCACGCGGCATGCCCCGTGCTCATCACCCGAAAGGTCGAATGACGCCGATACCGGCCGCCGCCAAGGAGCCGGTGGCCGCTTCGAGAAGCGCATCTGCGATTCTGGCGGCTCTTGGCTCTGACCCCGGCGAGGGGTTGACGACGGCGGAGGCCGCCGCCCGGCTGGCCAGGGACGGCCCCAACGAGGTCGCGGAGCGAAAATCCCATCCCCTGATCGCCTTCGCGCGCAAGTTCTGGGGCTTGTCGGCCTGGATGATCGAGCTGATCGCGCTGATTTCGGGGTTCCTGCACAAGACCGCGGACCTCGGCGTCGCCCTGGGGCTGCTGGTCGTGAATGCGGTCCTGAGCTTCCTGCAGGAACAGCGTGCGTCGGCCGCCGTGACCGCCTTGCGAAGCCGGTTGCAGGTTACGGCGCGGGTGCTGCGCAACGGGGAATGGGCGGCGAGGCCAGCGCGCGACCTGGTCTGTGGGGACATCGTGCGCGTGCGATCCGGCGACTTCGTGCCGGCGGATCTTCAGCTTCTGGATGCGCGGCTCCGGGTGGACCAGTCGGCGCTGACCGGCGAGTCGCGGGAGGTCGAGAAGCAGGCCACCGACGTCCTCCTTTCGGGCTCCATCGTCCGCGACGGCGAGGCCACAGCCGTTGTCACCGCCACGGGCGCTCGGACCCTCTACGGCCGGACGACCGAACTCGTCGAGAGCGCCCACCCCAAACTGCATGTGGAGGAGGTCGTCAGCCGCCTGGTGCGGTGGCTGCTGTTGATCGTCGGTGGCGCGGTCGCCGTCACCGTCGCTGTCTCGCTGATGCGGGGCGAACAGCTGCTCGAGATCCTGCCCCTCGCGCTGGTCCTTCTCATGAGCGCCATACCGGTGGCCCTGCCGGTGATGTTCACGGTGAGCATGGCCTTCGGCTCGATGCAGCTCGCCCGCGTCGGCGTCCTGGTCACGCGCCTGAGCGCCGCCGAGGACGCCGCGACCATGGACGTGCTGTGCGCCGACAAAACCGGCACCCTGACCCTGAACCGCCTGAGCTTCGCCGGCGCCCGGCCGCAACCCGGGTTTTCGGTCGAGGACGTTGTGCGGTACGGAGCTTGGGCCTCCAACGCGGCGAACGCCGACCCCATAGACTTGGCCTTCATCGGTGCGGCCAAGGATCGGAAGCTGGTGATTGACCCGGCCAAGGTCCGGTCGTTCTCGCCGTTTTCCGCCAAGACCCGGCGGACCGAGGCGGTGATCGATGACAAGGGCCGGCAGGTGCGCGTGATCAAGGGCGCCCTGCGGACGGTCGCCAAGCTCGCGGGCCGCAAGCCGTCCGCCATCCAGGCCTTGGAGGCGGCGGCCGAAGCGGAAGCCCAGAAGGGGCGGCGCGCCCTGGCCATCGCGCGCGCGGACGCGGCGGGGAACCTGCGCCTGGTCGGACTGGCCTTCCTGTACGACGCGCCACGTCCCGACTCCCGGCAGCTCATCGATGAACTGCGCGCGCTGGGCGTGACCGTGAAAATGTTGACCGGCGACGCCCTGCCCGTGGCGCGGGAGATCGCCACTGAACTCGGACTGGGCGCCATTGCGCGGGCTCCCGACCTGCGCGCCGCCCTGGGCGCGGGACCGGCCGGCGCGACCTCGATCGCGGCCGACCCCAGTGGGTTCGCCGAGGTGTTTCCCGAGGACAAGCACCTGATCGTCAAGAGCCTCCAGGATGAGGGACGCATCGTCGGCATGACCGGGGATGGGGTCAACGATGCGCCGGCGCTGCGGCAGGCGGAGGTGGGGATCGCGGTCAGCGGCGCGACCGACGTGGCCAAGGGCGCCGCCAGCGTGGTGCTGACCACCGAGGGCCTCGGCGGAATCGTCGAGCTGGTGAAGAACGGCCGGGCGATCTACCAGCGTGTGCTCACCTGGATCGTCAACAAGGTGAGTCGGACGATCCTCAAGGCGGGCTTCGTCGTGGTCGCCTACCTGGTCACCGGCCAGTTCGTCATCTCCGCCCTGGGGATGGTGCTGATCGTGTTCATGACCGACTTCGTCAAGATCGCCCTCTCGACGGATCGAGTCCGACCCTCTCAGCAGCCGGAAACCTGGAACATCGGCCCCTTGGTCCGCGTCGCCGTGCTGATCGGCGGGCTGATGCTGGCCGAGGCGCTGGGACTGCTCGCGCTCGGCTGGCGGCTCTTCGATCTCGGCGCCAACGCCGGCCAGCTGCAGACCTTCACATTCCAGACGCTGCTGTTCTTCGCGTTATTCTCGATCGTGTCGATCCGCGAGCGGCGGGCCTTCTGGGCCTCCTGGCCGAGCAAGATCCTGGCCATCGCCTTGACCCTGGACGGCGCGGTCGGCTTGCTGATCGGCGTGACCGGCCTGGCGGAGCTGCGTCCGCTGCCGCTGGCGGCCACCGGTCTGATCGTCGCCTTCGCGCTGGTGTTCTCGCTGGGACTGAACGATCTGGCGAAGACCGCCATGATCGCGCGGGCTCTGCGCGCCGCGCCCTTGGCTCAGGCGCCCGCCAAACGTGGCGCCGGGCGCCGCCGCTGATAGCATGGCCGGAATCGATCCGCCGCCACTTTGGAAGGTCTTGAACATGATGCGCCTGCTTGCCTTGGTCCTCGCGCTCAGCCTCGCGCCCGTCGTGGCCTTCGCCGCCCCGGCGGCGGACCCCATGACCGCACCGGTTCCACCGGGCTACTTCGCCTTCCAGGAGGTGGTCTACCAGAACGACGGCGGCGGGCCGGATGACCACGCCTATTTCGAGCGGCTGCTGCGACATGTCGCGGCGCACATCGAGGCGACCAACGGCCAGGTGGAGATCCGCGTCGTCAGCTTCGCGAGCGGCGTGAAGCTCTTCCAGATGGCCAAGACCGACGCCGCGCTCGCCGCCAGCCTCGACAAGCTGCGCGCCAAGGGTGTCCGGTTCATGCTCTGCCGCAACACCATGAAGGGCATGGGGCTGCGGCCGGAGGACCTCTACGGCGTCAAGGGCGAGGATGTGGTTCCCAGCGGGGTGGCCGAACTGGCCCGTCTGCAGGGGCTCGGCTACGTCTATATCCACCCCTGATCGGCGATGACCAAGCCGCGGTTCGTCTTCGTCGCCATCGTCCTCTGCGCGATTGGGTTCGGCGCGGGGTTCGGCGTCCGCGCGCTCATGCAAGGGGCGGCGAAGCCTCGGCCGCTCGCGCCCCGGGCGTTTTCGCCGCCACCCGATACGGCGATCCCTGCGGGGCCCTTGGGTGAGGAGGTGGCCCTCGGCCGCCGGATCTTCACCGACACCGCCAAGGCCGCGCCGGGGTTCGTCGGCAACGACCTCAAGTGCTCGAACTGCCATCTGGATGGCGGGCGGCGCGCCAACGCCGCGCCCCTATGGGCGGCCTACGGGCTCTACCCGCAGTACCGGACCAAGAACGGCCACGTGAACACCTTCGCCGAGCGGGTGCAGGAGTGCTTCAAGTACAGCATGAACGGCAAGGCTCCGCCGGCGGGTGATCCGGTGCTGGTGGCGGTCGAAAGCTATGCCGCGTTCCTGGCCACCGGCGCGCCCCATGGCGCCAGGCTGCCCGGTCAGGGCTACCTGAAGCTGCCCAAGCCCGCCCTTCCGGCGGGCTATGCGCGCGGTCAGGCGGTTTTCGCGGCGACCTGTGCGCGGTGCCACGGCGCCGACGGCGGCGGACAGCGCGCCGATGGCCAAGTGCTGTTTCCGCCGCTATGGGGCGAGCGGTCGTACAACTGGGGCGCCGGCATGGCGGACATGCAGAACGCGGCCGGGTTCATCGCCGCGAACATGCCGCAGGATCATCCCGGAGCGCTCACCACCCAGCAGGCCTGGGACGTCGCGGCCTATATCGACGGAAAGCCTCGCCCGCAGGATCCGCGCTTCACCGGGTCGCTCGCCGAGACGCGGACGCGGTATCACGACACCCAGCAATCCGCCTACGGCAAGACCGTCGATGGCGTGCTGCTGGGTGGCGACAGGAGGGGAGGGCGGGCCTCGCGATCCGCCGCGTCCAAACTGTAGCGCGACCCGGTCGCGCCTACCTCGCGCGGTAGATGCCGCTGAGCGTCTCCAGCACCTGCACAGCAGCGGGATCGTCCAGGCGATAGTAGATGGTCTGGCCTTCGCGGCGGGTGGCGACCACGCCCTCGGCGCGCATCTTGGCCAGATGCTGCGAGGCGGCCGACTGGGCCAGCTTGGCGTGGTCGGCGAGGTCTCCGACCGAGGTTTCGCCCTCAACCAGGCGGCACAGCAGCAGCAGTCTCTGTTCGCTCGCCAGGAGCTTGAGAAGGCGCGCTGCGGGACTAACGCAGCCTGCCAGGTCGGAGACGTCCTCGGTGACGACTTGGCTTGAGGTGGCGGTCATCTGCTTAATGTAGAAGATACGCATGCAAGATCAAGAACGGGCGCCGTCGCACGCGCGAGGCAGTGGTCATGCCGGCTTCCTTGGCAGCGGCACGCCATCATCGCGCAGGACCACATAGATCGCCGGGATCACCAGCACGGTGAGCAGGGTCGACGAGGCCAGTCCGAACAGCAGCGAGATCGCCAGGCCCTGGAAGATCGGGTCGGTCAGGATCACGGCCGCCCCGATCATGGCCGCCGCCGCCGTCAAGACGATCGGTTTGAAGCGGATCGCGCCGGCCTCCAGCAGGACTTCCCGCAATGAGCGCCCGGCGGTCTGGCTGTGACGGATGAAGTCCACGAGCAGGATCGAGTTTCGGACGATAATGCCGGCGAGCGCGATGAAGCCGATCATCGAGGTGGCGGTGAACGGCGCCCGGAACAGGATGTGCCCGATGACGATGCCGACCAGGGTCAGCGGAATCGGGGTCAGGATCACCAGCGGCAGGCGGAAGCTTTTGAACTGGGCGACGACCAGGACGTAGATGCCCAGGATGGCGACGCCGAAGGCGGCGCCCATATCGCGGAAGGTCACCCAGGTGATCTCCCATTCGCCGTCCCACAGCACGGTCGGCCGGCTCTCGTCGGTCGGCTGGCCGTGCATGCGGATGTCAGGTTTGGGGACATCCTTCCAGTCGCCCTGACGGATGGCCTTGTCGACCGCCATCATGCCGTAGATCGGGGCTTCATAGGCGCCGGCGAGCTCGCCCATGATCATGTCCACGTCACGGCCGTCGCGGCGGAAGATATGGGTCGAGCCGGGCTCGTTCGAGGCCGTGGCGACCTCGCCCAGCGACACCAGCCGCCCCCCGGCCGGGCCTTGTGAGACCGCCACCGGCATAGCGGCCAGGCCCTCGCCCCAGCTGCGGGCCGATTGCGGCAGGCGCACGGAAATCTCCAGCGGATCGCGGCCCTCGCCGCGATGGGCGTAGCCGACCACCTGCCCACCCAAGGCCGCGGCGATCGAGTCATAGACGTCGCGGTCGCTGACCTTCAGCGCCTCCAGCCGGTCGCGGTCGGGAACCAGGCGTAGGCCGGGGCGGGGCTGGCCGTAGCTGTCGTCGATGTCGACGATGTAGGGCACCGAATGGAACGTGGCCTTGACCCGCTCGGCCACGGCCCGGCGGGTCTTGGCGTCAGGCCCGTAGACCTCCGCCAGCAGGGTCGCCATCACCGGCGGCCCGGGCGGCGCCTCGACCACCTTGATCGCCGCGCCGGCGGGCAGGGCGATCTTGGCGAGCTTCTGGCGCAGGTCGAGCGCGATGGCGTGGCTCGAGCGATGACGCTTGCCCTTGTCGGCCAGGGCGACGGAGAGGTCGCCCATCTCCGGCCTGTTGCGCAGGTAGTAGTGGCGCACCAGGCCATTGAAGTTGAACGGCGAGGCCGTGCCGGCATAGGCGTCGATGGCGACGACTTCCGGCAGGCCGCGGGTGACGATCGCCGCGTCGGCCAGGGCGCGCTGCGTGGCTTCCAGCGACGTGCCTTCCGGCATGTCGAGCACCACCTGCAGCTCCGACTTGTTGTCGAAGGGCAGCAGCTTCACGGTCACGGTCTTGGTGGCGAACATGGCGCAGGCCACGATGGTGGCGAGGCCAACCCCGATCAGGAAGGTCCAGGCGGACTTGCGCGTCCCGATCACCCGGGTGGCGACCTTGCGGTAGAGCGCGCCGAGCTTCCCTTCGTCGTGATGCCCGCCGCCCGCCGTCAGGGTCTTGCGGGCGAAGCGGACCATCAGCCAGGGCGCGATGACCACGGCCACGAAGAAGGAGAAGACCATCGCCGCCGAGGCGTTGACCGGGATCGGGGCCATGTAGGGGCCCATGAGGCCGGAGACGAACAGCATCGGCAGCAGGGCCGTAACCACGGTCAGGGTGGCGACCACAGTCGGATTGCCAACCTCGGCCACGGCGTCGATGGCGGCGTCGACTCGGCTTCGACCGTCGGCCATGCCCCAATGCCGGGCGATGTTCTCGATCATAACGATGGCGTCGTCGACCAGGATGCCGATCGAGAAGATCAGGGCGAACAAGCTGACCCGATTGATCGTGTAGCCCAGGAGATTGGAGGCGAAGAGGGTCAGGAGAATGGTCGTCGGGATAACCACCGCGGTGACGCCCGCCTCGCGCCAGCCGATGGCGAAGCCGATCAGGACGACGATGGAGAGTGTCGCCAGCCCGAGGTGGAACAGAAGCTCGTTGGCCTTCTCGTTGGCGGTCGCGCCATAGTCGCGTGTCACCACCACGCTCAAACTGTCCGGCAACAGGGAGCCCTTTAGCGCCTCAACCCGCGCCAGCACGGCCTGAGATACGACCACGGCGTTGGCGCCCTTGCGCTTGGCGATCGCCAGGCTGACGGCCGGCGCCTCGCTCCAGCCCTGGCCGGCGCGCGCGTAGCGCCAGGCCCGGGCCTGGTCCTCGCGCGGGCCCTCGATCACTTGAGCGACGTCGCGGACATAGACGCTCTCGCCCTTGGTGGAGGGTAGGGCGAGCAGGCCGATCTGGGTGGCGTTGGCCAGCGTCCGCCCGGCGGTGACATCGACGGCCTGGCCGCCGTTGCGCACCTGGCCCGCCGGGAACGCGCGATTGGCCTGGCGGATGGTGTCCATCAGGGCGCCGAGCGACACGCCGTGCTGCGCCAGCCGCGCGGGATCGGGCTCGACGCGGATCTCCTGGGGCCGGCCGCCGACGATGAAGGTCAGGCCGACATTGTCGACCTTGGCGACCTCGGTCCGGAGCTTGCCCGCCAGCTCGAAGAGCGCCTGGTCCGTCCACTGGCCCGTCGCGCCCGGCTTGGGCGACAGGGTCAGGACAAGGCTGGGCACATCGTTGATGCCGCGCGTCTGGATCAGCGGCTCGGCGATCCCCGCCGGGATCCGGTCATAGTTGGCGCGGATCTTCTCATGGATGCGCACGGCCGCGGCGTCCGGATCGGTCCCGACGTTGAAGCGGGCGGTGACCATGACCTGGTTGTCGTCGGCGAAGGTATAGACGTGCTCGACGCCGGCCACGCTCTTGACGATCGTCTCCAGCGGCTTGCCGACCAGTTCGACCGCGTCCGGCGCCCGCAGGCCAGGCGCGCCGACCATGATGTCGACCATGGGCACGCTGATCTGCGGTTCCTCCTCGCGCGGGATCGAGACCAGCGCCAGCAGGCCCACGGCGATGGCCGCCAGCAGGAAGAGCGGCGTCAGCGGCGAGCGGATGGTCGCCCTGGTCAGCCGGCCGGAGAGACCGAGGTTCATTTCGCGGCCCCGGCCGGGGTCAGGACGTCGCCGGCCCGAAGTCCGGACAGGACCTCGACCGTGTTGGCGGACGGGCCGGCCGTGGTCTGGATGGGCGTCTCGGAAACCGTGTTGTCGGTGCGGACCAGGCGGACGTAGTCGATCCCAAAACGGGTGACGACATAGGTGCGGGGCACGACCAGCGCCTGGCGCTCGCCGACCTTGATCTGGGCGCGGACGCGCTGGCCGATCAGGTCCTGCGGCAGGCCCGCCGCGCTGACATCGGCGGTGACCTGGCCGCCGGTGACCGACGGATAGACCTGGGTGATCGTGCCTCGCGTGGCGACGCCGCGCAGGTCCTCGGCCGCCAGCTGGACGACATCGCCGACCTTCAGGGCGCGGGCCTGGCCTTCGGGCAGTTCGATGCGCACCACCATCGGCCCGGCGGTGATCTTGGCGACCGTCTGGCCGGGCATGACGACGGAGCCGATCGGGACGTCGGCGACCAGCACTCGGCCGGCGGCCGGCGCCAGGATCGCGCCCTGGGCGCCGAGTTCGGCGCTGGCGCCGCGCTGGGCGCGGGCCGCGGCAAGGTTGGCGTTGGCCGCCTTCGTCTGCGCCTCGACCTGGTCGAGCCGGGCCTGGGCGTAGACGCCGTGGGAGAAGAGATCGCGGGTGCGGGCGAGGTCAGCCTGGGCGCGGGCGGCTTCGGCCGCGGCGGCTGTGACCTGGGCGTCGAAAGCGCCGGTCTGCAGGGCGAGGCGGTCGTCTTTCACCCGGCCAATCACCTGGCCCTGGCGGACCGTGTCGCCTTCCTTGACACTCAAACTGACAAGCACGCCGGAGATCCGCGCGCGGGCCTCGGCCATGTCGCGAGTCGTGAGCGTCGCCGGGACCGGTTTCAGGTCGGCGACGGTCTGGGCCTGGACGGTCAGGCGGCCCGGGGCCGGCGCGGTCTGCGCGGCGGGGACGATGGGCTTGGAGTCCCCGCAGGCGCCCAGCAGCAAGGCCGCCCCTAAGGCGCTGATCAGATACGGCCGTGACGCCATGGTTCGCCCTCCCGAGCTGGTCTTGTGACTGACGGTTAGCCGGTAACCGTGGGCAGGCCGGCGGCCTTCCAGGCCGCGAGCCCGCCCGCGAGATGCGTTTCGACGGCCTGGTTTGCCTTGCGGCAATGGTCCACCGCCATCGCCGAGCGCTTGCCGCCGGCGCACTGCAGGACAACGGTCTTGCCGCCGGCGTCGGGCAGGGCGGCCGGGTTGAAGGTCGAGAGCGGGACGTTCAGCGCGCCGTCGATCTTCTCGGCGGCGAACTCGTCCGGTTCGCGCACGTCGATCAACAGGATCTGATGGGCGTCGAGGGCGGCCTTCACCTGCTGCGGGGTGGGGTCCTTGGTCTTGGGGGCGCCGAACATGCGGAGGACTCCTTGAGGGGGCGCGCGGTCAGGGGACCGCGCAGAACAGGCGGGACAGGGTCTCGACAACGGCGCGAGCCTGGCCGCCTTGCAGGCCGTAGTAGATGGTTTGGCCGTCGCGGCGGGCGGCGACCACGCCGTCCCGGCGCAGCAGACCCAGGTGCTGGGACGCCAGGCTTTCGCGCACGCCCAGCATCTCGGCGAGCGCGCCCACCGACTGCTCGCCGTCGAGCAGCGCGCAGACGATCATCAGCCGATGCGGGTTCGCCAGCGACTTCAGCAAAGCGCAGGCGTCGTCGGCCGAGGCCTTCAGGGCGTGGGCTTGTAAATTCATAGTTGCGTATATGCAGCTATTCACATATATAGTCAAGCGATCGAGACGATCACCCTAGGGACCAGGTCGGGACCCGCCGTGATCGATATCAAAGTCAGCCTGTTGGAATTGGCGGAACGTCCCGTCGCAAACCGCAGGTGTCCGGAGGAGACAAACCACATGGCCAAGCCGCGCATAGTCATCCTGGGCGCCGGACTGGGCGGCGCGATCGCCGCCTTCGAGGTCAAGGACGCCGTCGGCGACAAGGCCGAGGTCAGCGTCGTCTCCCAGGGCGACACCTTCCACTTCGTCCCGTCCAACCCGTGGGTCGCCGTCCATTGGCGCAAGCGCGAGGCCATCGAGGTCAAGCTGCCGCCGGTCTTCAAGAAGCGCGGCGTCGGCTTCTCGCCTGCCGGCGCCAAGCGGGTGCTTCCGGGCGAAAATCGCCTCGAACTCAATGACGGGACGACGCTCGACTACGACTATCTGGTCATCGCCACCGGTCCGGACCTGGCCTTCGACGAGGTCCCCGGGCTTGGACCGCACGGCGGCTTCACCCAGTCGGTCTGCCATGTCGATCACGCCGAGATGGCCGCCGCAGCCTTCGACCGCTTTGTCGAAAACCCCGGCCCGATCGTGGTCGGGGCCGTGCAAGGCGCCTCCTGCTTCGGCCCGGCCTACGAATTCGCCATGCTGCTGGATACCGAGCTGAAGCGCCGCAAAATCCGCGACAAGGTGCCGATGACCTTCGTCACCTCCGAACCCTACATCGGCCACCTGGGCCTGGACGGGGTCGGCGACACCAAGGGGCTGCTCGAGAGCGAGATGCGCGAGCGGCACATCAAGTGGGTCACCAACGCCAAGGTCGCCTCGGTCGAGGCCGGCATGATGCATGTCGAGGAAATCGCCGACGACGGTTCGGTGAAGGCCACCCATGACCTGCCGTTCGCCTTTTCGATGATGCTGCCGGCCTTCCGGGGCGTCGCCGCCATGCGCGGGATCGAAGGCCTGACCAATCCGCGCGGCTTCATCGTCGTCGACAAGCACCAGCGCAATCCGACCTTTCCGAACGTCTTCGCACTTGGCGTCTGCGTGGCCATCGCGCCGACCGGCAAGACCCCGGTGCCCGTCGGCGTGCCCAAGACCGGCTTCATGATCGAGAGCATGGTCACCGCCATCGCCAAGAACCTGGGCCAGATCATCGGGGGTCAGCCGACCACCAACGAGGCGACCTGGAACGCCTTCTGCCTGGCGGACTTCGGGGACGGCGGCGTGGCCTTTGTCGCCCAGCCGCAGATCCCGCCGCGCAACGTCAACTGGTCGGCCGAGGGCAAGTGGGTCCATCTCGCCAAGGTCGCCTTCGAGAAATACTTCCTCGGCAAGATCAAGCGCGGCGAGAGCGAGCCCTTCTACGAAAAGCTGGTCCTGGACGTCATGGGCCTGCGCAAGATCAAGGGCTGACCCATGCGCCAGTTCGTCTGCTCGGCCTGTGGCGCGGCCAATCGCGCGCCGGACGGCAAGGATCCCCTGGCGGCCAAGTGCGGTCGCTGCGGTGTGGCCTTGTTCACCGCCCATCCAACCGAGGTGGACGCCAAGGCCCTCAGCGCCCACCGCGCCTCCACCAAGGGCGCGGCGGTGCTGGTTGATGTCTGGGCGCCTTGGTGTGGCCCCTGCCGGGCGATGGCCCCGAACTACGCCGCCGCCGCCAAGAAGCTGGAGCCAGACGTCCGCCTCCTGAAGCTCAACTCGGAAGCCGAACCGCGGGCGTCCGCCGAGCTGGGCGTCTCCGGCATCCCGACGCTGCTGCTCTTCAAGGACGGCCAGGCCATCGCCCGTACGTCCGGACTGATGAGCGCCGATCAGATCGTCGCCTGGACGCGCCAGGCCTTGGCTCAGGCACAAGCACGAGCCCCCACAGGACGTTGAACATGACTGTCGACCGTATGGTTTTCGCATTCGCCGGCCTGGTCATCCTTGCCGGCGTCGCGCTCGCGCACTTCGTCAATCCCTGGTGGATTCTCCTTTCCGCTTTCGCGGGCCTCAACATGTTCCAGTCGGCGTTCACCGGCTTCTGCCCCGCGGCGATGGTCTTCAAGAAGCTGGGGTTCAAACCCGGCCCCGCCTTCCGTTGATCCCGATGCGCGCGCTCCTGGTCCTGGGGTTTGCGGCGGGCTTGGCCGCGCCGCAGAGCGCATTCGCCCTGTCGCTACAGGACGCGATCACGCTCGCCCAGCGCGCCAATCCCGCGGTCGCCCAATCCAAGGCGCAGACGGACGCGGCCGATGCGCGGTTGGCTGAGGCCCGGGCGGGACGCCTGCCCTCCCTCACGCTCTCCGGCGAAGCCGGGCAGGGGACCACGGACTTGGGCGGGTTCTTCGGCTTCGGCCGCGCCGACGTGTCGCCGCGCGGCGCGGCCCTCGAACTGCGCCAGCCCTTGTTCACGGGTGGCGCGGTGAGCGCCGCGATCGAACGCTCCCGGCAGGGGCGTGACGCCGCCCTGGCCCAGGCCGGGGGCGCCAAGGCGCTGCTCGCGACCCAGGCGGCGGAGGCCTATGTCGCGGTCCTCGCGGCGCGGGAAATCCTGGCGCTAAACGTGGCGCAGGTCCGCCAGATGGGCGAGATCGCCGGGCAGGCGGAGTTGCGGTTCAAGGGCGGCGAGACCCCGCGCACCGACCTTGCCCAGGCGCAGGCCAGGCTGGCCGAAGCGCAGGCCGGCCTTGCGCGGGCCAGCGGCGACGTCGCCCGCACTCGCGCGCATTTCATCTCCGTCGTGGGGGAGGAGCCGGAGAACCTGGAACCGCTGCCCGCGCCGCCCCCCATTCCGCCGTCGTTGGACGAGGCCATGGCCATGGCGTTGCAGAGCAGTCCGGCCCTTGTCGCCGCCCAGGCCCAGGCGCGCGCCGCCGACGCCGGGGTGCGCTACGCCCAGGCCGAGCGGTTTCCGAGCCTCGCCCTCACCGCCACGGCCAGCAGCGCGCGCGACCAGTTCTTTCCGGGCTACCGGGCGGACGGTGTCACCGTTGGCGTGCAAGGGCGCTGGACGCTGTTTGCAGGCGGCTTGATCAATGGCCGGGTCGACGAGGCCCGGGCCGGCGCGCGCGGCGCGCAATCGGCGGCGGATAGCGCGCGCGCCCAAGTCCGCGAGGCGGTCATCAGCGCCTGGGAGGATGTGCAGACGTCCCGGGCCCTGGTCGCGGCGGCCGCCGATCAGGCGAGCGCGGCGGCGAGCGCACTCGACAGTGTCCGCAACGAGGTCCGGGTCGGACAAAAGCCGACCCTCGATCTGCTCGACGCCGAACGCGAAGCGCTGGCGGCGCAATCTGCTGGGGTCGCCGCCCGAGGCGGCGCGGTCGCCGCGGCCTATCGCCTGAACGCATTGCTCCATGCCGACTGACCCCCCGTCGGTCCGGCACGATCAACGCGGTCAGCCGATCGGCTTGCCGTCCCTGCCAATAGCCTTGGGCCTGCCGTCAGGGTTGAGGAACGGCAGCAGGTACTTCTAGAGCGTTCGGCGCTCAAGTTGACGCGTAGCCATCGTGGCGGAAGTAGTTGGCGCATTCCTGTGGAGTGAAGGCGTCGAGGAAGGGCGGTCGCCTTCAGGCGGTTGAAGCGGTGTCTTGGGCGCGTCGGCGGATCGCGCCTTCCAAGGTCGTGGCGGCAGCCACCGTGTTGGAGATCGTCCCGTATTTGCGGACGTTGCGGTGCAGGAGATCAAGGCGCGCATCGTCCTCTTCGGTGTCCACGATCAGCTCATAGTCCACGCGCAGGATGAGGGGCGGCGCGTCCTGCCGGACGGCCGAGAGACGGACCTCCACCCCGCGAAGCTCGAATTTCAGCAAGGGCGTCACCCGCTCAATGCCCTTGATCATGCAGGCGGCGATCGAGGCCAGGAAGAGTTCGGCGGGATTGAACGCATCGCGGCGGCCGGCGACGTCGGTGTCCAGGACGACCGACGCATCCTTTGTTTTCGCAAGGCTCCCATGGGCGTCGATGCGCTCGGCGGTGACATTGTATTCCATCTTCAATCCCAAAGGCCTTGAGCGCGCGATGGGGCCAAAGCCGCCAGGGCTGTATTCTCGCGCCGCTCGCCTAAATTGGTGACAGGGTCCAGAGACGCCATGACTGGCAAGGTCCTTGAGAACGGCGCAGAGAGCCCGGCCAAGGAAGCCAAGGAAGCCGTTCAGGGACGCGCAGAAGTCAAACCCAAACGCTGACGTGACCCTGACAGTCACCGACGATCCCGCCCGGGTCGTCGGTGATGTCGGCCATGGGGCGAGAGCGAACAGCGAACAGTGGGCGAGGGCCGACAAGCGGACGTTTCGATCCGATGGCCGCGCAAGCGGACCTTCTGAACGTCGGCTAGGGGTGGATATTCGCACCGGAGTCGTCGACTAGCCGTTCGAGCGCTATCTGACGGACCACGCCGATGGTCGAGGCTACAAGACGTGGATCGAAATCCCAGCAGCGTACGATCCCGCGGCAATCAAAGCGGCCTGTCAGGCGCGTCGCAAGCGCTCAGTCCTGGCCGAGCTGGTGCCGAAAGAATGATTTCGGCATCGTCCTCAGCGGGGCAAACTGCGCCTGGGCCTCGTCGGCACAGAGGCATGTGAACCCCGGTCAGAAAAGGGTTGAAGGCTGCTCAAGGCGGGGGCTCATTTGCAATCCGCTCGCCGGTTGCGACCAGTCGCCGGCCACACCAGAGCTTATAGGCCCTGCCATTGGCGGCCGTCTTAGCGCGTGCTTCTCCCTCTTCATCGCTTGCGGCGACGAAAGCATCGCCTCCCTCCAGGTGACCATCAGCCCCGAAGCGATCAATCCGATAGTCAAACATGCAACCCCAAACGTTTAGCTCCCACGGAACCGCTGCGTGCGACGCGGTTCAGGATCAACCCGAACGACGCCGCGAGGTGAACTATGCCTCATCCATTTCTGTGCCTGCCTCTTTCCGACCTGGGACAGCGGCTATTCTTCGCGTCGCCAGCCACGGCACGGTTCAGTGAATGGTCGCCTCCGGGTATCGATAGACCTCGGTCCCTGCGTCCTGCAGAATTTGATACCCACAAGGACGACCCGAGCGGAATTCGAGCGTTGCATAGGGGAGCGCGCGGCATGGACGACCTCCGGCATGAGTTCTTCGCCATGGGCTCGGACTGCATCATCTGCTTGCAGGGGTGCTCGTCGTCAGCCGCCCAAGCGACCGCTCGAAGCGCCGAGGCCGAGGTTCGCCGGATCGAATTGAAATTCTCGCGCTACCGGACCGACAGTGAGCTCTCACGGATAAACGCTGTGGCCGCAGTCGGGGGAGAAACGACTGTCGATGCCGAGACTAGAGGGTTGATCGATTTCGCCCAGGCCTGTCACCGTAGGAGTGACGGCGCTTTCGACATCACCTCGGGATTGTTGCGAGCGGCCTGGGATTTCAAGGGCGCGTCCCTACCAACCCAGTCCGTGCTTGATGGGCTGCTCCCGCGCATCGGCATGGGCAAGGTGAAGCTGTCCGACCAGGGCGTCGCTTTTGCGCACGCCGGCATGGAGCTGGACCTCGGTGGGTTGGGCAAGGAATACGCCGCCGACCGCGCCGCCGAGATCTGTGCGGATCTCGGCGCGGAGCACGGCTTTGTCGACCTCGGCGGAGACATCCGAGTGGTCGGTCCGCAGCTGGACGGTCAACCCTGGCGGATCGGCATTCGCGACCCGCTCGATCCGGCGTTGCTGGTGGCTGAGGTAGAACTTCACAGTGGCGCGCTGGCGACCAGCGGAGACTATGAGCGCTTTATCGAGGTCGATGGCCGGCGGTATTGCCACATCCTGGACCCGCGGACCGGGTGGCCGCGCGCCGGACTGTCCTCGGTTACTGTGATCACCGACCGCTGCCTAGTGGCGGGAAGCCTTGCGACCTCCGCCATGGTCATGGGAGCCGACGGCCCGGCCTGGCTTCAGAACCTGGGTGTGCGCCACATCCTGGTCGATGATCACGGCGTGCGCACAGGGACCGAGCCCCTCATCCTCAGGCCTTGATATCGATCGTCGGCCCAAACGGGGGGCCAAGGGCATTGAGCGCCTGGGTGCTCGCATCGACGCTGCCTGCTGGCGCCGCCGGAGCGGCGGGGTCGGCGCGAAGCGAGGCCATCAGGCCGGTCATCACCGACACGAAGTCGGATTTCGAGACCGTCCCGGATCCCGTAGGATCGAGCTGAGAGAAGAGCGCATCGACGCCCTGGTTCTGGAAGACCGCGGGCGGGTTCTTGGTCGCGAAGGCGTTGGCGAACTGGGACTTGTCGATGCTTCCGGTTCCGGCAGCGTCCATCGAATCAAATAGGTTCGACATCTTCTGCTGGGGCGGCGCGCCATAGCTGGCGCCGGACACGGCGTGCGGCATGCTGGAGCCGCCGAGGCTCGAAATGTCCATGCTCATCGGGGTCTTCCCTTTCGGAGATTGATGAGGGATCCGAATCCGATCCCGAATAAGTCATTCAAAGTAAATCAATGACTAAGTTTTGGGTGATTCATGAGAATTCAAACCGACACAATTCTGAATTGAAGCCGGAATGCTTGGACCGGCTCCGCATCGGAGTCACGGATACTATCGCTGCCACCACGCCACGACGCCTTCTGCTTCAAGGAAAGCTTCCGCGTCCGCGCCATGCAGCATGGCCAGTGTTGAGATCAGACCGGCCTCCATGCAGGTTGGCGCAGCCACAGTGACCGAGCGCGGCGGATCGCGAACAGGCCAGCCCGTCCTGGGATCGAGAATGTGCCCGAAGCGGACGCCGTCACGGAGCAGATAACGCCGGGCGTCGCCGCTGGTGGTCAGTGCGCCGCTGGCGAGATCCAGCATGGCCTCGGCGGTGTTTGCGGTCTCGACGGACTCAATCGCGACGCGCCAGCGTGCGCCGTTCGCCCTGGGCCCAGACACCCGCAGGTCGCCGCCAAAATTCACCAGGAACGGTGCGGGGCTGGCTGCCTGGAGTTTCAGCACCGTCGTGTCGACGGCGTATTCTTTTCCCAGGCCCCCGAAGTCGATTTCCATCCCTGACGGCAGGGTGATCTCTGGGCGGTGCCAAGTGACGCGGTCCCAGCCGACGAACGGCAGAACGGCGGCGACCTCGGTCTCGGCCGGCACGTGATCCGACTGGTCGAAGCGCCAAACGCGCCGCAGGACGCCTGACGTAATGTCGAAGCGGCCTTCGCTTAGCGCATGGAACTGCGCCGCGCAGTCCAGTAGCTCGGCCGTTTCCGAGTCCACCGTGACCGGCTGGCCGTTGGAGGCGTTGATCCTGGAGAGCAGGCTGTCGGCGCGATAGCGGCTATACTTGTATTCAATGCGAAGCGCCTCGGCCTGCGCCATCCCGCCGAGGCGCGCGGCCAGTGCGCGATCCGTCGTGTCGATGCGCACCTCGCAAGGCGAGCCCATGGCGCGAAAGGCCAGGACAAAGCCCCCGTCCATGGGCTGCAGCCCATCGGGCGGCGGAGCAGGGAGAGGACGCTGCGCGGAGGCGGACATGATCAGTAGAAGGCCATGGTCCAACCCGCGAACACGCTCACCGCCTGGACACCGCTGAAGAAGTTCTCGTGCGCCAATCCTGGCACGACGCCCCCGGGTTGGGCGGAGCCGGTCTGCTTGTAGTCCTGGACCTGGAAATAGACCTCGCTCGACGGAATATCGAACTCGCTATGCCCGGTGATCGGAATTCCGACTTTCAGACCGTAGGTTTGCGCTTGGAACTTTCCCAACCGGCTGTCAGAGCTGGCAAATGCCGGGAGCGGTTGGCCGGCGATCAGATAGTCACGGAAGAAGTTCGCCGCCGTCTGGCTGTAGTAGCGGGCCAGGGGCTCCACATATAGCCAAGAGACCACTGGTACGCGCTCCGACAATTCCGCGGTGACGGAGTTGACGCCCCAGCTGTCATGATAGAATCGGACCGACGCATCCGTGACGGTCGGGCCCCAGGCGACCTTGTTGCCGAAATAAACGCTCTGCCTCAGGCGCGAGCCCGGCCGGTTCTCATAGAGATATTGCGACGGCGCGCCGGTGACGGAATCCACGACGGACAGCACCCGGTAGGGGTCGGTCTGGTACCCATTGGACTCGCCGACCGTATAATTCAGTTGCGCCAGCCAGTAGCGGTTGACCACCTGGGTCACACCCAGCACCGCGCTCGTGACGGTCTTGGTTCGGGCGGGACCCTTGGCGTCGGCGCTCATCACCGTGAAGGGCGTGGGCGTGCCAAAGAACGGATTCGACCGGTCGTATTCGAATTCAGCAGAGATCGAGGCCGTGGTGTTGTGCTGGTTGAAGTCCTGTGACAGGCCGGCGTTGCCCGAATAGGAGCGATAGTCGCGTTCAGTCGAAGCGCTTCCCCCGAAGGACAGACGCCCGCCGTCCCAAACAGGCGTGGCGTATCCCAGATCGACGGCCGTTCGGAGGTCCCTGAATCCGGCGTCGACGGGCAGGGTATTAGCGGGCGTCACATACTGTCGTGCAACGGTTCCTGTTCCAGGGATGGTGACCAGGGTGCTGCCGCCGGAAGAGCCAGTGACGGTCGCTGTGGTTCCCGGCGCATGAGCAGGCGTGGTGAAAGTCTGCGGGCCCGTCCACGGTGCGGCGCCGTTAGGCGTGGCGCCGGTCAGGGTGTCGACGGTGAAACGGCCCGTCAGGACGGCGCCGCTGCTGCCGTTCACGGTCACGCTGACGACCGGTTCAGTCGCTTTCACCCGTCCGCCGGATTCGCTGTAGAAAAGGACCGCGGCATTGAGGCGGGTCAGACCCACATCGCTTTGGGTGTCGTCGTTGACGCCGACCCTCGGCGCGGCGGCGTCCGGCGGCGCGTCCGCCGCCGGGCTCAGCGCCTGCGCTTGCGCGCAGGTCGCCGCGAGGAGGTTGGCGGTCAGAAGACCGAGAGCCTGGGCGATGCGGCCCCGCCGCGGCGGGGTCAATTGCATCCGCAACCGCCGCCGACGAAGCTGCGGCCGCCGCTCGCGCCCTCTTTGCTGAAGTAGCTGTGCTCCAGCGCGGCCATCAGGTCGGGGTGGGTGTTCAGCTGCATCGACTTGCGGGCCATCAGGTCGTGGTCCCAGGCCGCTGGCCCGACGCTGGCGCAGGCGCTGAGAATCCCGCCGACGCACAACAGGGCAATGCCCAGGCCGGCGCGTGCGCGCGCCCGGCGGCGGCCGTCATTTTGCATTGAGAAGCTCCGAGATATGGGCCTCGTAGAGAGGCATTTGGTCTGGGAAGAAGCCGCTGTGGACGTAGCGGACGCGGCCATCGGCGCCGATCACCACGGAGGTCGGCATGGCTTTCACATTGAAGGTCCGGGCGATGCCGCCGGTGGTGTCGTAGACGATGGGAAGGTTGCTGCCGGCCTCACGCAGGAAGGCGTCGGCCTTGGTGCGGTCATGGTCGACGTTGACCGCCAGCAGAACGAAGTTGCGGCCCGCGTAGTAGCTCTGCAGCTTCTCGAGGAAGGGGAACGAGAGTTTGCAGGGCGCACACCAGGACGCCCAGAAGTCGAGGTAGACGACCTTGCCGTGGTACTGACTCAGGTCGAGAGCGGCCGAAGGCGCTGCATGTGCGACATGCCCCCCGACGGAAACCATCGCGATCACCGTAACTAAGGCCATCCCGCGAAAGCTCGGCTTCGGGACTGTCGCGCGGCGACCATGAACGGATAGGCCACGCAGCGCGCCGCCCGGAAAGGGCCAAGTTCGGCGACCTAACACTGCCATACTGGAATCCAACTCAGCTTAGGACGCCCCCGCCCAAGAGCCACTTCCACCCACCGACGACGCGCCCGTCCGGGCGCCTCAAAGAAAAAGCGCAGCCGTAGGCGGAAGGCATTGAACCGGTGCGAGTGTTGGCATCCCGCGTCGTCTAGGACTGGGCTGATTGCGAAGGAGCCAGAGCTTGAGAGTCGGGAGCCTATGGCGGGTTGGGTTGTTGGCGGCCCTCGCCATCGGAGGAAGCTCGGGAGCCGTCGCTGCGGACGGGCCGCCGCTCCCGGGGTACTGGGAACTCACCAACACCTGGATCTTCGTTGTGCACTTCAAGACGGTGGACCGAAAATGCTTCACCGCCGCCGATGTGGCCGGCGTGCTGCAGGGGCCCAGCAACTCTCACTACGCCTGCACCTATCCGTTTCGAGAGGTCGGCGACGGGCGCCTTTCGCTCAAGGGGACCTGTGTCGAAAAGCACGGTCAGGTCGCCGAGATCGCGGCCCAGGGAACCTATGAGCCCACCGCCTTCAAGTTGACGGCGCGCCTGCGCACCCGCATCGCCGGCGTGCCGCTTTCTGGGGTGGGTACGACCGACGCGCATCGCCTGAGCGAGACTTGCCCGCCGACGGAGGCAAAGCCCGCACTTCCTGCCGCGCGCTGACGCCGCTCATCGGCCCTTCAGCCTCGCCCACTGGGATCGGGCGGCGGCGTCGCGCCGGCCGATCTGCGAGCAGGAGCCGGAAAATCCGCGTCCGGCGAACAGATGGAGCTCCAGTTCCAGCCGGCCCCGCCGGCCAAACCTGGCGACCTGCAAGGGGTCGACGCGCGCGAAACATCTGCCAATGCGCTGAAGGCCATCCTGGAGGTCTTCCGGCTTCACGATGATGAGGGCATCGTGGCCGACGAGCGACCCGCGGGGATAGGTGTCCGCAAATCCACGCGGATCGTCGGAAAGCACCACGACAGGCACGCGATCCCCGAGGGCGGAGGTTATCCGGCCCGCCTCGTTCCACTTCATCGAGACCACGAACGCCCCCGGCTGGCGCAGCAACGTAGTCACCGGCGGCGTGGGCGCCAGTTGGTCCCACGACACCAATTCAAGGGTGGGATCACCCTTCGCGAAGGTCCTCGGCCAGGTCGCGCCGACCCAACCCGTCGCGGCGCAACTGATCAGGAGCCCCCAAACCGCCAGGAGCAGCGCCAGGGACACGACCGCCCAGGTCCTCGGCCATCGATGAGCGGCGGCGGCCCGCTCCAGTTGATCGCCCATGACCGGCATGAGGAACAGCCAGGCCGGCATCGACCAGTGCGGAAGGGCGGCCTGCCCCCAGATCGGGGTGACGGCGAAGACGACAATGCCCGGCAGGCTCAACATGAGGCACAGCCAGCGTCGGCTGTCGCCGGGCCCGGCGCGGACGGCCCTGCCTCCGGCCAGCGCCAGGGGCACGAAGATCCAGGGCAGGAGCAAGACCATCTGACCCAGGGCCGCGCTGAGCGCCGCGGAAGGGCGCAGGCCATGGGCCGGCGCCGCCCGCGCGCCCTGGAATGCGAACGACGCCCATGCGTTTTGTGCGTTCCAGATCAGGACCGGGGAAACAGTCGCCGCGGCCACCAGTGCGGCCACATAGGGCGCGGGGCGCCTCAACCAGGATCGCCCCGGCGGGGTGCTGAGCAGGAAGCCGGCGAGCCCAAGTCCGAAAAGCACCGCTTGATATTTCGACAGGCCAGCCAGCCCGACCCACAAGCCGATCCGCAGCCAGGTCCAGGTGCGGGGCGCGCCGAGTTGATCGTCGCCTTGCGCGGGGAACAGCAGGTGGGCGAGATCGCGCCCTGCGGCCAGCAGGCAGAAGATCAAGGGGCCGTCCGGCAAGACCCACGAGCTTGCAGCCGCCGTGAAGAACCCGGAGAGGTTCAGAGTCAGCAGCGCCCACAGCGCGGCCCTTGGCCCGAATAACTGGCGCGTCAGATCGAACAGCAGCCATGAGGTTCCGGCGAAAATCAGGATGAACGGAAGGCGGGCCAAACGGCCGTACCCGAGCAGGGGGCCGAATGCATGGACGATCCAGATGTGCAGCGGCGGATGGTCAAAATAGGAGAGCTGCAGATGATGGGCGATCGCCAGAGTGTAGGCCTCGTCGACCCCCAGTCCCAGAAGCGCGGCGGACGCCAGGCGCAGGATCGTGAAGGCCGCGATCAGACCAGCGGCCATCTGCAGCGCGGACAGCGATCCGAGGCCGGATCTGCGCTGACCGACATCGAATCCGGTCGCAACGGGAGCGACCACCGTCACTGCGGGAGCTTCGGCATGGCTTTTTGAAATTCCTAATGCACCTGACGGTCGCCAGAACACGACGACAGGCGGTTCGATGCGCCTCACGTCATTCGCGCGGCACCATGTCGGCCAGGACTGATCCCCTGCCGCCGGCTTGGTAGTCCGCCTTGATCCCCGCGGGATCGTAGGTTGGACTCTCGATCCACCCCGTGAAGGTCTGGCCATCGGCGCGGTCTGACAGGTAGCGCTCGAACAGGTAGTCGAGGATGCCGGTGCGGCTGTGCTTCAGGTGGAGGTACTTCAGATCGAGTTGCCGCATGGCGGTCGGAATGTCCTCCCCCAGACGAAAGTGCACGTAGAGCGCGCTCATCAGGCTGGCGCGGTCCGCACCGGACTTGCAATGGACAAGCACCGGGTACTCGAGGGTTTCGAACAGGGCCTTGGCCGCTAAGAGTTGCGCGCGGTCGGGCGCGTCGCGCGACGTCAAGGTGAAGTTGACGAGCTTCAGGCCCAGCATAGCGCAGGCGTCCGTCTCCAGTGCATAGAAACTCGCATCGAAGCCGCCGCGAAGATTGACGACGGTGCGGATCCCGCGCCGCTTCCAGGCGCGCAGCTGGTGGGGCCAGGGCTGATTACTGCGGACGAACTCGTTCGACACCCAGTGCGCGTTCTGGAATCCCAGGCGCAGATAGGCGTGATCGCGCCACAGAAAGTCGAGATAGGCCGCCAGCCTGTTGCGCCACGTCGTCAGATCAAATTCCCGCACATCCACCTCGTCGCGACCGGCCCGACCACTAGCACAGAGGCTGCGAAACGCGTCTGGGCGCCGCCAGGTCGCACTGATGTTGAGGGGGTCGGTCCGGCGCGTCGTCTTTGGCGTACGTGGCGCTCAGGGGCGGGTCGCCGCTGGAGCTATCCCATGTCTGGTCTTGACTGGGGCGCGATCGAACGCGCCCGACTTGTTCGCAATCCCTTCGATCACGTCGCCATAGCCCAGGTGCTGGCGCCGGATTGCGCCGCGGCGATCCCCGGACAGTTTCCGCAGATCCGCAATTCGGGGTCCTACTCCCTTGCTGACGCGCCGCCAGGTCGCGCGCTTGAGGCTGTGATCGACGACCTCATGTCGGACCGCTTCAGGTCGAACATGGCGAGGCTGTTCGACATGGACCTGGAGGATCGACCGGCCACGGTCACCCTCAGGGGCCAATGCGCGGAACGCGACGGCCGCATCCACGTCGACTCCAAAAGCAAGGTGCTGTCGCTGCTGATCTATCTCAACGACGGCTGGTCAGGCCGCGAGGGGCAGTTGCGGCTTCTGTCTGACAAGGACCGCTTCGACGACGCGCCCGTGGAGATCCCCGCGCACCTGGGATCTATGGTGGCGTTCCGGCGCAGCGACGCGTCCTGGCACGGACATTCACCCTTTGTGGGACAGCGCAGGGCCCTCCAGTTCAACTATCTCCAGAACAGCCGCGCGTCTGTGGTGAGCGTCTTGCGTCACCGCCTGTCGGCCTTCAGCAAACAGCTTGTCGCCTGAGGCGGGAGGCGCTGCAGGGGATCGGCGCGACCTGCGGATCTGGCACCTGACGACCGGCGAGGCCGGCACGCGCGAACAGGCCCGCGGGCTGGCCCAGGCCCTCGGCCCGAACGCCGAAGAGCATATCGTGAAGGTCAGCCGCCTTTGGGCCTTCGGCATGCCCCAACTGGTGGGGCTGGGACCGCCCGCAGTCACTTCCGTGCTCGGCCGGCTCGCGCCGCCCTGGCCGGACATTCTGATCAGTTGCGGCCGGCGAAGCGCCCTGGTCGCCATGGCGATCCGGCGGCGCAACAGCGCGCCAATGGTGATGGTCCACCTTCAGCCGCCGACCTTTCCAAAGGCCTTCGACCTCGTGGTCTCCATGGCGCACGACGGACTTAAGGGCGCCAATGTCATTCAGGTGGACACGGCGCTGCACGGCATACAGCCCGAGGCGCTCGCCGCCGCGGCGACGCGAGGCGACGCCAGATTCATCGGACTGCCGCGGCCGTGGACCGGCGTCCTGCTGGGCGGGGCCACGCGAAGGAGACCGTTCAGTCACGAGGACGCCGTGCGCCTGGCCGACCAGCTCGATGCCTTGCGTGATCGGATTGGCGGATCGCTGCTGGTCACGCCCTCGCGGCGCACGCCCAGCATGTTGGCGATCAGATCCTGCGTCATCGCCAACTCGTTCGAGGGCAACCGGTCCAGGCTTGACAAGATCCAGCGGCACAGTTGCTGTTCCACCGAATGGTACCGGTTGCATACCGCGACCTGCCCGGCTTGACAGAGCAGCGCTTGCATGTAGCGGAGCAGTAAATGTGCCAGCGGGCCGTCGTGCTTGAACTCGTTTTTCACTACATCCGCCGCCAGCCGATAAGCGTAGCCGGCGCTCAGCACCACCGCCTGGCTCGGCGTGCTTTCGCCACCCAGGAACGATGTGACGCCGATCACGCCTTCGCTGCCGGTGATCGCGAAATGTGCCGACGCCCCGTTCTCCATTACGTAGAACCGGGAAACGATGCCCGCGGTGAGAAAATACAAATACTTCTCCCGGTCGCCGGCGTTGTGAACGATCCAACCCCGCGGCAAGGCAACAGGCTCTAGATCGGGCAGTAGACGGTCATAATCCTCCAGCGGCAGCGCTGCAAGAAGATGGTTTTGCTTGGGCGTGTGCAGTGCGGATACCGCACGCTTCCTGTCCATGGAGGCGAAGTGCTTCTCCGAATATGGCTGAAACGAATCGCGTCCTGACATTGGAGTCTCCCTGAAATAGCGAACTGCCTATCGCATTCGCTCGCGATTGGAATGTACCCAGCTCATTCGTCACGTCAATTGATTTTTATCAACCTTATGTTCGCGGGGAGGTATCCAATACTTTGCAAGTATCGATACAGGCAGGGCGCGGCAGAATTGTGTCGCCAGCCAGCATCGATGCGAGATCGCTTTGAGCTCAGTATGGGAGCAGGTGGGCGCGATCAAGTGACTCACGCGTTAGTCGAAAATGTAGTTCGCGCCTACCGCGTTAGATGTGCCGCGGAAGCATTTACATTTAAGGAATCCTCATGAAAGCGGTCGTTTATAAAGGTCCTCGCGACGTAGTCGTGAAAAAAGTTCCGGATGCCAAGATTGAAAAAGCAACCGATGTGCTTGTGAAAATCACGACCACAAACATTTGCGGATCCGATCTGCATATGTATGAAGGCCGCACTGATATGGAGCCCGGCCGAATATTCGGGCATGAGAATCTTGGAACGGTCATCGAGATCGGCAGCGCGGTTGACCGCGTCAAACTGGGAGATCGGGTCTGCATGCCATTCAATATTTCTTGTGGCTTTTGCGAAAATTGCGAGCGTGGGCTCACAGGGTTCTGCCTCATTGCCAACCCCGGCAACGCGGGCGCAGCGTATGGCTTCGCAGGCATGGGGCCGTACAGTGGCGGACAGGCAGAGCTATTACGTGTGCCCTATGCCGACTTCAACTGTCTGGTGCTCCCGCCCGATGCTGAGGAAAAGGAAAATGATTACGTTATGTTGTCCGATATCTTTCCGACCGGTTATCACGCCACCGAGCTCGCAGGCGTGCAAGCAGGCGATTCGGTTGTCATTTACGGCGCTGGGCCGGTCGGTCTTATGGCGGCGTACTCCGCGATCATCAAAGGGGCCAGCAAGGTCATGGTCGTGGACATGCACAAGGACCGACTGGCATTGGCGGAAAAAATCGGTGCTATCGCGGTGGATGACTCGGATGGGTCTGGCGTGGAACAAGTCATGGCGCTGACCGCTGACCAAGGAGCGGATCGTGGGTGCGAATGCGTGGGCTATCAATGCTGCGACCACAAAGGGCATGAGGTGCCGAATCTGACGATGAATAATCTAGTGAAAACGGTGCGCCCGACTGGCGGTATCGGAGTTGTGGGGGTTTTCATACCGGAAGATCCTCACGCCAAAGATAAATTGGCCAAGCAAGGTCAGATTGCGTTCGACTTTGGCCAGTTTTGGATCAAGGGCCAGCACAT
>PLEH01000112.1 GCA_003136395.1 Phenylobacterium sp.
GGCTGAAACCCCCTCCGTCTCGGCGCTCCGCGCCGAGCCACCTCCCCCCTCAATCGGGCTCCGCCCTGGGGGAGGATCTTAGGAAGGCGTCCTTGACTCCCCGCGGTCGGCGCCCTCGCATCCGCCGTGAGCCCAGGCGGAGACGCGCCCGCAGATGCGCAGCCAGACATTCGCGTTCCTCGTGCTGGCCGCGGTCGCGGCCTTGCTCGTCGTCTCCACCATGGAGCGGTGGCGCGAGGGCCGGCGCCGGATGGGATCCGGCCGGCGCGGCGGGATGGACTGCACCTATCCCGCCGGCACATTCCCGGTTCGCCGCTAGGCCCCCAGCCGCCCGCCCCTTGGGGATTGGATATCCTGTCACCGTATTTCGCCGGGGCTCCCGTCTGCCCCCCGATCACCGATCCTACGGGATAGCTGTGGCGGGCGTTGCCTATCGGTCGTCCGGCAAATCCGGACAGCGGCGGAACACCGTCCCGCCACCAGCGCGAGCCACCAACCCTGCGCCGCCTCGAACCAGCTTGAACCCCCAGGTGTCGCGCACCCGTCGGCCACCGTCGTCTGTAGTCACCACGTGGATGTCGATCTCAGAGGGCGAGTAAAGCGTCACCGAGGTCACGTCCCAGGCGACCTCGAATTCGTCGAAACCGCGGGCCTCCAGGGTGTATCGCGGCTCCCGGTCTCGGCACTTGTCGGACTGCATCTCGTCCCAACGCCCCCGGAACGCCCTGGGAATGCTGTGCAGGACGGCTGGGCGGCCGGCCTGGCCCTGAGGGCGAGGCGCGGCCTCGACGTAGCCGGCGGTCATCATCCAGATTGCCAGACCCGCACATGCCGCGCGCGTCAACATTCGCCCAGATCCCCTGACAAATCTCATGGCAGCCATTCTGCCTGCCGGTCTCGGCAACTCAAGGTCCGCCGAAGGCGGCCGCTCCGCGGCGGCGCGGACGCGCCGACCTTGACTTGCCGAGGCCGGCAGGCTCGCATCCACCGTGAGATCTAAGGGCGGGAGGCACCTGACGGCGCTTGCCCCTTGGGGATTGGATATCCTGTCACCGAATTCCCGGGACACCTCAAACGGGTGTCATGGAGCGGCCGGTAGCCCGCGAAACTTGCGCTCAATCCCTTCCACCGCCTAGGTTGCATTGACCGGGGGTGAGTATGCTGAGGTGGATTGCGGTACTGGTCGTCGCTCTATCGAGCTCCGCGGCCGCGGCAACTGACGAACCCCGCTACGCGCCGCCAGGGGCGTGGGTGAAGGCGGCGGCGATCCCCGACACTCCGCCGAGCAAGGACGGGTCGCCTATCCAGGCGCTGCTGCTGGACAGCCAGACGCGCTTCGGCGAGACCTCCGATGAATTCTATCTGGAAGCGGTCACCCGCATCCTCACGCCGCAAGGCCTGGCGTCGATGGCGACCATTCCGATCAGCTGGAGCCCTGACACCGAGACCCTGACGATCCACCGCATTTCGATCGTGCGCGACGGCAAGACCATCGACCTGCTGGCCGGCGGCAAGAACGTCACGGTGCTGCGCCGTGAGAGCAAGCTGGAGCTCTCGATGCTGGACGGGCGGCTGACGGCGACGGTCCAGCCGGAAGGGCTTCAGGTCGGCGACGCCGTCGACATCGTCATGACGCTCGAACGCCATGACCCGGTGTTCCAGGGGCGCTCCCAGGCGCTGACCATGATGCGTTTCCCCGGCGTCGTGGGCCGGGTGCGAATGCGGATCATCTGGCCAGATGGGAAGCCCGTTCTCTGGCGGACGACCGAAGGCATGCCCAAGCCCGCGGCCGCTCACGCCGACGGGATCACGGAGTTGTTGATCGACCAGCAGAATCTGACCGCGCCGAAGGCGCCGGAACATGCGCCGCCCCGGTTTGGCGATGTCGGCGTGCTGGAACTCAGCCAGTTCCAGAGTTGGGCCGAGGTTTCCGCCCTGATGACCCCGCTTTACGCCAAGGCCGCGGCCTTGGGGCCGGAATCGCCCTTGAAGGCGGAGGCGGCCAGGATCCGCGCGGCCTCGGCCGACCCGAAGGCGCGCGCGGAAGCCGTTCTACGGCTCGTCCAGGATCGCGTGCACTACGTCTTCCTCGGCATGAATTTCGGCGGCTACCTGCCTGCCGACGCCGATCTCACCTGGTCGCGGCGTTTTGGCGACTGCAAGGGCAAGACGGCCTTGCTCCTGGCGTTGCTGAGGGAGGTCGGCGTGGAAGCCCAGCCAGCGATGGTCAACACGGTGGACGGCGACGCCCTGGACCAGCGCCTGCCGATGCTGACATTCGACCACGTGTTTGTGCGCGCGGTGATCAAGGGCAAGCTCTACTGGCTGGATGGCACGCGCTCGGAAGACCGCGATCTGGACGATATCCCGCTACCGGACTTTCGCTGGGTTCTGCCGGTACAGGCGGCGGACGCCAAGCTGGAGAGGGTCCAGCCCAAGCTCCTCACCTCGCCGGCCTTCGAGAGCATCAAGCAGATCGACGCCACCGCCGGATACGACGCGCCCGCCAAGGCGCATCTGGAGCAGACGTTCCGCGGCGATGTGGCTATCGGCTGGCACGCGGTCCTCAATGCGCTCGGCGAAAAGGACGCCGACCGCCGCCTGCGGGAGTACTGGCGCGGTCAGACGCCGTGGGTCGAGCTGAAGTCGGTCAGCTTCGCCTACGACGATGACCGACACATCATGCGCCTGGTCGCCAACGGCGAGGGCAAGCTGAACTGGGACCACAACCAAGACGTTCGCGACTTCGACATCGGGGACAGCAACCTGGGTTTCGACAGCTCTTTCAAGCGCGAGCCGGGCCCCAATGCTGATGCGCCAGTCAGGGTGCCCTATCCGGAGTTCAATCGTTGGACGGTGACCATCGTCCTCCCGTCAAAGGGCGCCGGGTTCCGCTTGCTGGGCGCCGACGACGTCGATGAGACCGTGGCGGGCCGCCACTACCTTCGGACCTCGAAGCTCGACGCCGGCGTCGTCACCATGACCGCGGAGATGCGGACCCTGACCTCCGAATTCCCGTTCGCCGCGGCCGAGGCGGCCAGCACCGAACTGCGCCGGCTCGCCTCGCGCGACGTGTTTGTGCGCGGCGTGGGCGGAGCGTCCACCGAACCCCTGCCGGTCGATGAAGGGACGTCCGCGATCCAACCCACCACCGCGGCTGGGTTCAGCACCCGCGCCATGTCGTACCTGGCCCGTAACGACTTCGACCACGCCATCGAGGATTTCAGCGCCGCGGCGCGCCTGGAACCCACCGTCGGCAAGCACCTCTACAACCGCGGCGTCGCCCGCTACGACAAGCGAGATGACGCCGGCGCGCTCACCGACTTCAACGAGGCGCTGCGTCTCAATCCGAAGGACAGCCTCGCCTACGCCGCCCGCGCCGAGTTGATGATCGACAAGGGCGACAGCCGCCACGCCATCGCCGACCTCGATCAGGCGGTGAGCCTTGCGCCGACCGACACCGCTCTTCTGCAGCGGCGCTATCAGGTCCTGGACAAGGTCGGCCGCTACGCCGAGGCGCTGCGGGACGTCAACACGCTCCTGGAGCGTGCGCCGCAATCCCGCCGCGGCAACTTCCTCAACGCGCGATGCTGGGTGCGCGGGGAGCTCGGGCAGAATCTGACTGTGGCCCTGGCGGATTGCGATGCGGCGCTGGCGCTCGTCCCGGCGTCGGCCACCGTGTTCGACAGCCGGGCTTTCGTGGAACTGCGCATGGGCCAGTACGACAAGGCCATCGCCGACTACGACGCGGCGCTGCGCGCGGCCCCGAAGCAGGCGATCTCGCTGTTTGGCCGGGGACTGGCCAAGTTCGGCAAGGGCGGCGCGGCTGCGGACGCCAAGGCCGACCTTGCAGCGGGGCGCGCCCTTGCGCCCGATCTCGACAGCCGCTTCAGGGGCTTCGGCTTGAGGCCTCCGCCGGGGGTCTGACCCGGGGCCTGGTCGGCTATTTGGCGAGCGGCAATTGCGCGCGCGCGGCTGGGGCGGTCGCCGGTTGGGCCGCGCAGGTCGTCTGCTCACACAACCGCGCGAGCGCCTCGGCCGATGCGGCTTGCTGCACCTTGAAGCCCACGGCCTGGAAGACCGTCGGACTGATGCGGCTGCGGGAATACCAGGCCTGCCCCGCCGGGCTTTCCAGGAAGGTGGCGATGCCCGCCAGTTCGGTCTCGCTATAGCTCTTCGCGTAGATCGCCGTGTACTGGTCGATGATCAGGGGCGTCTGATCGCCGACCGATTTGCCGTAGGCGCGCAGGGCCACTTCCTCCTCAGGCGACAGGGGCGCCAACGACGTCCTCAACTGGTCAGCGGTCACGCTCCAGCTAGCCACCCAGTTCCTGGCCATCACCGCCGAGACCCGCCGCGCCATTGCCATGGCCCGCGGCGACGGCGGCGGCGAGGCCGCCCCCGGCGTGTCGATCGCCGGCTCTCTGGGAGTCGGCAGTTGAAAGCGGACAGGGACGTTGATCTGGCCGCCGCTCACCGGCGCGCCGTCCACCGTCATCGGCCGCATCCGGAATACGTTCGCCAGCTTCAGAGTGGCCTCGCCGAACCGCATCCCCTTAGGCGCCTCGCTGGTCACGGCGCAGTCGGCGAGGGCCCCGGCGGCGGTGACCAGGCAATGAACGGTCGCCCGCCCCTCAACGCCGACGACGGTGGCCAGCCGTGGATAGTATCTGGCGATGTCATTGCCGGTCGGCTTGGCCAGCCAGTCGGGGTTGGTGATGACCCCTTCCACGGGCAAGGTGCGGCGCGGCGCGCCGGCCTGTGCCGGCTGCGCGGGCAGCGTCGGAGCCGCCTCGGGAGCCGGCGCCGAGCGGACAGCTCCGGCGGCGGCCGAGATGAAGACTGCAAAGAGTGCGGCGCGGCGCATGTTTCCCCCATCCGGCTGCTCCGCCGAGGCTAGCACGTAACCCGGGCCGCGCATTACCTGGGTCGCACAGGGCGCTTCGTCTTCCGGTCGGCGTCGCCAACAATGGGTCTGGAGCGTCGGTCAGACCCTCCGACAAGTCTCATGGCAGCCATTCTGCCTGCCGGTCTCGGCAACTCAAGGACGGCGCAAAGCGCCGCCGCCCCGCGGCGCGCCAAGGGCGCGTCCTTGACTTGCCGAGACCGGCAGGCTCGCATCCACCGTGAGATTTAGGGGTGGGAGGCGCCTGGCGGCGCTGCTTATTTCGGGGTCAGGCAGACGACGATGATTGCAGTTTTCATTCTGGCGGCCGCTGCTGTCTGCGCCGGCACGCCCGCCGCGCTAGAGGATGGGCAAGCCCGTTATGATCGGGCGGTGGCTTCGAAGATGCGCTACTACCCTGCGAAGGCACTGAATGCGCGGGTGTCAGGCGGGAAAGCGGTGCTTGACTGTTTTGTCGATGCCGAAGGCTGGCTGCGAGACTGCAAAGTGGCGAGTGAAGAGCCCCAGGACTACGGCTTCGGGGACGCAGCGCTTCATATAGCGCTCCTATTCCATATGAAGGCTGGGTTCTGCGCCCGGACCGAAATCCCGATCAGATTCAAGCTGCCAGAGTAACTTACTGCACGCCCGGATTCCGGTCTTCGACTCCGCCGAAACCAGGATGACTCACTACGCGGTCACTCCGCCGGCATCTCGTTCGCGCTCTTCTTCGCCTGCAGCGCATCGAAGCTCGCCCACACGCCCTCGCCGCCGTGCCACTGCCCCCGCGTCGCCGCCTTGGAATACTCCGTGCTGCGCGCCTCGAAGAAGTTCGCGTGCTCGACGCCGCTCAGCATCGACTGCAGCCAGGGCAGCGGGTTTTCCGTCACGCCGTAGACTTCCGGCAGCGCCAGCTGACGCAGGCGCCAGTCGGCGATGAAGCGGATGTATTTCTTGATGTCGTCGGGCGTCATGCCCTGGACCTCGCCGGCCTCGAAGGCCAGGTCGATGAACTTGTCCTCCAGGCCCACCACCGTCTTGCAGCAGTCGACGATGTCGGCGGCGACGGCCTTGGTCACGCAGCCGGTCTCGGCCTTGAAGGCGTGGAAGACCTTGATCATCCCCTCGCAGTGCAGGCTCTCGTCGCGCACCGACCAGCTGATGATCTGGCCCATGCCCTTCATCTTGTTGTGGCGCGGGAAGTTCATCAGCATGGCGAAGCTGGCGAAGAGCTGCAGGCCCTCGGTGAAGCCGCCGAACATGGCGAGCGTGCGGGCGATGTCGGCGTTCGTCTCGACCCCGAACTGCTGCATGTAGTCGTGCTTGTCGCGCATGGCCTGGTAATCCAGGAACGCGGTGAATTCGCTGTCGGGCATGCCGATCGTCTCGAGCAGGAGCGCGTAGGCGGCGATATGGATGGTCTCCATGTTGGAGAAGGCCGCCAGCATCATCTTGACTTCGGTCGGTTTGAAGACGCGGGCGTAGCGCTCCATGTAGTTGTCGTTCACCTCGACGTCCGACTGGGTGAAGAACCGGAAGATCTGGGTCAGCAGGTTGCGCTCGCGGTCGTTGAGCTTGGTCGCCCAGTCCTTGCAGTCCTCGCCCAGCGGCACCTCTTCGGGCATCCANNATTCGTAGGCCCAGGGGTAGCGGAAGGGCTTGTAGGCGGCCGACGGCGTGAGCAGGCCTGGAAGGGCGCGGATGTTGGAGGAGGTCACGGCGGCGATAATCCCGAACGCTTGCGGAGGCTGGAGCCTGAATTTAGCCACCGATCCGAAACCATATCTAGCGCCAAACTTCATTTATTACCCAAGATGTTGTGAACAAGCCTGGGGACGGACATGAGCGGCGAATATATTGTCTATGGCGCGGCGGGCTCCGGATCGGTGGCCGTGGAGGCGGCGCTGACGCTGATCGGGACGCCCTTTCGGGTGGAGGACGCCAGGAGCTGGAAGGACCTGGAGACGAGCCCGCGGATGGCGCGGATCAATCCCATGCGCCAGGTGCCGGCGCTGATCCTGCCGTCGGGCGAGCTGATGACCGAGAGCTCCGCGATCCTGATGTGGCTCGCGGAAAGCCACCCCGGCGCGGACCTGGCGCCGCCGCGGTTCGACGGCGACATGCGGCCGCGGTTCCTGCGCTGGATGGCCTACATCTCCGCCCAGATCTACGCCCTCTACTGGATCCGCGACGCGCCTTCGCGGCTGGCCGCCGACAAGGCCGCCGAGGCGGTGATCATCGAGCGCACGGCCGGCCGAATCGCCGAGGCCTGGCGGATCATGGGCGAGCAGGTCCAGCCCGCCGGCCGCTTCCTGCTGGGCGACCAGATCTCGGTGCTCGACCTCTACATGGCGGTGGTGTCGCGCTGGGGACCCCGGCGCAAGGGGTTCTACGAGGCCGCGCCCGGCCTCGCGCCCGTGGTGCGCGCCGTCGACGCCGAGCCGCGCCTGACCGAACTCTGGGCCGAGCGGTTCCCGTTCACCAAGGGGTGGGAGGGGTAAGTTACTCCGCTCATCCCGGCGAAAGCCGGGACCCAGATCGCCAAGCGCCGATGTGGGCTGGATCGCTCAGCGTAACTCGAACCCGCATCCCAACCATCCCATCTGGGTCCCGGCCTTCGCCGGGATGAGCGGATGAATGATCTAGTGCGGGCGGATCGAGAAGGAGAAGGCGACCATGGAGTCGGGCTTGGAATCCAGGCCCCAGAGCAGGTTCTGGCCCTTCACCTCGCGGTGGATGTAGCCGAAGGAGGTCTGCATCGAGCCCTTGCGCCAGCCGACGCCGAGCTGGGTGTCGCCGATCAGGGCGGAGGTGGCGTCGGTGGTCCAGCCGGCCCGGTCCCAGCCGGTCTCGCCGTGCAGCATGTTGAGGCCGACGGCCCGCCCGCTGGCCGCGGCGAACAGGTACCAGCGGCCGCGCTCGCCGAAGGTCGAGCCGTCGCGGACGCCCAGCGCGCGCAGGCGCTCGGCGGCGGCGGCGTCACGGTTCATCAGCCGCAGCGTCGCCCCGGCCTCGGCCGAGCCGCCGAAGCTGGTCATGCCGACGCCGGCGTGGGGAGTGATGTCGACGCCGAAGCTCTTGCCGTCGTAGGCGAGCGCCGCGGGCCAGTCGCGGGTCAGGGCGACCTCGTAGGCGTTGGCCTCGTACTGGGCGCGGCTGAGGTTCAGCGGCGCGCCGCCGGGGCTGCGGAAGGCGCCGCCCACACTGACACGGAGCGAATCGACCGGGCCGCCGGCGGCGGGGGGCGACAGCTGGGTCTCGCCGCTCGACCAGCGCACCAGGCCCTGGCCGGGCGCGTAGGTTTCGCGCTCGATCAGGCGGCTGATCGGATCGACGGCGGTGGAAGCGGTGGCCGGGGCGAAGGCGGCGCTGTTCAGCAGCGCCAGGGTGGCGACCTCATCGGACTTGCCGGCGGCGGGCTGGATCTGGGTGGAGAGCGGCGGCTGGCCGGTGAAGGTTTGGCCGGTCATGGCCGCATAGGCGAAGGTCTGGGCGCCGGCGGCGGTCGCCGCGGCGCAGGTCAGGACGGTGGCCAGAATAGCCAGCGGCCGCATCGTCTCGTCTCCCCAGCCCGCGAACGGCGTGCGATCCTTCGCGTGTAGTGCGTAAGACGCCAACCGGTCTGCGGTTCCCCGAAAGTCAGCCTAGGCACGGGCCCGGGCATTTTCGAGTCAATTCTCAATTATGCAAAGACTATGCCGCACTCTCGAACCTATTGATTTGATTCAGATCAGTCACAGATGTGACGGGCCTATACATGCGGTGACGCGCCGCACCCGGCGCCTCATGCCCTATTGGCAGGCAAGACATTCCTCGTAGTCGGTTTTGGCCACGCCCGACATGTCGACCGCCGCGTGGGTCTCCCCGCCCGCATGGCTCGCCCGCTGCACCGACTTGGACCGCAGGTAGTAGAGCGACTTGCAGCCNNGCGAGCTCTATGACCCAGCGCTGGTCGATCTCGAAGGCGGTCTTGTAGATGTCCTTGTCGTCCTGGCTGAGGAAGTCGAGGTGCTGAACGGAGCCCTCGTTCTCCAGGATCGAGTCCCAGATCGCCGGCGTGTTGTGACCGGTGGTCTCCAGCAGACGCTCAAGGTAGGGGCTCTTGACCGCGAAGGTCCCCGACAGGGTCTTGTGGCTGTAGATATTGGCCGGGATCGGCTCGATGCCGGCCGAGGTGCCGCCGCAGATGATCGAGATCGAGGCGGTGGGCGCAATGGCCAGCTTGTGTGAAAAGCGCTCCATCATGCCGCGCTCCTCGGCGTCCGGGCAGGGCCCGCGCTCGGCGGCGAGCGTGCGCGAGGCCGCGTCGCACTGGCGGCGCAGCGTCTTGAAGAGCCGCATGTTCCAGCTCTTGGCGAGCGCGCTCTCGAACGGCACGTTCTGCGCCTGCAGGAAGGTGTGGAAGCCCATCAGGCCCAGGCCCACCGANNTTGTCGAGGAAGCGCATGACGTCCTCGATGAAGGTCGGGTGGTCGCGCCATTCCAGGAAGGTCTCGGCGTTGACGCTGGACAGGCAGCAGACCGCGGTCCGCTCGGCGCCCAGGTGATCCTTGCCGGTGTGCAGCATGATCTCCGAGCAGAGGTTCGACTGGCGCACGGACAGCCCGAGCTCGCGCTGATGCTGCGGCATGGCGCGGTTCACGGTGTCGGCGAAGATCAGGTAGGGCTCGCCGGTCTGCAGGCGGATCTCGAGGATCTTCTGCCAGAGCGAGCGGGCGTCGACCTCCTTGACCACGTCCTTGGTCTTGGGCGAGCGCAGGCCGAACATCGCCCCGTCGCGCACGGCTTCCATGAACTCGTCGGTGATCGAGATGCCGTGGTGCAGGTTCAGGCTCTTGCGGTTGAAGTCGCCGGAGGGTTTGCGGATCTCCAGGAACTCCTCGATCTCCGGGTGATGGATGTCGAGGTAGACCGCGGCCGACCCGCGGCGCAGCGAGCCCTGGCTGATCGCCAGGGTCAGGCTATCCATCACGCGGATGAAGGGGATGATGCCGCTGGTCTGGCCCGCGCCCTTCACCTTCTCGCCGATGGAGCGCACGCCGCCCCAGTAGGTGCCGATGCCGCCGCCGTTGGAGGCCAGGTGGACGTTCTCGTTCCAGACGCTCTGGATGCCTTCCAGACTGTCCGGCACGGCGTTGAGGAAGCAGGAGATCGGCAGGCCGCGGCCCGCCCCGCCGTTCGACAGCACCGGCGTCGAGGGCATGAACCACAACTTGGAGATGTAGTCGTAAATCCGTTGCGCATGGTCGGCATCATCGGCGTAGGCCGTGGCGACGCGCGCGAACATGTCCTGGTAGCTTTCGCCGGCCAGGAGGTAGCGGTCCTCGAGCGTGGTCTTGCCGAAATCGGTCAGCAGGTCGTCGCGCGAGCGATCGACCTCGACCTTGCGGACCAGCTGCAGCTGCGGCCGCACAGCTTCCACAACCCGTTCAATAGACTCGGCAATCCCAACTTTCGCCGCTTCACTCATCGTCCCTGACCCATGCCCCTCATGAAACCGACTCAGCTGAGTCTTGGTTTCCAGCCCCCACATGTTGTAGGCGAACCGCCCGAACAACCTACATATGGGGCACCCGTCCTAATGACTCGTCAATGAGGGCGGCCATCGGCCCCCAGCTTTTTTCGTAAACCAAAGGTTAATGAGCGGCCTCGCCTCTCGGCAGATCAAGGGCTTGGCGGTCATTGACGCACCCCCGCTCACGACACTGTGAGAATAGTCGCGTCGAGCTCTAGGGATTCAGGTCGGGCGGCGGCCTGGCGGGGGGTCGTGGGTCCGGGCGGGAGCCGGAGCGGCGGTGTCGAGTCCTGCGCCGCCTCTCCTTGCCCTCTCCCTCTTTCGCTGGGCTCGGGGGAGAGGCGGTTTACTTCGATCGCCCAGTCTTCGTCCTCGAAAAGGCTCCAGTCGGGGGTGATCCCCAAGTCGCGGCAAATGCGGGCCACCAGTTCGCCGATGGGGCGGTCGGCGAAATCGGCTTCCTCATCGCCATCGTCAAGCCGCTCGTCCCGTTCGCTGAGCAGCCGGTCGGCTTCGAAGTCGCCGTCAGACTCGGCCTCGATGATTTCGCCAACGATCTCTCTGACCTGGCGTTTGCGCCGGGCGCTGCGCCAGCGGTCGGAAACGCTGAGCGCCGGGCGCTCGGAACGGCCCGCTTGGGCCTCCTCGGCGAGCTTTGCCTCCAGGGCCACCGTCTGGCGCACGGCGCGGGCGATCCGGGAGAAGGTCAGCGCGAGGTCGGCGGCGGGCGGCGCCTCGCCGTCTTGATCCAGGGCTTGGCGGCGAACCTCACGGGCCAGATCCATGCCGATCTCGGCCAGCTCAGCCAGCAGCCGCAGATGCCGTTCGGTCCGAGCCGCAGCGGGATCGGACGTTTCGCAGCAGGGTTGCTGGGTGGCCACGAACAAAACGAGAACATATGAAATGCCGAGAGTCAAGAAATTGTGGTGTCCGCCACTTCAACAATCGTCATCCCCGGGCTTGTCCCGGGGATCCAGACGCGCCGACGGTCCCGGCAAATCCTGAGAGCTCGGTGTTCATGGATGGCCGGGACGAGCCGGCCATGACGAGAAAAAGGGCGGAGTTGAAGCTAACCGGCAGGCTGCGGCTTAAATCTCATGGCGGCCAGTTTGCCTCCGGGCCTGGGCAACTCAAGGAGCGGCCAAGGGCCGCCCGCCTTGCGGCGCGCCAAAGAGCGCGTCCTTGACTTGCCCAGGCCCGAAGGCTCGCATCATCCATGAGGCTTAAGGCCGGGTGGCATCTGAAAGATGCCCCACGACGTACGAACGCCACCGGCCGGCGCCTCGCGAAACGCTATCCGGCGTTGCGCGCCCGGTCGGCGTCGGCTGCGGCGCGGACGAAAGCCAGCAGGTCCGCGCTGACGGGCATGCGCGCGGCGCTTTGCGGGTTCGCCAGCGCTTCTTTCCAGACGGCGTGGGTCTTGGCCCGGAGCGCCGGGTCGGTCAGAACGTCCGGCATGGCCTGGGCCGCGAAGGCGTTCCACCGGTGGGCGAGGTCCATGGACTCCAGGCTGGTGGGCTCGCCCTTGGCCATGAGCGCCTTGGCCTCGGCGATCAGGGCGTCCCAGGCCTGGGTGAAGGCGCCGGACTCGAAATCGACGCGCTCTTTGAAAGCCATCTTCTTCTGGAGGATCAGTTCGTACTCCTCAGGCGTGTAGTGGCGCTGGGCGATCGGCTCGATGATGTCCTGCCACACGGATTTGTCTGGTTTGCCGCTCATGATCGTCTCCCGGATGAGATTTGCGAAGTCGTCCACGGAGAAGGGTTCACCCGACTTGAGCCGAACGCGGGCGGCGGCGATGAGCGCCAGGCCCTTGTCGGCTTCGGCACGCCTACGCTGCAGGGCGGTCGCCTGGAGCGACAACACCGCGTCGAGGTCGGCCAGCCGGCCGGCCAGCAGCCCGGCGATTTCCACGAGCCCCAGGCCCAGGCCCCGCAAGGCCAGCACCTGGTGGATGCGCGCGAATTCCGTCGGGCCATAGACTCGCCAGCCAGCCGCGTTGCGGCCGGGCCGCAACAGTCCTTGCGCCTCCCAAACCCGCAACGTCTTGGGCGTGACGCCCAGGGCCGTAGCGGTTCGGGAAGCAATCCTGAAGGCGGATTGAGGCGGCACGGCGAGCGGTTTCCCTTGTGGACCCCAGGCCTATGCACCCGGACCCCGGGTCCGGCTCAAGGCCCATTCTTAAGGATTGAGGTTCAGCAGCGCCGGGTCGCCGCCCTGGGCGGCGATGTTGACGCTGACCGCGCGCTCCACGGCATAGCGCATGAGGGCGTTGGGGCCGCCGGCCTTGGGGCCGGTGCCGGAGAGGCCCTCGCCGCCGAACGGCTGGACGCCGACCACGGCGCCGATCATCGAGCGGTTGACGTAGGCGTTGCCGGCCGGGACGAGGCCGCGCACCTGATCGGCGAAGGCCTCGATGCGGCTGTGGACGCCCAGCGTCAGGCCGTAGCCGGCCGCCGCCAGGGGTCCGGCTGCGGCCTCCAGGTCGCCCGCGTCATAGCGGACCACGTGCAGGATCGGTCCGAACACCTCCTTCTGCAGGAAGCTCGCGGACGGGATCTCCGCCAGGACCGGCCCGAAGAAATGACCGCCGGCGGGAGCCGGCAGCTCGTGGATGACCCTGGCCTCACGGCCCAGGCGATCGCGGTGGGCGGCGAGCGCTGAGCGGGCGTCCTCGTCGATCACCGGGCCGATGTCCGTTCGCGGATCGGCCGGGTCGCCGACCACCAGGGCGTCCATGGCGCCGGCGAGGCCCTCGATCAGGACGTCTGCGGTGTCGTGCGGGACAAACAGCATGCGCAGCGCCGAGCAGCGCTGGCCGGCCGAGCCGAAGGCCGAGGCGATGACGTCGTCGATCACCTGTTCGCGCAAGGCGGTGGTGTCCACGAACATGGCGTTCAGCCCGCCGGTCTCGGCGATGAAGGGGACGATCGGGCCGTTGCGGGCCGCCAGCGTGCGGTTGATCGCCCAGGCGGCCTCCGTGCCGCCGGTGAAGGCGACCCCGGCGCAGGACGGGTGCGCCACCAGGGCCTGGCCGATGGTCGCGCCGTCGCCGGGCAGGAGGTGGAGCAGGTCGGGGCTCAGGCCCGCGCCATGGAACAGGCGCACGGCCTCCGCGGCGATCAGCGGGGTCTGTTCGGCGGGCTTGGCCAGGACCGCGTTGCCGGCGGCCAGCGCCGCGGCGATCTGGCCGGTGAAGATGGCCAGAGGGAAGTTCCAGGGGCTGATGCAGGCGAAGACGCCGCGGCCGTGCAGGGAGAGCTGATTGGTCTCGCCGACGGGGCCTCGCAGAGTTTCCGGCGCTCCGAACTGGCGTTCGGCGAGGTTCGCGTAGTAGCGGCAGAAGTCGGCCGCCTCACGCACCTCGGCCACGCCGTCGGCCAGCGTCTTGCCGGCCTCGGCCGCGCAGATGGCGATCAGGCGGTCGCGGCTGGCCTCCAGCGCATCGGCCATGGCGCGTAGGATCGGCGCCCGGCCTTCGCCGCCGAGGCCGTTCCAGACCGGTTGCGCCCTGGTCGCGGCGGCATAGGCCGCATCGACCCCGGCGGCCGTGGCGTCGGTGGCCTTGCCGATGGATTTCGTCAGATCTGCGGGCGAGACGCGGCTGGCGCTGACGCCCGACTGGGCCTTGCCGCTGACCAGGGGTGCGGCCTCGAGCGCCGGGAGGGCCGCGATGGCGGCGGCGAGCGCCGCTCGCGTCTCGGCTATGGAGAGGTCCATTCCACCCGAGTTTCTACGGCTCGGGCCGTAGAGATCGACCGGAAGGGGGATGCGCGGGTGCGGCGCGCCGCCGGCGGCCTCGACGGCGGCGATCGGGTCGGAGACCACCTTTTCCACCGGGGTGCGCTCGTCCAGCAGGGTGTGGACGAAGGAGGTGTTGGCGCCGTTTTCCAAGAGGCGGCGGACCAGGTAGGGCAGCAAGTCCTCGTGGCTGCCCACGGGGGCGTAGACCCGAAGCGGGAAGGCTCCGTAGCGGTCCTTGGCGCCGGCGTAGAGCGCCTCGCCCATGCCGTGCAGGCGCTGGTACTCGGGCGCGAGGCCGGCCTGGGTGGCCATCTGGCGGACGGCGGCCAGGGTGTGGGCGTTGTG
>PLEH01000182.1 GCA_003136395.1 Phenylobacterium sp.
CGCCGTCCGGCAGGGCTTTGCCGAACACCCGGGCATAGGCGAGCTTGCCGGACTGGCCGGCATAGGCCGCTTTCAGCACATAGGCGCCGCTCTCGACGCCCAGGCGCCTTGCGGCGCGGTCGGGAAGCGGGGCTTCGTGGCGCAGCGCCTTCAGCAGGCGGCGCACGCCGAACCCGTTTTGCGCCGATCCGAAGAACACCGGAACGATCAGCCCCTCGTTCATTTCACGAACCAGATCGGCGAAGACCGCGTCGCGGCTGGGGACCNNCGAAGGCGCGCTCCAGCGCCAGGTCGATGAAGCCCGTGACCTTCTCGCCTTCCCAGGTGGGGATCTGGCGGGCGACCAGGGGCGCCGAACTGACGGGGGCCAAGGCCGCCAAAAGCTCCGGCAGGGAGCCACGGGCCAGGTCCATCTTGTTGACGAACAGGGCATGCGGGATGCCGAGCCGCTCCAGCTCGCGCAGCGTCGGCTGCAGCAGGGCGGCCTTGGCCGGGTCGGGCTCGGCCACGACGACGGCGAGGTCCACGGCCGGAAGGGCCGCATCCAGGTCCGCGCAGAATTCCAGGGAGCCTGGGCAATCGACCACCGAGTAGCGGTCGCCCATGAAGTCGAAGCCCGCGAGGTTCAGTTCCACCGTGTGGCCGCGGGCGCGCGCCTCAGGGCTCGAATCGCCGACCTTGTCCCCGCCCACGCGCCGATCGACGGCGCCGGTCACCTGTAACAGAGCCTCCATGAGGGTGGTCTTGCCGGCGCTGGTGGGGCCCACGAGCGCCAGAGCGCGCACGGACCCCGCTGCTTGGATTGCCATCGGTTCGTCTCCCAACACCTTAGGCGCCAGGGACGCGGGGGTTAGAGAGCTGCCGCCTCCGTGGCGCGGTTTTGGGACGGTCGCGGACCGGGCCAGGGGCTCGCGCCGCCCTGATGGCGGAAACCTTACGCCCGGAGTTTCAGCCGCGCCAGATCACGAATCGGTGCGCGCGCCGCGCCAGCCCTCGAGGGCGGGGCCCAGGGCCTCCTTGAGCGGGCCGAGCCAGGGCTCGTAGGCGCGCCATTGGTCGAGCCCGCCGCGGAAGATCGGCCGGCGCACCTGTTCGGAGCTGACCGTGCGGACCGCGCGGTCGTTTTCGTAGAACTTCAGGCAGGCCTCCTCGAACGGCAGGCCGCAGTAGTCGAGAAGGCGGGCGACCTCGCGCTCGGTGTCCTCGATCAGGTCTTCGTAGATCAGGCGATGGATGCGTCCGGGCAGCACGGCGTCGAAGTGCGCCATCAGCTCCACGTAATCGCGGTAGTACCCGCCGAGGTCGGCGAGGTCATAGGAGAAGGCCTGGCCCTTGGCGAAGTGCTGCTTGAAGGCCGAGAAACCGGAGCCCAGGGGATGGCGCCGCGCATCGATGATCCGGGCGCGCGGCAGGATCAGTTGAATCAAGCCAATGTGCAGGAAGTTGTTGGGCATCTTGTCGATGAAGAAGGGCCGGGCGAGCTTGCGGTGGACCGCCGTCGCCTCGACGTAGCCGTCGCCAAGCGCGGCAAGAGCCGCGCCGTTGAGCGCGCCCAGGGCTTCGGGATAGGCGTCCGCGAAGCCGCGGGGGATGAAGCCGATGTCGGGCAACTCCATGGTGCCTTCGATCTGGGAGTGGCTGGCCAGGATCTGTTCGATCAGGGTCGAGCCGGAGCGTGGCAGGCCGACGATGAAGATCGGCGCCTCGCTGGCCGAACCCATCCCGGCGCGGGCGGCGAAGAATTCCGCTGTGAACAGCGCCTGGGCCGCGCGGACAGCGGCGGTCGTGGCCTCCGGATCGTAGGGGGTCTCGGCGCGCCGCAGGGCCGCGCCCTGGGCGTAGTGGTTGAAGGCGCCTTGCGCGTCGCCGCGGTCTTCCAGAGCCTTGCCGAGCGCATAGTGCAGATGCAGCCGGTCCTCGGGGGTGAGCTCCGGCCGCGCAAGGGCGGCCAGCATCGCCGCTTCGTCGCCCGCGCTGAGGGCGGCCACCTTCAGGTTGGCGAGGCTCCAGTAGGCGTCGCCCAGGCCCGGCGCCAGCTCCAGGCTCTTCTGATAGGCCGCGACAGCGTCCCCCCGCCGTCCGATCGCGCGCAGGGTGTGGCCGTAGTTGAGCCACAGCCGCGGCTGCTTCGGATAGTCGGCCAGCAAGCCCTCGTAGATCGCCACGACCCGGGCGTCCTCCCCGACCAGAGCCAGGCAGGCGGCGTAGAGGTTCAGATAGGCGGGGTCTTTCGGCGCACGGGCGAGCAGCGCCTCGACCTCAGCGATCGCCAGCGACGCCTTCTGCTGGCGGAACAGAGCATCGGCGAAGCTGAACCGGGCGCCGTCGTGGCCGGGCTCCAGCTCCAGACAGCGGGCGAACAGGATCTCGGCGTCGGCATAGCGGGCGCGCCGAAGATAGAGCTCCGCCAGCATCCGGGTCGCCGTCGCGTCGGCGAGATCGCGGGTCAGGTGCGCGCGCAGCTCGTCTTCCGCCTCGGCCAGCCGTCCGGCGAAGACCGCCTCGGCCGCACCGCGCAGGGCGGGGTCGGTGATCGAAGCGCGCCGCTGCTGGGCATAGGCGAGGTCCGCCAAGGCGGAATCGCCGGCCTTGAACGCCAGATCGCCGAGCGCCCGCCAGGCGTCGGCCAGGTCGCGATTGAGGGCCGTGGCCTGCCGAAGCGCGGCGGAGGCCTGCGCCGGCTCGCCGAGCTCCGCCAGGGTGAGGCCGAGTTCGTACTGGGTGTTGGCGGCTTGAGGATAGGCCTTGGCCAGAGGCGCCAGCACGGCCTTGGCCGCCCCCAGGTCCCCCAGCCGGCGTCGCGCCGAACCCAGGATCAGCAGGATCCGCGGATCGTTGGGAGCGAGCCTGAAAAGGCCCTCGGCCAGCCGCCCGGCCTCGGCAGGGTCGGTGGCGAGCAGGGCCGCGGCCCGCGCGATGGTGGCCGCCGGGGACGCGTCACTCATCCCGACCGCATCGCGTCATCGCTGGAAGAACCGGCCTCATCTCACGCCACTCTATAGGGCGTGCGGGGGCCGGGGTCGCCCCCCGCGCGATGGAGGCCCTCGCAGGGCGCCTAGGCGTTACCGATCAGCGCCCGGATCGAGCGGAGTTCGTCCAGGGCGCCGGGGCGGCCGGCGCGCGCGAATTCCACCAGTTCCTCGACGGCGCGAAGCGCGCGGCTCGTGGTCGCCGGGCGCCCGCCACGCCTGCGGTTGAGGCGCAGCGCGCGCTGCTTGAGGACCGCGGGAAGGCTGGTGTCGTCAAGCCACGCGGAGATCGTCTGGCGAAGGTCCCAATCGGATCCGCCGCCCCGCATGGCGATCTGGCGGACCGCGCCGCTCTGGTCGGCGAACTCGATCAGGGCGCGGGCCTCGGAGGCGCATCGCTTGAGGGTGGTGGCCGGGATGCGGCGCGCGCTGGCGAGCTCGGCGGCGGCGGCCTCAAGATGGTCGGCGGGGCCACGCGATTCGGTGAGATCGAGGAAGAGGGCGAGCTCGGCGATGTCCTTGGCGAGGCTGCGGCCATGGCTGCGGTCGGACCTGCCGGATGGGCGCCCCGGCCCAGGTCGAATTTCCGATTCTTCCATAGTAACGCCGTTGCGTGTTGTCGGACCTTGCAGGAGGTTAGGTGAGTAAAATCATAAAAACCACATAATATTTCGGTCTTCGGCCAAGCCAGGCGACTCTCTGATCTAACACCGTTACTCAAGCCCCTCCTGCCGCCGGGACAACTGTCGAGGCAACGGGCGACGGGACTGGGTCCAGCCCATCCTGCGGGAGTGCTCAGCTTGAGGGTCGGTTCCCGGCCGCCCGCGATCCTGGGTCTCGGACCTAGAATGGCGGCGCCAGTGGATAGGCCTCGGTGACCGCGCCAAGGCTGCTCGCCAGAGGCGCGAGCCAGGGCTCGAAATGCCGCCAATGGTCGGTGGCGTCGGTGAAGATCGGCTGGCGGACCTGCTCGGAGCTCGCGGTCCGCACGGCGCGGTCGTTCTCATAGAATCGCAGACAGCTATCCTCGAACGGCAGGCCGCAATGGTCGAGCAGCCGGCGCACCTCACCCTCCGGGTCGGTGACCAGCTGTTCATAGATCACGCGGTGGACGCGGCCCGGCAGGACGGCGTCGAAATGCGCCATCAGTTCCACGTAGTCGCGATAGTAGCGCCCGAGATCGTTGAGGCTGTAGCTGAACGCCTGGCCGGCCGCGAAATGCTGTTTGAAGGCGGAAAAGCAGCAGCCCATGGGATGGCGCCGGGCGTCGATGATCTTGGCGTTGGGCAGTATCAGCTGGATGAGGCCGATATGGGCGAAGTTGTTCGGGGTCTTGTCGATGAAAAGAGGCGCGGCGGACTTTCGGTGCATCCTGGTGCGCTGAAGATATTCCTCGGCGAGCGCGTGCAACTCCGCACCCGAAAGCGCGGCCAGGATGTCGGGATAGGCGCTTCCCGATGGGCGTGCTGCGTGACCGCCGAGGCGCGCGGACATGGCTTCGATGTCCGGCAGCTCCCGCGTGCCCTCCACCTGGCTGTGGCTCGCCAGGATCTGTTCGACCAGGGTGGAGCCTGAGCGCGGCAGGCCGACGATGAAGATGGGGTCAGGGCGCGGCGAGCCCCGTCCGGCGAGGCTTGCGAAGAAGCTTGGGCTGAACAGCGCCTTGCAGCGTGCGACGTGGAGGCTGGTCTCTTCTGCCTCGTAGTCGAGACCCTTGCGGCGCAGGGCGTTGGCTTCGTCGTAGCGCTGGAAGGCAAGCTCATAGGCCCCAGCATCCTCGTAAGCCTTCCCCAACGCGAACAGGAGGTGGAAGCGATCCTCAGCATCGAGGGCCGGACTGGTGAGCGCGCGTTCCATCAGGCCCACATCGACGGGCCCCAGGGGGACGGTCTTCAGATTGGCCAGGCTCCACCAGGCCTCCCCGAGCTCGGGGCGCAGGCGCAAGCTTTCCCGGTAGGCGGCGACCGCGTCCGCCTGCCGCCCGACGGTCTTCAGCGCGTGACCGTAGCCCATCCAGGTCAGCGCCTGGTCGGGAGCCGCCGCCAGCACCGCGGCGTAGCCATCGACCGCCGCGGCGTCTTCTCCGATCCGCATGAGCGCCGCGGCCCGAAGTTGCCGGTAGAGCGGATGGCCGGGCTCGGCCTTCAGGAGGATATCGGTCTGGGCGATGGTCTCCACGGCCTTGCCCTGCTGATGCAGGGCGAGCGCGTAGGCGCAGCGGGCCGCCGCGAGATCGGGCGCGAAGCTGAGGCAGCGCGCCAGCAGCGTCTCGGCGTCGTGATGACGCCCGGTCCGCGCCGCCAGATCGGCGAACATCCGCAAGGCGGCGGTGTCGGAGGGCCGCCGGGTCAGCAGCGCGCTCAGCAGGCGATGGGCCGTCGCCGGGTCGCCGTCGATGAGCTCATCGGCCGCGGCGATGAGGTCGGGGTCGCTGACCGAGGCGCGGATCTGGCGGACATAGGCGCGATCAGCTCGGGGGCCATCACCGCTCAGCCTGAGCCGATCGCCGAGCGCGCGCCAACCACGCTCATCCCTGGCATCGGGCTCGGCAGGGGGACGCTCCGCCGAGGGGCTGGTCATTGGGCGTCATATCCGAAGCGTTCCACCCACGGGGCGAGCTTCGGCAGGGCGGGGGCCATCTGCTGGCGATAGCGCCGCCACTGGCCAACCCCCTCGGCGCTCAGGCCGCCGGCCAGCTGGGCGCCGGAGGGCGTGGCGATGCCGCGGTCCTTGGTCCGTTCGGCAAAGCCGCGCAGGGCGTCGCTCCGGGCGAGCCCAAGGAAATCGCACACCGACGCGGCGATCTCGTCGAAGCCGGCGATCAGCGCCTCGTGACGCACCACAAGGGTCTGGGCGCCCTGCGCCGGCTCCAGGCGCTCGGCGATCTGCATGGCGGCGTCGTAGTAGCCGGCCGCGCCGGGAAGGGTCAGCAGCTGATAGGCCGAGCCGCTCATCGCGAATCGCCGCCGATAGCAGCTCAGCACCACGTCGCGCGGGTCGCGCCTGGCGAAGAGGATCTTCGCGTCGGGAAACAGCTTGGCGATCAGCGGCAGCTTCAGGGTGTTCAGCGGGTGTTTGTCGATGAAGACCTTGCGGTCGACCGCGGCGCCCTCGCCACGCACCCGCGTCCAATAGGCGGCGCGCAGCTGGCTGAGGTCGGTCTCGCCGGCGGCGGCCAGCCGTTCGAGGTCATCGGGGGTGGAGAGGAAGGCGCGCATGGCGTCTGTCAGTGTCTCCCGCTCCTCGAGCGCCTCGACGTCCGGATGGCTCGCCAGCACCTGCTCGAGCAGGGTCGTGCCGGACCGTGGGAAGCCCAGCAGGAAGACGTGCCCCCTGACGCCGTCGGGCAGGCGCGCGCCCGGTGTCCGCCAGGCGTCGGCGGGAATGTCGCCGAGCCGGGCGACCATCCCCTGCGCGAACTCGAGCGCCGTCGGCGGCGCGCCGTAGGTCGGCGCGTAGGCGCGCCACAGGCCCATGTTGCAGGCCGCATAGGCGGTGAACGCCTCCGGGATCCGGTCCTGCGCGTCCAGGACATCGCCAAGGAGGCCGTGCGCCAGGGCCAGCTGCTGGGCGGTCAGGCGCGGATCGGCGATCAGCGCCTCCAGACGCTGCTGCGCGGCCGGCGCGGCGCCCTCGGCGAGGTCGGCGGCGACGACGACGTTCACGGCGTCGGGATAGCCGGGCTGGGCGGCCAGCACCTGCAGCGCCAGCGGCCGCGCCTCAGCGTGCGCGCCGCGACGGCTCATCAGATTGGCGAGGCCTGCCAGCGCCCCCAGGTTGTCGGGTTGCAGCGCCAGGGCTGCGCGAAAGGCTGCATCGGCCTCGGTCAGGCGGCCCAGCGCCTCCAGGGTCGCCCCGCGCGCGCTGTGAGCGCCCGCGAAGGTGGGCGCCAGGGTCACGGCCTGGTCGAACTGCGCGAGCGCCTCGCCGTACCGTTCCAGCCTGCGAAGGCACAGTCCCAGCGCGTTGCGCGCGGCCGGGTCGGCCGGGGCGAGCGCCACGGCCCGCTCCAGGAGGCGCAGCGCGTCGTCGAACCGCTCTTCCATCTCCGCCTTGAGCGCGGCCAGGTTCAAGACCACGGGATGCTCCAGGCCTGACGCCAGGGCCGCCTCGGCCAGCTGGCCGGCGCGATCGTAGTCCTGCGCCTCGACGGCGGCCCGGATCGCGGCGAACGCCGCCGGGCGGGCGTCAGCGTCAGCGGCCGCCGGCTTCAACGACCCAAAGGTCACGTTGATCTGGCCGGTCTTCCAACTGGTCAAAGCCCATGTCTCCGCCGAACCCGACCCCGAGCGCCTCATTACCCGATACCGAGGCCGGCGCAAAAGACACCGGCGCAAAAGAAGAGGGCGGCGGATCGCTCCGCCGCCCTCTGGTCGAAGATGGTCTGACCGCCTTAGAAGTCGGCGCTCAGGCCCACGAAGACGAAGCGGCCGAGCGCATCGTAAACCTGGGCGAAGGCGCCGCCGTTGCAGGCGCCGGCGGGGCAGTTGGACGCGCCCACGATCGGCGGATCCTTGTCGAAGACGTTGTTCACGCCAACCCGGAAGTTCAGGTTGTTGTGGACCGTGAAATTGGCCGTCAGGTCGAGGTAGCTCGTCGCCTTGAACGTCCGGTCGGACTCGTACTGGATGCCCGGGTTGTTCAGTTGCGGGTCACTGCTGTAGGCGTCGAGCGACACCTTGCCGAAGTAGCGCCACTGGGCCGACAGGCTCAGGCTCTTGAACCAGTCGCCATAGGCGTAGGGCGTATTCCAGGTGACACGCAGCTTGTGGCGCCATTCCGGAGCCGGGACGCCGCAGACCGTGCCGTAGAGACCCTTGCAGTTGTAGGTCGGGCCGCCCGGCAGGGGCTGGGTGTCCAGCTGGTCGAGCCAGGTGCCGACCATGTTGAACGACAGGCCGCCGTTGTCGCCAAGGCCCAGGTTCGACAGGTCGGTCCGGTAGTTGACGTTCAAGTCGACGCCGGTGGTCTTCAGAGAACCGGTGTTCAGCGTCGTATCCTGGATGAAGCCGGTCGAGTCCAGGAACAGGGAGTTGTTACCCGGCTCGCGGTGAACGAGGTTGCAGAAGAACGGCTGCTGGGTGGCCAGGCACTGGGTGATGATCAGGTTCGCGCCGATGCCGCCGATGAACTGGTCGACCTTGATGTTGAAGTAGTCGACGCTGAGGTTCAGGCCGGGCACGAAGCTCGGCTGCCAGACGACGCCCGCGGTATAGGTGTCGCTGATTTCCGGCTTCAGGTTCGGATTGCCGCCGAACTGGCCGTTGTACTGGTTGGCCGAGTTCTTCTCGATCGCCAGGACCTGGGCGGTCGACAGGTGGAAGACGCTGGCGCAGGTGGCGACCAGCGGGTTGGCGGCGGAGAGGCCGGCGCAGGGGTCGGTCGTCCCGTCGAGGGCGACGTTCTGCGGCGCGAACAGCTCGATCACGTTCGGGGCGCGGACGGCGCGGTTGTAGCCGCCGCGGAAGCGCAGGCCGTCGATCACTTCCCACTCGCCGGCCACCTTGTAGGTGTTGGTGTTGCCGACCGAGGAATAGTTCGAGAACCGGTAACCAAGCTCCAGGCCCAGGTACTTGGCGAAGGGCATGTCGCTGACCAGCGGCACGCGGGCTTCGCCGAACAGTTCGTAGACGTCGAAGCCGCCGTTGACCGGCGGATTGGCGCCGCCATTGCCGTTCACCAGGCCGTTCGTCGACAGGAAGTCGGCAACCGAGTCCAGGTGTTCGCGGCGATACTCGGCGCCCAGGGCCACGCCGACGCCTTCCGACGCCATCGGGCTCTTGATGCCGTAGTCGCCGAGCTTGCCGGTAAAGGCGATGCTGGCGACCCGTTCATTGGTGTTGCCGCTGCTGAAGCTGCCGGCGTTCAGGAAGTTGAGCGCGTCTTTGGAGATGAACTGGCTGGTGAAGAGGTTCAGCGGCACGCAGCCGGCGTCGGCGCCGGGGGCGCACTGCGGCCCGGTCGGGGTGCTGACGACGTTCAGCGCCTGGTTGATCCGGTTGGTGTTGAAGTTGCCGGTCTGGTGCGCCTGGAGTTGGACCGAGCCGTACTGCAGATAGCCGTCGTAGTTCCAGTTCTTGCCCAGGTCGCCCTTCAGACCGATCACGATCCGGTAGTCGGTGTGGCGCAGGTCCGAATCGCGGCCGCCGGCTTCGGCCGATTGCAGGCGACGCGCGACGGTGCCGGTGAAGGTGCCGCCCGGGTTGGCCGCGCAGGTGCCGCCGCCGGTGGCCGCCGTGGCGTTTATTCTGCCGGCCTCCTGGGCGCTGAGCAGCGGGTTGGCGCAGTTGATCGAGAAGGTGCCGGCGAAGATGCCGCCCGCGGCGATCTGCGACGTCGAGCGGTCGTCCATGAACATCGTGTCCATGTACGCGGTCGCCCAGGGCGCGATCTCGTAGTGGGCGAAGGCGCCCAGGGCGTAGCGCTCGTCAGGCCGCACGAAGAAGTTGGCCGGCGCGAAGTTGAAGACGTCGGCGCCGGTGCGGTTCCGGAACGTGTTGAAGGTGGTCGGGTCGACGATTTGGGTGCCGACGCGGGCCGGGAAGGCCGTGCCGGAGCCGCCGCAGCCGAACTCGGCGAAGCTGGGCGTGCCGGAGTTCAGGGTGCAGGAACTGAAGTCGCGCTGGCCTTCCAGGATCGCGTTGTTCTGGCGGTAGGTGGCGTAGGCGGTGATGTTGCCCTTGCCGTCCGGCGCGTTGACGCCGAGCGTCAGGCTGACTTCCGAGCCTTCGCCGTCCCAGGAGCTCCCCGAAGGGAACGCGAACTGGCGGGGATCGGACGCACCGGCCGCAGCGGTGCGCAGGACGCTCTGGATGTCGCCTTCGTGGTTGCTGTGCTGGTAGCCCGAGTACTGCGCGTCGAGGCGCACGCCCTCGAAGTTCTTCAGCATGATGAAGTTGACGACGCCGGCCACGGCGTCGGCGCCGTAGGTGGCCGAGGCGCCGCCGGTCAGCACGTCCACGCGCTCGACGAGGGCGGCCGGGATGAAGTTCAGGTCGGCGGCCGGATCGGCGGGGTCGCCGGGCATAACACGGCGGCTGTCGATCAGCACCAAGGTGCGCGAGGAACCGAGGCCGCGCAGGTTGACCGTGGCGGCGCCGGTGGAGCCGTTGGAGATCGACGAGCCCTGACCCGCGAACACCTGCGGCAGGGAGTTGGTGATGTCTTCGATTCGGGTGACGCCCTGGGCCTTGATGTCGGCGTTGCCGACCGTGGTCACGGGCGCAATGGAGGTCAGGTTCGGCGACGGGATCCGCGTCCCGGTCACGACGATTTCAGAGACTTCCCCGGCAGCCGCGTCAGCGGCGGCCGCGGCGGATGCCTGTGTTGCGAAGCCCAGGAAGGCGGCGCCACAGATCATTGAGGAGGCCAACAGGCGCTCCCGCGTGTTCCGGATTTTCAAGGTCTAAATCCTCCAGCGGCCGGCCGATAAGGCGGGTCCGCTCCCCAATAGTTGCCAGCCCAGAGCCAAGTCGGCGCTGATTGCGTTGGAGTTAGCGACGACTGCAATGAAGGGTCAACGCGGATTT
>PLEH01000149.1 GCA_003136395.1 Phenylobacterium sp.
CTCGGCCCCCGCCGCGGCGCCCGCGCTCAGGTCGTCCGCCGGCGCGCCGCCCGATCCGGCCGCGAGACTGCGGGCCGCCGCCGCTGCGGACCGGACCGCCGAACTGGAGGCCCTGCTGGCCAGGGGCGCGCAGGTCGACGCGCCGGACGCCGACGGGGAAACCGCCCTGATGCAGGCCATCCAGGCCGACCACCCGGCCGCCGCCGCCGTCCTGCGCCGCCACGGCGCCAGTCTGGACCGCAAGAACCGCGCGGGCGTCTCGGCGAGAGACATGGCGACCTCGATCGGCGACGCGGAGCTCAATCGGGCCCTTGGCCTTGGCCCCTAGACGGTGGCCCGCGACCTGGCCCCCCGCCGCCGGTCTCCCCGCCGCGCCATCTGGTTTCCCCTGCAACTTTCTTGCGGCGACCGGCCCTATTGCGCGTCCGCCCGCAATGACCTAGGTCGCGTCCCTTCGGTTTGGGGATGAAAATGGCCGAGGCTAAGCCGCCATCGCTCGACGAGGTCCGTGCGCGGATCGACGCCATCGACGCCGACCTCTTGCGTCTGGTGGTCGAGCGCTCGAACCTCGCCCACGCGGTCGCCGCCGCCAAGGCCGCCGCGGGCGAGGCCGGCAAGTTCGGCCTGCGGCCCGGCCGAGAGGCCATGCTGTTGCGCAAGCTGCTCGCCGGCCCGCGCAACGGCGCCAGGCCCGGCCTCATCGTGCGCATCTGGCGCGAGCTGATCGGCGACAGCCTGGCGACGCAAGGCCCCTTCAACCTCGCCGTCTGGGGCGGCAAGGACGCAGGCAGGGCCGTCGAGGTCGCCCGCCTGCGCTTCGGCGTGGCGCCGTCCCTGCGCCAGGTCGCCAGGCCGGAGGAGGCGCTGGCCGCCGCCCGCGCGCTGGGCGGAGTCGCGGTCTGCGCGCTCACCGCCGACAGCCCCTGGTGGGGCCGTCTGCTGGCCGAGCCGAGACTCAAGGTGTTCGCGGCCCTCCCCTGCCTCGCCGCCTGGGGCCCGCTCTCGGCGCTCGCCGTCGCCGAGGTCGAGGTCGAGCCCACTGGTGCGGACAACACCTTCTGGGTCACCGACGCCCACCAGTCCGCCGCGGCCGTCGAGGCGGCGCTGAGCCGCGACGAGGTGGCCGCCACCCTGCTGGTCGAGACCGGCGGCCTGAAGCTCTACATGCTCGCCGGCTTCTACCAGGCCAACGATCCCCGCCTGGCCCGCGCGCCCGGCAAGCTCTCCGGCGTGATCGGGGCCGCGCCCGCGCCGCTGGACGTCTAAGAGGCGTCAACGCAGCGCCAGGAGCGGATGTAGGCTTGCCGCCCAACAGCGGACTCTCTGAGCGTCCGCTATGGGGGTTAGCGGACGTTGGCGGGACTCGGGCTTGTAGAGGTCCCTGGCGCGCGCGGTTCCTGGGCTGGTCAGCGGCGCGGCTGCAGCCAAGCGTCGGTCACCTATTTCCGCGGTGTATAGTAGTCGGTGGTCTCGTAGGGCTTGGTGGGCAGCTCCGCCGGCTCGCTCTGCTTGTCGGCGATCCAGCTTCGCGCCCCGGCCTCGGCCAACGGGCGGCAGATCGTGTTGCCGCCTTTCGGCACGGAATCCAATCCCTGCTTCCACCATTTCTCGACCTCGGCATGGCTGAGCAGCCCGGTGTCGGAAATCAGGCTCCCCAGCCCATCGGCTTGGCGGCGCAGCCACCCGTCCTCGGAAAGGACCCGCCCCAGGGTCGCGCGCAGGTTGGCGGCCTCGGTCGCGCTCATCGGCCGGCTGGGGCCCCCCATCGAACTCAAGACGGCCCAGTCGTCCCGCTGCGCGTCCCGCATCCTAATGAGGTAGGTGACGTAGGCTGCCTGCGCCGAGTAGCGCGCGGCTTCGCCCCGCGGCAGGTGCGCCAGAGTCTGGCTGCTGACCAGGCCCTCCCAGCCGCGGAAGGTCCAGGCGAAGTTGGGGGGTGGGTCGATGGCGGGCAGCGCCGGGAGCCGCCCTTCGACCTCGGCCTTGTCCAGGACCGCGCGCAGCTCGTCGACCCGCCGGCGCGCGCAGGGCGCGGCGGCATCAATGGCGCCGATGCTTCTTAGGGTCCGGCGGTAGTCGGCGGCCATGTCCTCCCGCGCCGCTTCGGCCTGATGGCGCCAGTGCAGCCACTCGACGCCTTGCTCTGCCCCGAGCGCCGTCAAAACGCCCACGACGATGATCACGTATTCCTTCAGGAACTCCCGAAGGCCATGCCAGGGTTTGGGTTTGTGGATGTCCATGCCGTCAGCTTCCCCCAAGGTAGGCCGGCCGCTCCAAGGGCAGCTTCACGTCGGTGACGCAGTCGCCGCGCGCCTCGTGCTGGCGCTTCAAGACCTGCTGCGCCTCGCCGGGCGTCAGGTCTAAGCCGAGCGCGTGGGCGTCTCGCAGGATGACCCGGGCCGAGGCCGTGGCGTTCGCCGTGGTGGCGTCGAACTCGCCGACCATCTCCAGGTAGTGGGCCTTCTCCGGCTCGGTCAGCTTCCGGTCGTAGGCCAGGGGCGCCAGGTGGGTGATGGCCACGGACTCGGTCCGCAGCATCGAGGCCAGGTTGTCGACCAGACGATAGAGTTCGCCGTAGCGGACGACCCGGTCCTTCGGCATGTGGTTCAGCACCCCGGAGCCGAGCGCCGCGTCCCAGGCCGCGTGCGACCAGACCCGGCCGATGTTCACGTAGACCCGGGGCATGACGTAAGTCGCGCGCGCCTGCGCGGACTCCGGCATGGGGCTGGCGCGCCAATCGGAGCCAGGCTTTAGCAGGGCGGCCGACAGCGCGGCGACGCGGGCGCGGCCGCAGCTCTCGATCACCACGATGTGGTAGGCGTTGACCAGATCCGGCCGCACCCCGGCCGCCAGATCCCGTTCGGCCTCGACCGCCAGATGCCGCCAGTGCAGCCACTCCACTGCCTGCTCGGCCCCGAGCGCTGTCAGCACGCCCACCACGATGATGACGTACTCCTTCAGGAA
>PLEH01000246.1 GCA_003136395.1 Phenylobacterium sp.
GTTCGAGCAAGGCAAGAAGAACGCGCCCTGCATCATTTTCATCGACGAAATCGACGCTGTCGGTCGCCATCGCGGTGCCGGCCTGGGCGGTGGCAACGACGAGCGTGAGCAGACCTTGAATCAGATGCTGGTCGAGATGGACGGCTTCGAGGCCAACGAAGGCATCATCCTGATCGCCGCCACCAACCGGCCCGACGTGCTCGACCCGGCGCTGCTGCGGCCCGGCCGTTTCGACCGTCAGGTCGTGGTGCCGAACCCCGACGTCAACGGCCGCGAGAAGATCCTGCGCGTGCACATGAAGAATGTGCCGCTGGCCGCCGATGTCGAGACCAAGGTCATCGCCCGCGGAACCCCCGGCTTCTCCGGCGCGGACCTGTCGAACCTGGTCAATGAGGCCGCCCTCATGGCCGCGCGGAAGAACCGCCGCATGGTCACCATGCGCGATTTCGAGGAAGCCAAGGACAAGGTCATGATGGGCGCCGAGCGCCGCTCCATGGTCATGACCGAAGCCGAGAAGCGCAACACCGCCTACCACGAGGGGGGGCACGCCCTGGTGGCGCTCACGGTCCCGGCCGCCGACCCGGTGCACAAGGCGACCATCATTCCGCGCGGCCGCGCGCTTGGCATGGTCATGCAGCTGCCGGAAGGCGACCGTTTGTCCATGAACTACGAGGAGATGACTTCGCGCCTGGCGATCATGATGGGCGGCCGGGTCGCCGAGGAGCTGATCTTCGGCAAGGACAAGGTGACCTCAGGCGCCTCCAGCGACATCCAGGCGGCCACCAGCCTCGCGCGCAACATGGTCACCCGCTGGGGCTACTCCGACAAGCTGGGCCTCGTCTCCTATGGCGACAACCAGGAGGAGGTCTTCCTCGGCCACTCGGTGTCGCGCACCCAGAACGTCTCCGAAGAGACCGCCAACATCATCGACGCCGAGGTGAAGCGTCTGGTGCAGGCGGGCTACGACGAGGCCAAGAAGATCCTGACCAAGAGGCTCGACGACCTGCACACGCTCGCCAAGGCGTTGCTCGAGTACGAAACCCTGAGCGGCGACGAGATCATCGGCGCCCTGAAGGGCGTGGCTCCGAACCGCGAGGACGCCGACGCCAAGCGCCCGACCGGTCCGGCCGTGGCCGTGCCGATCTCGGCCAAGCCCGAGCCGGCGTAAAGCGCGAATTCAGACTGAAGACTGAGGGTGGCCGCCGGCGACGGGGCCGCCCTTTTTCGTCTATGAGGGCCCCGATGACCCCGACCTCCGCCTCACCGCCCGTCCGCGTGATGGGCGTGATCAACGTCACCCCGGACAGCTTCTCCGATGGCGGGCGGTTCGACGACCTGACCTCGGCGATCCTGCAGGCGCGGCGGCTGATCGCCGAGGGCGTCGACATCCTCGACATCGGCGGCGAGTCCACCCGCCCGGGCGCGGCGCCCGTCGGCGAGGACCAGGAGCTGGACCGGGTGATCCCGCTGATCCGAGCGATCCGGGCCGAGAGCGCCATTCCGATCTCGGTCGACACCATGACGCCGGCCGTGGCCCGCGCGGCAGTCGAGGCGGGCGCCACGATGTGGAACGACGTCTCCGCCCTGCGCCACGCGCCGGACAGCCTGGCGGTCGCCGCGGATCTCGGGTGCGAGGTCGTGCTGATGCACATGCAGGGCGAGCCCGGGACCATGCAGACCGAGCCGCATTATGATGACGTGGTGGGCGAGGTGGCGGCGTTCCTGACCGCCCGCGCCGAGGCCGCCCAGGCCGCCGGCGTGGCGCGGGAGCGCATCTGGCTCGATCCCGGCGTGGGCTTCGGCAAGCACATGACCCGTCACAACCTGCCGCTGCTGGCGGGCCTGGACCGGATCGTGGCCCTGGGTTTTCCGGTCCTGCTGGGGGTCAGCCGCAAGAGCTTCATCAGCGCGATCGACGGCGGAAATGTCCCGGCCGATCAGCGCTTAGGCGGCTCCATCGCCGGGGCCCTGGTCGGGGCCGCCGCGGGGGTCGCGGCGGTCCGGGTCCACGACGTGCGCGAGACGGTCCAGGCGCTCAAGGTCTGGCGGGCCATCGCCGCCGCCCGGGCCCCAGCGGTCTAGGCGGCCGCCCGCCGGAACAGGGTCTTCAGGCCCAGGGTCTGGCCGGCCCGCAGGAGGCTGGAGCGGAAGATGCGGCTCAGCAGCACGAATTCGAGTGCGATGAAGGCGGCGAGCCCCAGGCCCGAGCCGATCACTTCGTAGGCGGCGACACCGCTGCCCAGCCGCGCCATCATCGCGAACGGCGCGTAGATCGGAATCCACGACATGATCCGCGGCAGGGGACCGTCGGGGTTCTGCAGCACGGAGGTGGCGATCGCGACGAAGGGAATGGTCAGCACCAGGATCATCGGCGTCAGATAGGCCTGGGCGTCGCGCAGGCTGTCGCTGACGGCGCCCACCGCCAGGAACATCATCGAGATGGCCAGGTAGCCGGCCAGGAAATAGTAGGCGAGCGCCACGACGATCCAGGGCGACGCGATTGAGGCCAGGGCCGGGCGCAGGAAATCGGCCACCACGCCCTGCACCGAAAAGGCGGCGATGACCGCAAAGCCGATCCAGGCGGTGATCATCACCAGGCCCACCGCGACGACGCCCGCCAGCTTGCCGTAGAGCAGCTCGTCCGGGGTGATGCAGGCCAGCACCGATTCCAGGAGCTTGTTGGACCGCTCCTCGATGAGCCCCTGCAGCATCCACGAGCCGGACATCATCAGCGACAACAGGAGCAGATAGGCCAGGGCCAGCGGCAGGGCCGAGCGCAGCATCATCCGCTCGCGCCCCGAGCCCGCCGGGGTCGCGCTCAGGGAAACCGGCGCATTGATCGCCTGGATCCTGGCCATCGCGGCCATGTCGACACCGCTGGCGCGCAGGGCCTGAAGGCGCAGGGCGCCGCTCAATTCCTGGCGAACCAGCTCGACCAGCGGGCCGTTGGGCCGCCCGTTGCTCCACAGGCGCGCCGCGACGCCCGGCGCGCCGAAATTCGCCGGGATGTAGACGCCGAGCGCCAGCTGGCGGGGACCCGAAGGCGTCGCCACGTCCTTCTTCATCGCCGGCGCCAGCGAAGCCCCGAACGCCTCGGGCCCCCGGTCGGCGACCACGCCGGGCGGCGGGGCGATGGGGATGAAGAACGGCCCCGGCGGATGGAAGTCGGACGCCGCGGCGGGCTTCAGGCGCGCGATCTCGGCCTGGGCCGCTGCCAGGCCGCCCGCGGCTTCGAAGGCGGCGATCTCGGGGGGACTGAACAGGCGCGGTCCCCGACCCCAAACGGCCCCGGCGCCGGTCGGCGTGATCTTCCACTTCTGGGCGTAGGCGCCCAGTTCGCTCAAGACCTGGCGGTCGCGGTCGAGGGCGATGCGACTCTGGAGGATCGGGGCATAGCGCCCGCTGTCGTCGACGATCACCACCGCCACGCCGGGCGGCGGCTGAAGCAGCCGCGCCGACGCCTGGCTGAGCACGATCGCCACGGGCAGCAGGAAGAGTGTGATCCAGAAACTCCGGGTGGCGCAGATCTGGCGGAACTCGCGGATGGCGACCAGCAGCATGGCGTTCATGGTCGCGCTTCTCCCTCGCCCGGCCCCTCGCCGCCGGCCAGATGCAGGAAGACCTCGTGCAGGCTGGCCCGATGGGTCTCGAAGCGGCGGAGCGCGAAGCCGGTGCTCGTGCAGGCTTCCAGCACCGAGCCCGGGCTGGCGCCGGGGGTGAGCGTGATGGCCCAGTCGGTCCACCCGTCGCCGGCGGCGACCCCGGATTCGGCGCGCTCGACGCCCGGCAGGCGGCTCGGGTCCGCCCGGGCGGTCAGGGACAGCCGCGCGGGGAGCTGCGCGCGCGCCTCCTCCTGGCTGCCCTGGAAGACCTTGCGGCCGCGCGCGATGAGCAGCAGCCGGTCGCAGAGCCGTTCGGCATGTTGCATGACGTGGGTGGAGAAGATCACCGTGGAGCCCGTCTTCTCCAGATCGAGGATCACCTCCTCCAGCACCGACTGGTTGACAGGGTCGAGGCCAGCGAACGGTTCGTCGAGGATCAGCAGGCGCGGGGCGGTGACCAAGGCCGAGGCAAGCTGGACCTTCTGGGCCATCCCCTTGGACAGTTGCTCGACCTTGCGGCCGGAAAAGGGGGCGAGGCCAAAGCGTTCGATGAGACTCTGCGCGGCCGCTCGCGCCGCGGCGGGCTCCATGCCTTTCAGACGGCCGAAGTAAATTACCGTCTCGATCACGGTCATCTGCCGGTAGAGGCCGCGCTCCTCGGGCAGAAATCCAATCTCGCCGCCGCCCCGGCGGCCGGGCGTACGGCCCAGCACCTCGAGGGTCCCGCTGGTGGGCCGAAGAATGTCCAGCACCATGCGCAGGGTGGTTGTCTTGCCCGCGCCATTGGCGCCGAGGAAGCCGAAGATTCCGCCCTCCGGGACTTCGAAGCTCAGGTTGTCGACGGCCGTGAAACCGTCGAAGCGTTTGGTGACGCCGTCTAGTGCCAGGACCGACAAGCGAGGTTCCCCGATGGACGGCCCTCCCGCGGGCCGCCCACCGCCACTCAACCCCTATTTACGCCGTCGGCCAAGCCGGGAGGTCAGTCCGACAGCTTGGGATGGCTGGGCGATATCGCCTTCTCCCGGGCGACGACGGTGGCCCAGGCGGTGGCGCGGCCTTCGATGGCGTCGGCGACGCCGTCCAGGTGCGCGTGCCAGCCGGCGCGCACCCCGTCGCCGTCCTTGCCCCTGGGGTCGAGACCCGCGTGGGTCAGGGTCAGCCAGCAGCCGTCGCCGTCCGCCTCGATGTCGAAGCTGACGACCGTGTCGCGCCCGTCCAGCGGCCAGGTCCAGGCGAACTTCGTCGGCGGCTCATAGGCCACGACCTTGCCCTCCAGGCTGTAGTCGACATCGGACCAGGTGAAGCGGATGACGCCTCCGACCGTCGGTTCAAATTCGACCGTGGCCAGCCAGTCGGCCAGCCGTTCCGGTACGGTCACGGCCGCCCAGACCTTTTCGACGGGCTTCCTGAAGTAGCGGCGGAAGACCACCTGCAGGGCGTCGCCGCCGACCGTCACCCGACCGAGGTCGGCGTCCAGGGTCATGCTCATTGTTCATTCTCCAGATGGTCTTCCAGGGCGTCGAGGCGCTCGGCCCAGAATCTCTGGAAGGGTTTCAGCCAGGCGTAGAGTTCGGCCAGCTCGTCGGGTTCAAGTCTGTAGAGCCGGCGCTGGCCGTCGGGCCGCACGCTGACCAGGCCCGCCTCGCGCAGCAGCTTCAGATGTTTCGACACGCCGGGCTGGCTGAGGCCGGTGGCCTCCACCAGGTCGCCGGCGGGGCGTTCGCCTGACCGCAGCAGGTCAAGGATGCGGCGGCGGTTGGGTTCAGCGATGGCTTCGAACGGGCTCATGGGTCTAATATTCCATGCAGGAAATATAACCGTAAAGGAATTTTATTCGCCGATGCAAATCCCCCGATGCAATTAGAGTGTGGCCGCGCTATCGCGGACCCATGACGTCGCTCGGCCGAGTCCTGATCATCGCCGGCTCGGATTCCGGCGGCGGCGCGGGGGTCCAGGCGGACATCAAGACGGTGACGGCGCTGGGCGGCTATGCGGCCACCGCCATCACCGCCATCACCGTGCAGAATACGCTGGGCGTCAGCGCAGCCTGGCCCGTGCCGGGCGAGGTGATCGAGGCCCAGGCGCGCGCCGTGCTGGACGACATCGGCGCCGACGTCATCAAGACCGGCATGCTGGGCGACGCCGAGGTGGTCGAGAGGGTCGCCCGGCTTCTCGATTTCGCGGGCCTGCCCGCCGTGATCGATCCGGTGATGGTCGCCAAGGGCGGCGCCCGGCTGCTGGCCGACGACGCCGTGAAATATGTCCGCACCCTGCTGGTGCCCCGCGCGGCCCTGCTGACTCCCAACGCGCCGGAGGCCGAGAGCCTCACCGGCCTTGCGGTCGAAACCACCGACGATCTGCGCCGGGCCGGCGCGGCGCTGCTGGCGCTCGGCGCCGGCGCGGTCCTGATGAAAGGCGGCCATGTCGCCGGCGACCGCGTGGTTGACGTCCTGATGACCCCCTATGGCGAGACGGTGTTTGAAGGCGAGCGGATCGACACGCGGCACACCCACGGCACCGGCTGCACGCTCGCTTCAGCCTGCGCCACAGGCCTCGCCCAGGGGCTGTCGCTCGAGGCCGCCGCCGCGCGGGCCTGGGACTATGTCCACCGCGCCATGCTGCAGGCGCCGGGGCTGGGACGCGGCCACGGCCCCCTCGACCATGGGTGGCCGCTCAGGGACCCAACGGCCTGGGGCAAGGGATGACCGGGAGCCTGGAACGTCGTCTGGAGGCGATCGTCCGCACCGGTCCCACCCTGATGCAGGTGCTGACCACGGTCAGGGCCCTCGACCTGCCGGACTGGCTGATCTTTTCCGGCGCCGTCTATCAGCGGGTATTGAACCATCTGACCGGCCGCGACCTCGACTATGGGATCAAGGACTACGATCTCGGCTACTACGATGCCACCGACACCTCCTACGAGGCCGAGGATGTCGTCATCCGCCGGGTGGCCGCGGCCTTCGAGCCGCCGCTCCGCGAGCTGGTGGAGGTCCGTAACCAGGCCCGCGTTCACCTGTGGTTCGAAGGCAAGTTCGGCGAGCCCTATGCCCCGCTCACCTCCACCGCCCAGGCGCTCGACCGCTTCACCAGCGCCACCTTCTCGGTGGGTGTCCGCCTGGAGCCCGACGACCGGCTGACCATCGTCGCGCCCTTCGGACTGGACGACCTCTTTGCGCTGCGCCTGCGGCCGAACCCGACGCGCAACACCCCGGGCTTCGCCCGCACCGCGGCGGCCGCGGTGGCGCGCTGGCCCGAGCTCACCGTGATCAATTAGCCACTTGCCTAATTCCTCGGGACGATTATCTGCAAGCTCCGCCTTGAGGAGAGCCTGCCATGCGCCAGTGGACCGTCGACGCCTTCGCCGCCCAGCCGTTCCGGGGCAATCAGGCCTGCGTTCTGGAGCCCATGGCCGCCTGGCCCGACGCCGCCTGGATGCAGGCCCTGGCCGCGGAGAACAACCAGGCCGAGACGGCGTTCCTGCTGAAGACCGACGATCCGGCCCGTTTCGGCCTGCGCTGGTTCACGCCTGCGGTGGAGGTGCCGCTCTGCGGCCACGCGACGCTCGCCTCGGGCCATGTCCTGCTGAGCGAACTCGGGGTTGCGGCCGATCCGCTCACCTTCGACACCAAATCGGGCCCGCTGATCGTGCGGCGCGCCGGCGACGCCTACGAGATGGACTTCCCGGCCCAGCCGCCGCGGCGGATCGACCCGCCGGCCGGGCTCAGCGAGGCGCTGGGCGTCGAACCGCAGGAAGTCTGGGTGTCGAGCTATGTCGTGGCGGTCCTGAAGGACGAGGCGGAGGTGCGCAGGGTCGCGCCGAATCTCTCCGCCCTGGCGATCGTCGCCAGCGCGGCCACCGACGGCCGCGGCAATGTCGGCGTCGCGGCCCTGGCCGATCCGGGCCGTCCCTACGATGTGGTGGACCGGTTCTTCGCGCCGGGCTCGGGTATTCCGGAGGATCCGGCGACCGGATCGCTCCACTGCATCCTCAGCCCGCTGTTCGCAGACAGGCTCGGGCGCGCGCGCCTTAGGTTCTATCAGGCCTATCCCGGCCGCGGCGGCGAGCTCGACTGCGAGCTCAAGGGCGACCGGGTCCTCCTGCGGGGCCGGGCGGTGACCATGCTCGAGGGAAACCTGCGGGTCGCGCCCCAATCCTGAGCCAGAAAGCGGAAAACGCCCCGGGACTGCGAGGTCCCGGGGCGTTCCCGCACTCCGGAGTTCATTCGGCAGTCGCCGCTTGGGCGCCCGCCGTAGCGAAGGCTCCGGGCATGGCGCTCCAGTCGCCATGGACGCCAGAGAACCACAGGTCGGCTGACGCGGACCTGAGGGCCACGTTGCCTCGCATTCAGCTTGGTGGAGTTAGGCGACCTGGCTGGCCTGGTCTGGGCTGGCCTGGTCTGGGCTGGCCTGGGCGGGCGTGCGGCCCGAGGCGCCGGTGGCCGCTGCGGTGAGCGCGGCGCTGATCGCCTCATAGAGCTTGGCGATCTCGATCGGCTTGGCCACGTGGCCGTCCATGCCGACCGCCATGTATTCGTCCACTTGGTGGGTCAGCGCATTGGCGGTGAGCGCCACGATCGGGATGCGCTTGCGCTGCTCGTGGACCTCGGTGGCGCGGATCTCGCGGGCGGCGTCGATGCCGTCCATGACCGGCATCTGGATGTCCATCAGGATCAGGTCGTAGCCGCCGACCTTCCAGGCGTCGACCGCCTGGCGGCCGTTGGAGACGATGTCGATGTCGATGCCCAGCGACTCCATCACCGCGGCCAGCACCTGCTGGTTGGTGGGATTGTCCTCGGCGGCCAGCAGCCGGATGTTGCGGTCGCCGCTGTCCTGCGCGGCTTCGGCCGTCATCGCGCCTGCCGCCTCGCCGCGCGTCAGCGGCAGTTCGACGGTGAAGGTCGAGCCCTGGCCCTCGCGGCTCTCGACGTCGATCGAGCCGCCCATCATCTGGGTAAGCTCGCGGCAGATGGCCAGGCCCAGGCCCGTGCCGCCGAACCGGCGGGTGGCGGAATTGTCGGCCTGGGTGAATTTCTCGAACAGCGCCGGCAGTTTTTCCGGCGCGATGCCCACGCCGGAGTCGCGGACCACCAGACGCAGGACGCCGTTCTGCGGATTCACGTCGACGGCGGCGTCCACGATCCCTTGCGGGGTGAACTTCACGGCGTTGGACAGCAGGTTGCCGACAATCTGGCGCAGGCGGTCGGAGTCACCGCGCCACCAGCCCTCGGCCGCCTCGGCGATCGAGAAGTTGAACTCCAGCCCCTTGCCCTGCGCCAGGACGCGGAAGGTCTCGACGGTGGGCCGCAGGGTCGCGGAGACGTCGAAGTCCTCCTTCACCAGGCTGAGCTTGCCGGCTTCGATCTTGGACAGGTCGAGAACGTCGTTCAGCACCGCCAGCAACAGGCTGCCGGACTGGCGGATGATCCCCAGGCGCTCGCGCTGGACGTCGCCCAGCTCGCCCATCGACATCACCTCGGCCATGGCCAGAACGCCGTTCAGCGGTGTGCGGATCTCGTGGCTCATATTGGCCAGGAACTGGGTCTTCAGCACATTGGCCGCGTTGGCCGCGTCGCGGGCGTTCTCCAGGTCGCGCATCGCGCCCTTGAGGTCCTCCTCGCGTTCGCCGAGCTTGCCGAGCAGGTGGTTGAAGCTGGACGTCAGCCCACGGAACAGCTCGTCCTGCGCCTTGACCTCGATGGGCTCGAAGCTGCCGCCGCCGGCCACCTCGTGCATGGCCTCCGACAGGCGCTGCACGGGCGCGATCACCCGGTGGGCCATGCCGCGGGCCAGGAACAGGGCGACCCCGATGCCCATGAACAGCAAGGCTGCGGTCAAGGCGAAGAACTGCGGCAGCAGCGCCGCGAACGCCGGGCGCTGGACGGTCAGCGAGAGCTGGCCTGCCTTCTTGCCGTCAACCATGACGTCGGTCTGGATGACCTCCACCGGCCCGGCCTTGGGCGCTGCCCTGGACCCGGCCGTAGCCGGCTGCGGCGGCCGATAGAAGCTCGCCAGCGGCGCGCCGTTCAGATCGGTCAGACGCGCGGACACAATCGTCTTGCTGCCGGCCAGCGCCTGCAGCGGGGCCTGGATCGAGGCCATCTCGCCGCTGGCGATCGCCGTACCCTCGGTCGTGGCGGTGATCTGGGCCAGACCCACATGCATCTGGTGCGACTGGGTCCGCGCTACGGCCCACTGTTGCAGCATGAAGGTCAGGCAGGCCACGAGCAGCACGACCAGCGTCGTGACGAGCCCCACGCCGGCCACGCGGGCGTGGAAGGTCGCTGTGGGCGCTGAGCCGGATGGGCCGGTCGTCTGGTTCATGGCTCTCGTGAAGGGCCGCTTGGGACCCTCGCTCTAGCCCAAGATTCCTAACGTTTCGCTTCCCCCGCGCGAAACCGCGATGTCCGGAATCCGACATATGGACCTCGAAACTGTGGTTACGGCGCCACAGGCACAACCCCCGGGGGAGGAAAATTTGGTTAACAACCCATGAATCGGTTGCGCGAACCTTAATCTTCTATTTACCGTAAATTGTGGTTGTTTACCGAAGTCGGGGAATTGCGATTATGGAAAAAGCATTTGTGGCCCAGCGCGTGGCCAAGAAGCTGTTCGTCACCGAAGCCGCCGTTGACGGCGCGCTGTCGGAAGCCGCCGAACTGATGAGCGAAATGCTCCGCGCCCGTAAGGACGTGAACGTCTCGATGGTGTTCGCCGATGACGTGCAGGTGAAGATGATGGAGGCCATGAAGGCCCTCAGCGAAGCCCGCACCGCGATGGTCGCCGTCCACAGCGAGCTCAACGAAGCCAAGCTCCGCCTCGGCGTCCGCACGAAGATGAGCGGCCAGGACAAGCCGCCGTTGATGGAAGCGCCCGCGACGACCACCCTGCGCGGGGTCGGCTAACCGGCCTGCGGGTCGGCTGATCGACGCTTCATTGCGATAGATTAACTGGTTGGGCGCCTCTAATCTGCATTAGGGGCGTCTAATCATGCCTGACCTATCCCTTCGCCTGCTCATCAATGTGTTCTCCATTCTTGGCGCCCTGTTCGCCATATGGAAGGGCAGCGCCGCCGAACGCATGGCTGCGGTGATCGTCATCGCCAACGCCGTGCTCGGAGAGAGCAGTCATTGGCTGCTGCCCAACAACGAAGACGTCATCCGCCTGATCAATGACGGGCTGACCGCATTGGCGCTGCTTGCGGTCACAATCCGATACGCCGCGCTCTGGATGGGCGGCGTAATGCTGTTCTTCGCCGCGCAGTTCTCACTCCACGCCTACTATCTCGTCATGGAGCGCCCGAGCGGGGACTACCTTCACGCCCTGATCAACAATATCGACTTCAGCGGGATCACCTGGTGCCTGGTGATCGGCACGGCCGTGGCGTGGCGGGCGCGGGTGCGCCGGGCGCGAGCCGATGGTTCTGCCGCGACCTGAGCCGGCCCCGCCACGACCTGCGGTTTAGCGTCGCTGCCGACGGAGCCAGAAAACTTCCTCTTGCACTGCAGCGCAAACCCGGGCTCTTGGCGCGCGGGCCACGCCCTCCCAACGGGGCGCAGTCCATCTGTAAGGATGGGAGACATCGCTATGACCACCCCCCCAAATCTAGCGGGGACGAAGCCGGCCATGCGGCCGGCGCGCCCCGAATTTTCATCCGGCCCCTGCGCCAAGCGGCCCGGATGGACCCCCGAAAATCTCCGCAACGCGGTCCTTGGGCGGTCCCACCGTTCCAAGCTCGGCAAGGCGCGCCTGAAGGAAGCCATCGACCGCACCCGCGAGGTGCTGGAGGTCCCCGACGACTTCCTGATCGGCATCGTCCCCGGCTCCGACACCGGCGCCGTTGAGATGGCCATGTGGTCGATGCTGGGTGCCCGGCCTGTGCAACTTCTCGCCTTCGAGAGCTTCGGCAAGGACTGGGTGACCGACGTCACCAAGCAGCTGAAAATCGACGCGGAAATCCTCGACGCCCCCTACGGCGAACTCCCGGACCTCGCGAAGGTGCGCCCCGACGCCGACCTGGTGTTCACCTGGAACGGCACGACGTCTGGCGTGCGCGTCCCCAACGCCGACTTCATCGCCGCCGAACGCGAGGGGATCGTCATCTGCGACGCCACCTCGGCCGCCTTCGCCCAGGACCTCGACTGGTCAAAGCTCGATGTGGTGACCTTCTCCTGGCAGAAGGCGCTGGGCGGCGAGGGCGCGCACGGCGTCCTGATCCTGTCGCCCCGCGCGGTCGCCAGGCTCGAGAGCTACACGCCCGCCTGGCCCATGCCGAAGCTCTTCCGCATGACGAAAGGCGGCAAGGTCACCCTCGACCTCTTCGAAGGCGCGACCATCAACACGCCCTCCATGCTGGCCGTGGAAGACGCCGTGGACGCCCTGAAATGGGCCGCCTCGATCGGCGGTCTGGCCGAGATGAAGCGCCGCGCGGATTCAAACCTCGGCGTCCTGGAATCCTGGGCTCAAAAGACCGGCTGGGTCTCCTTCCTGGCGGAAGACCCGGCGATCCGCTCCAACACCTCGGTGTGTCTCAAGGTCGTCGACCCGAAGATCACGTCCCTTTCCGAAGACGCCCAGGCCGACTTCGCCAAGAAGCTGGCCGCGCTGCTGGAAAAGGAAGGCGTGGCTCTCGACGTCGGCGGCTACCGCGACGCCCCTCCGGGCCTGCGGATCTGGTGCGGCGCCACTGTGGATTCCTCCGACCTCGACGCGCTGACGCCCTGGCTCGACTGGGCCTTCGCCGTCACCGCTTCCGAACTCACCGCGGCCTAGTCCGCACCTCAAATTATCCGCTCATCCCGGCGAAGGC
>PLEH01000166.1 GCA_003136395.1 Phenylobacterium sp.
TGTAGCAGAGCTGCTCGGCGAAAAGCCTGGGGTTCAGCGTATGGCAGACTGCGCCGATCCCCATGATGCCGTACCAGGCCTCGACGTGCCGGGCGGTGTTCCAGGCCAGCGTCGCGCAGCGGTCGCCGGGCTTGATCCCCAGCGCATCCAGCAGCCGCTTGGCGCCGGCCGCCGCGGGTCCCGGTCGGCCCACGGCCAGGCCCGGTCCGCTCTGGATCGCGGCCTTGTGGAAGAGGCCCTTGGCGGAGGGCATGGCGCAGAGGATCGAGACCTTCTGGCCGCCGCCGGACTGGCCCATGATCATGACGTTGCCGGGGTCGCCGCCGAAGGCTTCGATGTTGTCGTGGACCCACCGCAGCGCCAGCACCAGGTCCTGCATGCCGACCGTGCCGGAGGAGGCGTAGTCGGGGCCCATGGCCTCGGCCAGGTTCAGGTAGCCGAAGACGTTCAGCCGGTGGTTGACGCTGACCACCACCACGTCGCCGAACCTGGCCAGGCCGTCGCCCTGGTAGATCGGCTGGGCGCCGGAGCCATAGGCGAAGCCGCCGCCGTGGATCCAGACCATGACCGGACGCTTCTTGGTGTCCGGAGCCGGCGTCCAGACGTTGAGGAACAGGCAGTCCTCGTTCTGGATCTTGATGTCCGACGGCGTCGTGAACACCCGGTGCATCTGCATGCCGAAGTCGTTGGTGGTGTCGACGGTCGTGCCGCTGGCCAGCTGCATGGCCGGCGCGCCGTAGTCGGTGGCGTCGTAGATCGCGGTCCAGCTGTCGGCCGGCTGGGGCGGCATGAAGCGCAGCTTGCCGATCGGCGCCTTGCCGTAGCGGATGCCCTTGAAGTGGTTGATCCCGCCGCTCATCAGGCCCTGTACGGGGCCGGCCTTGGTCTGCACGACCTTGGTGGGCTCCGGAACGCCGGGGCCATGCTCGGTCGCGCCCGGGGCGGCGGCGGCCTTCCTGCCCCGACCCTTGCCCTTGCCAGGGCTTTGGGCCGCGGCGAGCGCCGGCGCAGCGGCGGCCAGCGCCGCCCCCACGGCGCCCAGTCCCATGATCGTGCGTCTGTCGAGCTTGTTCCCGCTCATGATGTTGTTCCCTTCCCAGCTTTAACTCGTTGGCGTTCGGCGTCGGCGGCGATCTCGTCGCCGCTGCGCCATTGCGGCAGGCGGTCCAGCGCATCGACCGCGTGCTCGATGGCGCGGCGCTCGTTTTCGGTAAGGGCGGCCAGGCGCTCGGCGACGCGGTCGCGGCGGATGCGGGCCATGCGGGTCAGCGCCTCGTGGCCGGCGGCGGTGACCACCAGGCCGACGCGGCGCTTGTCGGCGCGCTCGACGGTGTCGCGGGCGATCAGGCCGGCGGCCTCCAGGCGCTTGATCCGCTCACTGATCACCGAGCGCGCGATCCGGGCCATGCCGGCGAGGTCGGAGACCCCGGAGCCCGGATGGCGGCGCAGGTCGAAGAGCACCATGGCGTCGGCTGAGGAGACGCCGGTCTCGGCGCTTTCCCAGCGCAGCTCGCGGTTCAGCCGGATCACCAGCCGCTGCAGGCGGTGCGCCAGGTCGGCTTCTTCCGGACGCACGTTCAGCCCACCTCGGATATTGTTCGGCTAGCTAACAATCTGCTGCGCGCTTGGCCCTGTCAACGCGCGGCGCCATGGTGGCGGCAGGGGCCGCGCCGACGGTCCATCGGGAGGATCTGTCGATGCGTTTGATGAAGCTCTTGGCCGCCGCCCTGGCGACCAGTCTGTTGGCGTCAGCCCCGGCGCAGGCCAATCCGAAGAACGCGCTCGACGCCTATGTGGCCAAGCCCGACCCGGCGTTTGCCTGGAAGGTCGTGGGGCCGGTGTCCGGGTCGGGCTATCACGGCGCGGTGCTGGAGCTGACCTCCCAGACCTGGCTCACCGACAAGCAGGTGGACAAGCCCGTCTGGAAGCACTGGCTGACGGTGATCGTCCCGGAGAAGCTCGATCACGACAAGCTCCACCACGACAACGCGTTCCTGTTCATCACCGGCGGGTCGAACAAGGACGCCGCCCCCACCAAGGCCACCGAGCGCTGGGCCAAGATGGCTGTGGAGACCCACTCGGTGGTGACCGAGCTGGACGACGTGCCGAACCAGCCGCTGCGCTTCGCCGAGGACCCCAAGCCGCGCAGCGAGGACGAGATCATCGCCTACCAGCAGGCCAAGTTCGCCAAGGACCGCAATCCGCTGGATCTCGTGCGCCTGCCGATGGTGAAGAGCGGGACCCAGGCCATGACGGCGGTCCAGCAATACCTGGCCAGCGACGCCGGCGGGAAGCTGAAGATCGACGGCTTCGTGGTCTCCGGCGGCTCCAAGCGCGCCTGGACCACCTGGCTGGTGGGCGCCATCGACCGGCGCGTGGTGGCGATCGTGCCGATCGTGATCAACGTGCTCGATGTGGACGCCACCGCCAAGCACCACTGGGAGGCGATGGGCTACTTCTCGCCGGCCCTGAAGGACTATGTCGAGAACCACCTGATCCCCGACATGATCGGCAGCCCCGGCCTCAGCGAGGTCAACCGCATCGAGGATCCGCTGAATTACCGCGACCGGCCGGCGATGAAGATGCCGAAGTACATCATCAACGCGGTGGGCGATGAGTACTTCCCGCCGGACAACACCAAGTTCTCCTACCACCTGCTGCCGCAGGTGAAGCGGCTCAGGATGATCCCGAACTCCAAGCACTCGACGGCCGGGACGGACATCAACGAGAGCATGACGGCCTTCTACGACGCAGTGCTGAACCACCGGGCCTTGCCCAGCTATTCGTGGACCGTCCGACCGGATGGGGCGATCGTCGTGAAATCGCCGACCAAGCCCACCGCGGTGAAGCTCTGGCAGGGGAACGATCCCAAGGCGCGCGACTTCCGCGTCGACACCATCGGCAAGGCCTTCACCTCAATCGACCTGAAGCCGGAGAAGGACGGGACCTGGGTCGGCAAGGTGGCCAAGCCCGCGGCCGGCTGGACCGCCTATTTCGTCGAGCTGACCTATCCGAGCGCCTCGCCCTATCCGTTCAAGTTCACCACCGAGGTGTCGGTCATCCCCGATACGCTGCCCTACAAGTGGAAGGATGCGCGCCCGATCATCGCGCCTGACGGGAAGTAAAACTCGGTCCGCCTCCCGGAAACCTGGATGCGGGCTGCTGGGCGCCCGATGTAGAAGGCGCCGAGGCCAGCCGATTCCGGGGAGGGCAGCGCCATGATGCTGATCGGGCAGTACGATTCGCCGTTCGTGCGGCGGGTGGGGATCGCGCTCAGGACCTATGGGCTCGACTTCGAGCACCAGCCCTGGTCGACGTTCGGCGACGCCGACAGGATCGCCAAGCACAACCCGCTGCGCCGTGTGCCGACCCTGGTGATGGACGACCGCACCGCCTACGTGGACTCCGCGGCGATCCTGACGGTGATCGACGACATGGTCGGGCCGGAGAAGGCGACGCTGGCGCGGCGGGGCGAGGACGGCCGCGCACTGCTGCGGATCGCCGCCTTCGCGGCGGGCGCCGCCGACAAGGGGGTGAGCCTGCTCTACGAGCGGGTGCTGCGCGAACAGGCGCTTCCGCTGTGGGTCGACCGCTGCCGGCTGCAGATCGGCGAGACCCTGGACCTGCTGGAGGCCGAGCGGCAGCTCAGGCCCACCCGCTATCTGTTCGATGACCAGCTGAGCCATGCCGACGTCATGCTGACCACCATGTGGGGTTTTATCTCGGGGCCGCTCGAGGGCGAGTTCCAGTGGAGCCGCTGGCCGGCGCTGGCGGCGCACGCGGCGGCCTGCGAGGCGTTGCCGGTGTTCAGTGAAATCCGCCAACCCTTCCGCAAGCCCGGCGAGAGCTGAGCCGGCGGTCATTGTTCCGCCTGCCTTGGGCCGCTAGGACGGGGCCATGTACTCCCCAACCGCCCGCCCGGACGTGCTCGCCCTTCGCGCCTCGGAGATCCGCGAGGTGGCCAATGTGGGCATGGCGCGCAAGGACGTGCTGAAGTTCTGGGTGGGCGAGAGCGACCAGCCGACGCCGGCCTTCATCCGCGAGGCCACGGCCAAGGCGCTGCTGGCGGGCGAGACCTTCTACACCCACAACCTGGGGCGCGAGGACCTGCGCGAGGCGCTCTCGGCGTACCTGACCGGCCTTCACGGCCAGCCGATCGGTTTCGAACGGCTGGGGGTCACCAGCGCGGGCGTCAACGCGCTGATGCTGGTCAGCCAGGCGGTGGTCGCGCCGGGCGACAGGGTGGTGGTGACGGTTCCGGCCTGGCCCAACATCGTGGAGATCCCGCGCATCCTGTCGGCGCGGATGGAGACGGTGGCGCTGGACCGCGCCCAGGGGCTCTGGCGGCTGGACCTCGACAAGCTGATGACCGTCCTGACGCCGGACACCCGGGCGCTGTTCCTCAATTCGCCGAACAATCCCACGGGCTGGACCCTGCCGGCGGAGGACCGCGCCGCGATCCTGGAGCGGTGCCGCAAGTACGGCATCTGGCTGATCACCGACGATCCCTACGAGCGGCTGATCTTCGGGCCGGGCAAGTCCGCGCCCTCCTTCCTGCCCCTGGCCGGGGACGACGAGCGGGTGATCTCCACCAACACCTTCTCCAAGGCCTGGCGGATGACCGGCTGGCGGATGGGCTGGATGGTGCTGCCCAGATCGCTGGTGAACTCGATGGGGGTGGTGATCGAGTACAACACCTCCTGCGTGCCGGACTTCATCCAGTCGGGCGCCATCGCCGCGCTCAACGAGGGCGAGGCCTCGATCGCCGAGCTGCGGGCCGAGCTGGCGGCGGCCAAGGATCAGGTGGTCGGCGCGCTGCGCCAGATGCCGGGGGTCGAGGCGCCGGAGCCGGAGGGCGGCATGTACGCCTTCTTCCGGATCGAAGGCGTGACCGACTCCGTGGCGCTGGCCAAGGACATGATCGACAAGGCCGGGATCGGGCTTGCGCCCGGCTCAGCCTTCGGGCCGGAAGGCCAGGGGTGGCTGCGCTGGTGCTTCGCCAACCGGCCGGAAACCAACGCCGCGGGCCTGGAGCGGCTGGCGGCCTACCTCAAGGCCTAGTTCGGACTGGGCGGCGGCGTGGGC
>PLEH01000013.1:0-10821 GCA_003136395.1 Phenylobacterium sp.
CTATGGGGGGAAAGCGGACATTCCAACGGACTCGGCTGACGGTGCCGAGTAACCTGCATCGGCATCGGTGCGGAAACATTCAGTCTGGTGGGGGCGCCATGACACTTTCAGACCTCGGCGCGGTTGGCGCTTTCGTCAGTGGCCTGGCCGTCGTTGCCTCATTGATCTACCTGAGCCTGCAGGTGCGCCAGGCCTCCAAGCACCAGCGTTCCCAACTGCTGCAAGGACGCACTCAGGCGAATATCGACATGCGGATGCGGTTCGCCGACCCGGCTTTCGCCCTCGTCTGGGACAAGGTTCTGGGCTCAGGGGACGATCTGACCCTCAGTGAGTACCGGCAGGTGCGCAATGTTTGCATCGCAGGCTTTTTCCGCGACGAGGAAGCCTTCCTTCAACATCGCGAGGGGTTGATCTCGGAGGCGGCGTTCGACGGCGTCAGGCGAACGGCCGTGACAATGTTCATGTTCCCTCGCCCCCGCGTCGCCTGGAAACAGGCCCGGCCTGGGTTCGACCAGGAATTCACACAGCTCATGGATCGGATACTCGAGGAAACCGATCTCATCGACACCCCAGCCTCGCTCGCGGAGTTCAACCAACAGGTCGTCGAGGAAATCAGGTCGAGAAGAGCCGTGCCCTACGAGCGGAAAGACGAGATCGCCGCCAGGGTCCGCTAGGGGTCGAAAGCGGTCATCTCCTCACTTCCCGAAAGCAGACCTGCGAACGTCCGGATCGGGGGGTTAGCGGACGTTGGCTTCCGAGCGAGAAGCGGACATTGCGGAGCGGTGAGCGCCGGTCAGGACGCGCCGAGGACTGGCAAGGGCCCGCAGACATCCTTCAGACGCTGCGCATCCGGCGCGGGCGGGGCGACGTGGAGCGTTTTGGACCACTCAAGTTCGTCGGCGGAGATGCCCGCGATGAGCCCGTTGTCGAAGCGCGCACGCTGGAGGGCGACGCGCAGGCCGGCGATGTCCGTGGGGCCGAGGCGGGCGGGGTCGCCCTGGAGCACCTTGAGCACCGACCAGGCGTCGACCTCGTTGGCGATGAAACCGCGCACGCTGTCCACCTGCATATAGTAACTGCCGAGGAGGCTGAGCTCCTGGTCGTCGAAGTGCGTCAGGGTCTGGGCGGCGCGGTGGTTCTGCCAGATGTTGTCGTTGAGCGCGTTGCCGATATCGGGGATCACCGGGCCGAGGTGGGGGACGGGCTCGTGCCTCGCCGCCTTCTCGATCACCGACTCCAGCGCGTCCAGCCGCCGCGCGATGCAGGGTTCGGCGGCGACGCGATAGGCGAAGTGCCTGTCGGTCCAGTTGATCTCGCTGGCGATTTCGGCGCGAGCGAGCCGGACCTCATGCGCCCAATGGAGCTGCTCCACGGCCTGTTCCGCCGCCAGCGCCGTTAGCACGCCGACCACGATGATCAGGTACTCCTTCAGGAACTCGCGGACGTTGTGCCAGGGCTTGGGTTTGTGGATGTCCATGGCTCAGCCACCCAGGATGGGTTTGCAGAGCGAAGCCACTGCCTGGGAGACAATCGAAGGCGAAGATGGGGCTTGAGGCCTGAGGCCCATTTCTCGCCCGGTCTGCGAGATACTGAGCCAGTTATGCTTCATCGCTTTGTCGATTTCCCGAATGCGCTCGATATCACCCCCGATATGCAAGAGCTGATCTTCGCTCAGGTGAAGCGCCCCCAGATATTGGCCGATGTCAGACCAGAGATCGCGACCAGCTTGGCGAAGGTTCGCGTTGTTCTCGAACGCGTCGTACAGGTGGCTATAGGAGACTCGGTCCTCGAACGGCATCTGCACGACAGCCCCGAGGCTCGCGACGCGCCAGACGGACGTGCGGAAATTCTCTGCAGCCGGCGTTCCCATCCGACCGGTGATCCGCAGCGGCTTGCCCTCGGCCCAAGATCCGCGCCAACGCTCAATCTCGTCCAGCCGCCGTTCAGTGCAGTCGATTTGAGAGGCCGTGAGCTGGAAAGCGCCGAGATCGAATGTGATCTCCGCATTCAGCGCCCTGCGAGCCTCGCCCACGGTCTCATGTCGGTGGACCAGTTCCGCCACCTGCTCTGCGCTCAGGGCGGTGAGCACCCCGACAACGATGATCGCGTACTCTTTCAGGAACTCGCGAAGGCCGTGCCAGGGCTTGGGTTTGTGGATGTCCATGCCGCCCCCCAGCGGTTCACTGGTGGTGACGGTACGCGGACTCTCTAAGGTCCGCTATGGGTCGAAAGCGGTCATCGACACCCTTCCCCAAAGCGGACCCGGCGAATTTCTGGATCGGGGGGAAATAGGGCCCTCGCCCCTAGTGGACAATGCCCCCGGCCGTCGCGACGGGAGTGGCGCTGATCGAGGGGCAAGTCACGGTCATGACGGAGTTCACCGGCACTTCAAGCACGTTGGGGTTTTCCCCTTTCAGCCGCAACGCCAGCGCCCACTGATGCGCCCGCATAATGTTTAGGTCGACCTGCCCGCTCTGAAAGCGCGCCTGCGCCAGGAGGGTGGCGAACTGGTCGATCTCCTGCGGCGTCAGGCGGTCCAGCCCGTCGATCGCGTTTAACTTGGACCAGACCTCTTCCTCGACATCCTGAGCGCGGCCGTACTGTTCCGTTGTGTAGTACATGTTGCCGAGGCTTTGCTGCTCCTGGGCGGTGAACAGGCTCGCACGTCCGGCCTGGGCATTGGCTTCCCACCGAAGGCTCGTCAGCTTGGCGTGGTAGACCCGTTGGAGCTCTCGCGGGACAGGATAGGGCCGCCCATGCCGAGCGTTGTCGAGCACATGGCCGAGCTCCACCATCTGCTGGCGGGTGCAGGGCTGGGTTTTCTCCCGCCGCTCCAGCCACCAAAGGTTCTCACGCACCTCAGCCCTGATCGACTCTCGGGCTTCATTTGCGATCTTGTGCTCATGAACGGTCACAACTGCCTGCTCCGCGCCCAGAGCGGTCAGCACGCCAACCACGATGATGACGTACTCCTTCAGGAATTCGCGGACGCTGTGCCACGGCTTGGGTTTGTGGATGTCCATGCCGCCCCCCAGCGGTTCACTGACCGTGGACGGTACGCGGACTTTCTAAGGTCCGCTATGGGTCGAAACCGGTCTTGGGCTCCACGCCTGGAAGCGGACCTTCCGAACGTCAGCGGTGGGTGGAAAGGGGACCTTGGCCTTCGCGAGCTAGGGTGAAGTCTTCCCCTAAGATAGTGTGTGAAAGCGTTGAGCAACGCTGTCGGCCCTGGCGATCTGGTTCTGTGCGTCAATGCCGCCCCAAACCATGCCACGGGAAGGCCGGCGCCCTCCAAGCCGGGGAGACCTACCGTGTCATCGCGGTCATGGAATTTGCCTGCCCATGCGGAGGTTCCGACGCCTTGCTCGACGTAGGCGTGGACTTCGCGTGGCGCCAGACGCGCTTCCGACTCTTGCCAAAGCCCAAGGCCCAGACCAAGACGCGTGGAGTTTCGGCTCCCAAGGAGACGGATACGGTTTGCTGAACAGCCGACGACGGCTGTGCCGCCCACGTCGGCGGTCCAAAAACGCCGGCTAAGTGCAAATGATCGGGATCCATGTCGCGGGATCAGCCGGCGCTGGGTCTTAGACCGAGGCGGAGGCAAGCGCCAACGGCGACCGGGTCACGGCAGAAGTCCGGACCGCCCTTCGCCATCCAGTAGCCGACCAGGCCGGTCCGCCGCATCAGCATCGCAAAGCGAGGATCGCCCCAAAGCTGTCGCCCCGGCGCGGAGAAGAGAACTGCCGTATCGGGTTCACCAGGGCGCTGGGGCTCGATCACCGGGGCGGCGCTGTCGGCCGCCGAACCTTCGACGAAGGCATGCTCGGCGAAATCTAACGCGACCTGCGGGCGACCGAGTGCCAGGGCGGCGTGGATCGCCGGCCCGCCCGCGTCGGGGCCGCCGTGATCGAGGCGACGCCGATAGGTCGCCAGGACGGCGTCTGCTCCCGCGGCTGACCGGTCGCGCACAGCGCGAGCGAGATCGGCGGCCAGCCCCATGTCCGCCACCGACGCGCCGTCCGGCCAGGCTGAGTGGTTGGCCGCCATGTCCACGGCATCGGACGCGCGGCCCGAAGCGATCTTGAGCCAGAACCGCGCGAGCCAAACCTGCGGGTCTCGCGGCCAAAGGCTAACGGCGCGGTTGGCGACACGATCCGCCTCATCCAACATTTGGCTGTCTACGAGCAACTGGATCCGCGCTGCCTGGATCCACGGAAGCAGCGGGGCGACCACGGCGGCGTGTTCCAAAATGGCTGTGGCCTCTCGGGTGCGCCCGATCGCAGCCAGGAACTGCGCGTGCTGCACCAGGAGCGCCGGGGTGTCCGGCGGCCCGAGCCCTTCGGCGCGCGCCAAGGCCTGGTCCTTTCGCAACCACGCCCCAAAGGTCGGCTCAAGGCTGACCTGCGCCGCCAGGGCGAGTCCCTCGTGTCGGTCCAGCGCGAGCGCCTTCGACGCCGCCTCCCGCACGCGAAGCACGATGGCTGGACGTTCGTCCGGCGCCGAGACTTTCAGCGTCAACACCTGCGCCATGGCTAGCGCCCCCCAGGCGTGGGCGTCCTTTGGGGCCCGGACCGTGGCCTCGCGAAGATAGCCGATGCCCCGCTCCAACTGCGCCGGCGTGCCCTCGAAGACGGCGGCCCGGCCGCGCGTTTCGAGATCCGCCGCGGCAAACTCCGCGGGCTGTTGCGCGGGAGAGACCGCCCTTGCTGAACGGACGGCCGAAGCATGAATGCGGCCACGCCAGGCTTCCAAGCTCAGCGCGGCCGCGCCCAAGACCAGGACAACGGCCAGGCTCGCGAAGACCCAACCCCGACGCTTAGCGTCCGATGAGACGAGGGCGGCGCCCAGGTTCTCAACGAGCGATTCATGCCCTTGGGCGCGCCCATCCGTCGCCGTCAGCAGTCGATAACCGACCTTAGGCAGCGTCTCGATGGTGAAGTCCCCGGCGGCGACCCCCTCCGACAGTCGGCGGATTTTCGAGATGACGCGGGTGATCGCGTCTTCGCTGACGGCGCGTCCATCCCAGCAGGCATCAACAAGGGCCTCACGCGAGAGGACCCTGCCCCGCGCCTCAATCAAGGCCAGCAAGACCTCCATGACCCGCGGTTCGAGCCCTTCGCGTCCGGACCGGCCAATGACCTCACAGCTCGACGGCCTAACGCTGGATGCGCCGATGTCGATGTCCGGTTGGTTCGCCAGCGCGGTTCGGGTCACCATCTAACTCATTGATTTATATCGTCATCGGAAAAAGATCGGAAAAACATCCGCAGCAGGTCCTGTCGTAGTACCGGTTGCAGGCGTCGCTGAACGCCAGTCGCTCACATGTCGTGAGCCTGATTGGGAGCCGGGATCATGGCACGTTTCAAACTGCGCGACGCGGTCTTCGTCGCCATAATGTTGGCGGGGGCGACGGGACCGGCAACCGCCGGTACAGTCCTGTTCACCGGCACCGAGGAAAACATCAATGCGCCCGCGCAACCCGGCGGCCGCTGTGCACCGGCCCTGACCGTCAGCATCGGCCCGCTGAACGCTATGGGCGCGTCAAACCTGGGCGGCTTCGTCCCGACCCAAAGTCATTGCCTGAGTGGTCCGCCGCCAGTCTCCTACTTCGGCGGCCTGTTTGATTTCGCCTTCGACGCAGGCGATAGCTTGCAAGGAACCTACACCGGCGCGCTGACCGGCTCGGGCACGCCTGGGCTGTTCAACAACCTCCAAGAGTTCGTCGCCACCGGCGGCACGGGGCGGTTTCTAGGGGCGAGCGGCGACTTTCTCGGAACGGGGACGGTGCAGTTCCTGTCTGGCGGACTCGCGCAAGGTCGGCTGGCGTTCTCGGGCGTGATCAACGCGGCCGGCGTGCCCGAACCGGCGACCTGGGCAATGCTGCTCATGGGCTTTGGCGGGTTGGGGGCCGTGTTGCGCTCACGCCGGAAGCTCGCGCCTGTCGCCAATGGCCGCAAGGTCGGTTCCCCTCTGCTGCGAGCGAGTGGCTATCCTGTGTGCTTATGAGATCGCCATCGTGTCGCGGACGGCCACCGTTCCTTCTGGCAACGGAGAAAGGCATGGCCGCATCGATCCGAGGTCTTGCGAAGGTGCTGATAGCGTCGGCCCTCTCTTGCGGAGTTACGTGCGCTGCTTCGCTGGCGGCTGCGGCTGCGCCCGCGACGACTGAAGCCGAGCTGCGAGCCGTCAATTCGCGCGAGGTAGCCTACTTTATGGCGGCCGATGCCAAGGGACTGGGAGTTCTCTGGGCCGACAGCTTTGTTGTGAACAATCCTCTCAACCAACTCGCGACCAAGCCACAGGTGTTGGGAATGATCAGTTCGGGGATGCTTCGTTTCACAGCTTACGACCGGAAGATCGAGTACGTCCGCACTTACGGCGACATAGCCATCGTGACGGGCGCTGAATCGGTCGTCTGGGCGGGTAGGATGCCACTGGCGGGTCAGTTGTCGCATCTGCGGTTCCTGGCCGTATGGCGGCAGTCCGCAAGCGGGTGGCATGAAGTCGCACGCCAAGGAAGCGTTATCCCCGATCGTCCGTAGGCTGTCGGCCCATACCTCACCAACCGACTACGGTAAGCGGACTCTCCGAAGGTCCGCAAAGGGGGGAAAGCGGACCTTGGGAAGCGACCGCGCTCAGGGTCGCGGCAGACACGACAACGCCGCCGATCCGAAAGCCGGCGGCGCATCAATGTCAGCCGTGGTGCTTATGGCGGCGACCTGGCGCTTCTGATCGTGGGCTTTGGCGGCGCAGGGGCTACGGGAGGATTGCGGACGTTGGCGTACGTCTGGACGCCCATTGACGGTCGGTCGCCGCCAAGCAGTCGGTCACGGCCAGATTCCTGAGGCGCCATGCGGTGCGCGCTTGATGGACATCAAGGACGGCAGTCCGGCTTGAGAGCCCTAGTGTCGAGAGGTCTCAGCACCTCAACGATCGTCGGACGGTGGAGCTTTCCCCATGCCTTCCAGATATGCGCTTATCCAGTATCGCCCTGATCGCGGCAGCGACGAACGGCTCAATATCGGGGTCATTGCCTGGGACTCAGACGGCGCCCACGTCGTCTTTGTCGAGTCGTGGGAGCAAGCGCGTTTGTTCGGCGGCCAGGACGTGGCCCGCCGTCGCCGCCATATCATTCGAGGTGACGTCGATGGCGCGCCTCCAAAGAGAGGTGTACCTCTCGATCCGTTAAATGCTGTTGATGCCGACATTATCCGTCCCAGATTTAGGAGAGACAAGATGAAATTAATCGCTGCAATCTTGCTCGGCGGCGCAATGCTTTCTGCTGTACCGGCGAATGCTCAAAATAGGGATAATAACAGGAGATCAGTCATGGTAAGCACTGCTAACAGGATCAAAGACATTGGACCCCAGCCGCAATCGTTCGACATTGAACGCGCGACAAAGGAAAACACAAATTACCGTTCGGTCGCCTGGAGCGGGCGCTATCTGCAAGTGACGCTGATGTCGATTCCCGCTGGCGGCGAGATTGGCCTTGAAGCGCATCCGGAGACCGATCAGTTCCTGCGCCTCGACGCTGGCAGCGGTCGAGTGCAGATGGGACCCGCGAAGGATAAACTGACTTTTGACAAGGAAGTGTCAACAGGTTGGTGTGTCCTCGTCCCGGCGGGGACCTGGCACAACANNGCGACGCCAATGCAGGTCTATGTGATCTACGCGCCCGCCCATCATGCACCCAACAAGGTGCAGGCGACGGCGGCGGCGGCTGAAGCCGACAAAGACGACGAGCCAGCGGCCTGGTCAGTGCAGCCAAAACATGCCCCCGATAAACACGAGTGACCGCAAGGAACTCGGAAAACTCTTGCAATCCCTTGCGGCCTCGCCGGCCACGACCCGCCGGACGAACGCCAGAGCGTGCGTGATCCCCTTGGGGATATCGATGCCGAACTCGGCGAGCAGGCCCCGGATCATGTTCACGAGCTGCGTGCGCTGGGCGATGAAGCGCCGGCGCGCTCCGGCACAGGCGTTGGGACGCTGGCTAGTCGAGTTCTATCTATCGGATGACATGCTGGAGAACGTGGAGATGATGTGCCCCCTCCGCTAGCAGGCTGTCGAAAAGTCGGATGGCTGTCGACCAGCTTCGCCGACACCTTCGAGCTTGCCGCCTGGGCCCGTAGAATCCCTGAGTTGAAGTTAACCGCCGGTCCGGTGTTTATGTCCGGGTAGCTGAGATTTGTGCCTTGGCTATGCGAAGACGCGCGGATCGCGGATTTCAGTGTAGGCCTCACCGCGGTCGCTCGCCGGGAACGACGTCGTCACGCCGTTGATCTCTACGGTCGCGTTCAGGATAGGGGGCGCTGAAGCGCACCCGACCGAAAAATCCACCAAAAAGCGGCTCTACGTGGTTGCCTTGACAGTGCCATGCCTTCGCCTCAACAGACTTGGTCCATAGTGGGCGTCGTGAGGAACTAGGCATGGTGACGGCCCACATCAACGCGATCGGGACGGCGACACCCCCTCATGACGTCCATGCTGCGTTCCTGGACTACGTAGATCAGTTGCTGAGCGGGCCGCGTGAGCAGACCCTATTCAGGCGCATGGCTGATCGCGCTGACATCGACCATCGGTTCTCCTGCTTTGAGCCGGTCTGGCAGGGCGGCAGGGTAAAGGGCGATACACAGGGGTTCTATTCGCTCGAGGGCTCGCCTTCGACCGCTGAGCGCATGAAGCGCTTCGAGGCCAGTGCGCCGAGGCTGGCGATGCGGGCGCTAGATGACCTCGGCCTGGAGCTCGAGCGCGAACGGATTACGCACTTGGTGGTCGCGTCCTGCACGGGTTTCATCGCGCCCGGGCTCGACCAGCTGATCGTCGAAGCGGCGGGGCTGAACTCCGGCGTAGAGAGGACGTCCATTGGCTTCATGGGGTGCTACGCGGCGGTCACCGCTCTGCGCCTCGCCCATCATATCGTGCGCTCCGAGCCATGCTCACGCGTGCTGGTGATCAATTTGGAACTCTGCACGCTGCACTTCCAGCTAGCGGGCGACGTGCAGAAGATCCTAGGGATGATGCTGTTCGGTGATGGCTGTTCGGCGGCGCTGGTCACGGCCGAAGAGCGGGGCATCGCTCTGGCGGACTTTCGCGCCGCCGCCATCGCCGACACAGCTGGGGCGATCACCTGGCGGATCGGCGACCACGGATTCGACATGCATCTCTCCGGCGAGGTGCCGGGAAAGATCGCCCGCGCCCTGGCGGCCGAGAGGGCCCGCAACGACGATGGCGGCCTTTTGAGGGGAAGACGGCCAGAGGACTACGGCATCTGGGCGGTGCACGCAGGCGGCCGCTCGATCCTCGACGCGGTGGAGACCGGGTTTGGGCTCGCATCCGACCAGTTGGACTGGTCGCGCGGCGTGCTCCGGGACTTCGGGAACATGTCGTCGGCGACCTTAATGTTCGTGTTGCAGCGAATCCTCAAAGCCGCGCGCCCCAGCGGTGCGACCGCCGCCGACGGATTTGCCGTGGCGTTCGGTCCCGGCCTTGCCGCAGAGAGCTTTCGGTTCGAAGTCGTCGCCTAGAGTGTCGTCATGCGCAGCTTCGCCAAGCGATCCGCTGAGCTGGAAGAGATGGAAGCCCCTGATGTCGCCGAAAAGGACCTCATCGACTGCCTGAACGATCTTGCCAAAGCAAACGCGCTCACCATGGCGCGACCGCCGACCCTTCGCTGGTTGGAACGAGCGACAAAGTCTCTGCCGCGCGGCTCGGAGTTCTCGCTTCTAGACGTCGGCTATGGGCAGGGCGATATGCTGCGCACTATCCACGACTGGGCCATGAGGAGGGGCCTCAAGCCGCGCCTGACCGGCATCGACCTCAGCCCCTGGAGCGCGGCGGCCGCTGCCGCCGCGACTGATCCAGCCCTACAGATCAACTACCTTGTTGGTGATGTCTTCGACTACGCGCCGGACGTGCCGATCGACTTCGTGGTGAGCTCCCTTGTGGCCCACCATATGCCGGACGACTTGCTCGTCCGCTTCATACGCTGGATGGAGGAGAACGCCCGGCGCGGCTGGTTCATCAACGACCTCCACCGTCATCCGGTCGCCTACTACGGATTCATGGTACTTTCGACAGCCGCCCTGTTGCATAGAATGGTGCGGCATGACGGTCTGATTTCCGTGGCCCGCGGGTTTACGCGGTCCGACTGGCTGCGCTTGGTCGCAGCTTCGGAGCTCGCTCCGGAGAGCGTCGCCGTCGACTGGCGCTTTCCCTTCCGCATCTGCATCGGCCGCGTGAGGTGACGGACGTGGTGATCGTGGGCGGCGGCCTGGCCGGAGGGGCGGCTGCGGCCGCCCTCGCTCGGGCTGGTGCGCGACCATTGCTGCTGGAGCGCGAGAGCGAACCGCGCGACAAGATTTGCGGTGAATTTCTCTCCATCGAGGCGCAGGCGCACCTGGACCTCATCGGCCTCGACGTGGCCCGGCTGGGCGGCGCGCCCATCAGTGGGGTTCGCCTGATCGCCGGCCGCCGCTCGGTCGAATCCCCGCTGCCGTTCACTGCCCTGGGCCTGACCCGCCGGCGGCTGGACGAGGCGTTGCTGGTCCACGCCGAGCGGCTGGGGGCAAAGGTCGAGCGCGGTGTCACGGTCAGCAGCGTCCAGCCTGGTCAACTGGAAACCAGTCGCGGAAGCCTCCCGGCGGCCACGATCCTACTAGCCAGTGGCAAGCACGACGTTCGCGGCGCCAGGCGCGACAGCTCATCGACGATCCAAGGGATGATCGGGTTCAAGAGCTACTTCCGTTTGAACCGCTCCATGAGTGAGGCGCTGGCGGGGTTCGTCGAGGTCATCCTGTTCGACGGTGGTTATGCGGG
>PLEH01000013.1:10840-18065 GCA_003136395.1 Phenylobacterium sp.
GGCGATCAGGCCGCCGTCATCCCATCCTTTTCGGGCGACGGGATGTCCATTGCGCTGCACAGCGCCCGGCTGGCCGCGGAGGCTGTGCTCGGCGGCGGCGACGCGGCGTCTTATCATGCTCGTTTGCGCGCTGACGTCGGCCGACAGGTCGCGTTGGCGACCTGGTTTCAACGGCGTCTCGAAACCTGGCCCGGCCGTCATGTTGCGGTCTTCGGTCTGAGCCTGATGCCGCGGATACTCGGCCATCTGGCCGCCCTGACTCGGGTATCCGAGCCGGCGCTGCGCCGTGCTGGGGTGACAGAAGCATTGTCTTCTCAAAGTTCAGAGGTGTGAATCGGCGTCCCGGACTGACCCCACCCTCCAGACCGCCCAGCGTAAGCTAGGCCGCCATGACGAGGCGTTTCGGCCAAGTCTCCTAGCACCGGTGCCCCGGGGCCGTGCCAACGATGTCGGGACGCTTTCACACCAAGCCGACTTTGGCGCGGCGAACGCGGGGCTAGGTGAACCATGCAGCGCATCGAGGGTTTAGGCTCTGCAGAAGGAGCCCCGCCGATGTTCGCCCTGCCCGATCTTCCCTATGACTACGACGCGCTGGCGCCGGTCATCTCCGAGCGCACCTTGCATTTCCACCACGACAAGCACCACGCGGCCTAGGTCAAGGCGCTCAACGAGCTGCTTGAGGGCGCGGGGAAGTCTCCCCAGAACCTTGAGTCGGTGATCTTCGACGCGTCGAAATCCGGCGACCGAAAGCTGTTCAACAACGCCGCCCAGGCCTGGAACCACAGCTTCTTCTGGGCGGCCATGTCACCCCATGGCGAGCAGCCGCAGGGCGAGCTGGCCACGGCGATCGAAGCCGCCTTCGGCGATCTCGACGACTTCAAGCGGGCTTTCGTGACCGAGGGCGTCGGTCACTTCGGCTCGGGATGGGTCTGGCTGGCGGCGGACCGCGGCGGCGCCCTGGTCGTGCGCTCGACCCACGACGCCGACGACACCCTGACCCACCCCGATCTGACGCCGCTACTGGTCTGCGACCTGTGGGAGCACGCCTACTATCTCGACCATCAGAACGACCGCCATGGCTTCCTTGAGGCCTGGGTGGACGCCCTGCCCAACTGGCGGTTCGCGACCTTGCAGCACCAGGCGGCGCGCGGCCGCGGCGAGCCGTGGCGCCACCACGCGCCCGTGACCGGGGCGCAGAGCCGAAGTTCGCCAGAGCCGGCTAGGACCGGCGCCTGACCCGCCTAAAACCGACACTGGAGCCACTCGATGAAACACGCGTCCCCCGCCGAGGCCGTGGCGGACGAACCCTTCATCACCGAGGTCAAAACGCTGCGCGAACGCGCCCGCCAGCACCTCGAGCGCGGGCTGCCCTATGCGGAGAAGATGATCTACAAGGAGATGTTCTTTCGCAGTCACGGCAAGATCCCGAACTGGGGCCTGCCTATGGCGAAGTGGTCCGCCGAAACGCTCAAGATTTAGTGCGGCATTGAATGGGTATTTGCCGAACCTACTCGCTGTCGATGGGGGCCGCGATATTGTCATCGCGATAGGCAACAAATTGCCGCGACCATGCGAGATAGCGCATCGCCGCAAACTTGGGGAGATCAGTCATGGTAAGCACTGCTGACAGGATCAAAGACATTGGGCCCCAGCCGCAATCGTTCGACATTGAACGCGCGACAAAGGAAAACACAAATTACCGTTCGGTCGCCTGGAGCGGGCGCTATCTGCAAGTGACGCTGATGTCGATTCCCGCTGGCGGCGACATAGGCCTTGAAGCGCACCCGGAGACCGATCAGTTCCTGCGCCTCGACGCTGGCAGCGGTCGAGTGCAGATGGGACCCGCGAAGGATAAACTGACTTTTGAAAAGGAAGTGTCAAACGGCTGGTGTGTCCTCGTTCCGGCGGGGACGTGGCACAACATCACCAATATCGGCGCGACGCCAATGCAGGTCTATGCGATCTACGCGCCCGCCCATCATACACCCGACAAGGTGCAGGCGACGGCGGCAGCGGCTGAAGCCGACAAACACGACGAGCCAGCGGCCTGGTCAGTGCAGCCAAAACATGCCCCCGATAAACATGGGTGACCGCAAGGAACTCGGAAAACTTTTGAAATGGCACTGTCAAGGCAACCAGCATCCTAAATCATATCCGCGCGTTGGCGGGACTCGCGGGTTAGCCGCGTAAGGACCCCCCAATGAACAGGATCATGATCGGCCTAGTGGCCGTGTCGTGCGCGGCGGCCTCTGCCGGAGTCTCGCTCGCCCAAGATCGGCCGTACCAGCCGCCTGCGGACCAGCGCCAAGCGCAAGCCCCGATGGACCGCACCCAACCTGACCAACGTCCGATGGATCAGCGGCAGACCGACCGGAACCAGATGGACCATCACTCCATGAATCAAGGCCACAGCTATTCTGACCACATGGGCCGGGGTCAGCATCGCCGCCATCAGGTTTGCACCATCCGGCATCATCACCGGGTCTGCACCTGGCGCTAGCTGGGGATCGCCTACGACGGCACTGTCAAGGCAATCAAGTAGAGCGGCTTTTTTGTGCATTTTGATGGTGGCCGCGCGCCAAAATGCCGAGCAAAAACAGGTGGACTTCGTCCCTCGATCGGCGTTCCGTACAAGTAATCGCCGTTGCCTTGACAGTGCCCCGCGCTTTACTGATTTGTCGTCGATCCCTGACGGTGACGAAGAAGCTGCGCCGCGCCGAGGTGATGAGGTTCTTCGAGGCGATCCCTCCGTGCCTGGTCGGCATGGAAGCCTGCGCCATGGCGCACTTCTGGGCCCGGGAGATCTCGGCGCTGGGCCACCAAGTGCGCTGTGAAGAACGCGAAATCGCCCCGCTTTCGGGGGGAGCCGATTGAGATGCCTCAATGCCGGTGGAACACGCCGCGCTGGCCGTGGACGCCGTGGAGGCCCGCGCGCGGCGCGCGCTGGAAGTGGCGCCCGTCGTCGCGGATGAAGGGGCGACTGGCCCCGGGCGAGTACCAGAAGTAATTGTCCCGGCCCCAGTAACCGCCGGAGAACGGCCCATAGGCGTCATCGTAGTAGGCGTTGAAGCCGCCGGCATCGTAGCCGCCGTAACCGGTGGCGCAGCCGGAGAGCGCCAGGGCGGCGCAGGCAGCGATCAGAACAGGTTTCATTTCAATCGATCCAGAGCCCCGACCATCGGATAGCGCTCGGCCACGGCAAAAGTTGCGTACCGCAATTTCGCAGCGCCGCGCGGCCCAGCTTGGCGCCATGCGCACCCTCGTCCTCGTCGCCAACTGTGCCTGAAGCGCACTGGGTGCCAGAGGCGTGGAGCAAGGCCAGGGCCATATTTGTTCGCAACACGGCGGGCGCTCAGGTGGAGTTCACCGCCGGCGAAGTGGGCGCGCTTCAGGCGCTGCTGAAGCATTGCCCCGAGGACAGGAACGGATGACGTCGGCCGGGAATCTATGCCGTTTGAACGAGATTAGGCGCATCGCAACCGGGCTCCACACAGGCCCGCCTGGGCCCTAAGTGGAGACCTGTTAGCGTTAGACTGACAGCACCCCACGCAGTCAGCAAAATGCTCAAGACCGGTTGTGCCGCGACTCTACGATGTGGATTCGGACCCGCCACTCAATTTCGTAGGGGGCCGAAGGCCGCCTGAATTAGGAAAGGAAAGGGCCTTACGCGCCGGGGTCCGGTTAAGTTGCCGAAATCGTCAGCCGGTGCCATCGCGGCATTTAATCGCCGGGCAGCGCGCCTCGCATCCGTAGTCGCGTGCCCTATATATTTCTGGATATCGCGCTCGCGGGTCGAGCCGATGCAGCCCAGGGGCATGACATGCAGTACCGTCAGCTCGGCGCGAGCGATCTCAAGGTGTCGGCGATCTCGCTGGGGTCCTGGCTGACCTATGGCGTGGGCGTAGAGGCGGACAAGACGCGGGCCTGTCTGAACCGCGCATTCGAGCTCGGGATCAACTTCATCGACACCGCCAACGTCTATGGCCGCGGTGCGGCCGAGACCGTGCTGGGCGAGATTCTGAGCGGGCGGCCGCGGGACAGCTACATCCTGGCCACCAAGGTGTTCTTCCCGATGAGCGACACCGACCGGGGCCTCTCGCGCGCTCAGATCGCAAAGCAGATCGACGCCTCCCTGAAGCGTCTGCGGACCGACTACGTCGATCTCTACCAGTGTCACCGATACGACCCTGAAACGCCGCTTGAGGAGACGATGGAAGCGTTGAGCGAGGTCGTGCGCTCGGGCAAGGCCCGCTACATCGGCTTTTCCGAATGGTCGCCCGACCAGATCGAGGCAGCCTTCGCGATCCCAGGCGTGGAGCGGTTTGTCTCCAGCCAACCGCAATACTCCCTGCTTCACCGCCGGCCCGAGCAGAAGGTGATCCCGCTCAGCGCCGCCAACGGCGTGTCGCAGATCGTATGGTCGCCCCTGGCGCAGGGCGTGCTGTCAGGCAAGTACGCGCCCGGCGCCAAACCGCCGGTGGACTCGCGCGCCGCCAGCGACAGCATGGGCAATATGATGGGCGCCTGGATGAAGCCGGAGATCCTCGAAGCTGTGCAGAAGCTAAAGCCGCTGGCCGCCGAGGCGGGCTGCAGCATGTCGCAGTTCGCCCTGTCCTGGGTGCTACGCGAACCCAACGTCGCCTCGGCCATCGTGGGCGCCAGCCGGCCGGAGCAGCTGAACGACAACGCCGCCGCGGCAGGCCTGACCGTCGATCCGGCGCTGTTCGCCAAGGCCGAGGCGATCGTCGCCGGCCTCCCCGGCCGCTGAACGGAGAGGGCCTGGCATGCGGGCTGAGGCGATCTGGCCCGCGAGCGCGTCGGCGGGCATTGTCAGCCCAAAGTTGAGGGCCCGGTAACGCGACGCACCGTAGGCGCGTCGTATGGCCCGATCGACCAATCCCTTCCGTTAGTTCGACTCATCGCCCGAGGTGATCCGGCTCGTGGTCATGATGTACGTGAAGTACCCGCTTTCGCTACGCAACGTGGAGCACCTGCTGTTCGAGCGGGGCATCGACATCTGTCATGAGACGGTGCGGCTGGCTCAAGCCGTGCACAGCGCCTCGACAGTGCATTTGCTGGGGTCATCGCGGGGCGTTGTCAGGTTAACCGCCAGCGGTCGCAAGAACCCCTACCCCGTCGAGGTCAGGTCGCCTCGGTCGCCGCCGTCCAAACATCATGAGCGTCGCTGCGGAGCGGCGGAGGGTCGAGCGGCTGATGAGATGGGGCTGGGTGTTGAAGGTGTTGCGGCTGACGGTCAACACGCCTGACGGGTCCGGGCTGAATGGCTATCTGAAGAGCGCCGAATGGTGGGCGGACGCTGGCCGCGCCGAGGATGCGTGGCGGGCCAAAGCCAAGTATGACAAGCTGCTTGAAATGACCGGCATGACGCCGAAGGAGTGATGGCGACCGGGCCGCTGAGTGTTGTCAGGTTAACTGCCGATAGAGTGAGAACCTCCTCGCGACCGGCTCCACACAGGCCCGCTGGGCCCAAAGTGGAGACTAATTACAGTTAGACTGGCTGCACCCCACGCAGTCAGCAAAATGCTCCAGACCGGTTGTGCCGCGAGTCTCCGATGTAGATTGGCGGGCCGCGCCGGCCGACCTGACCGCGAACATCAGCCTTTTCGTTCCACTGAAAGCACCCATATCGGCCATTGCCGGGCCATCTGTTCCCGATCTTGGAACATTTCCCTTGTTCCACGATTGGGAACGCGCTACAAACCGTCATGAAGTTGATCGCGCGCAGCACCGTTCTGAAATACGCGGCCAAACACCCGGCAGTAGCCGCGGCGCTCAGTCACTGGTTGACGGTCATCAAGGAGGCGTCCTGGACGACGATGTCGGAGGCGGCCAATGCCTTCTCGAAAGCCAAGAGCGTGAGCGGTGATCGCATCCGCTACGACCTGGTCGGCGGCGACTATCGTCTGATCGCGGCTTTCGACTTCGAACGGCAGATCACGTTCGTGAAATTTATCGGCACCCATGCCGAGTACGACAAGGTGGACGCGGAGACAGTCGCGCAGTTTTGAGACCAAGGCCGCTCGCCAGGCGGCAACCGAAGAGCGAGAGGAAGACATGGACATTCGCCCGATCCGCACAGACGAGGATCACAAAGCGGCGCTGCTCGAAATCGACCGCCTTTGGGGAGCCTCCGTCGGCTCTCCTGAAGGTGATCGTCTCGACGTGCTCGCAGCCCTAGTCGAACACTACGAAGAAACGCGATGGGCGGCCCGACCGGCCTCTCCGCTCGGCGTGCTCAGGTTTATGATGGAGCAGAACGACCGCTCGCAGAGCGATCTTGCCCATCTCCTCCATTCGCGGTCTCGCGCATCGGAAATCCTGAACGGGAAGCGTGAGTTGACGCTGGACAACATCCGGCTGCTGGCTCGTGAATGGCACATCCCAGCAGGCGCACTGGTGGGGGAACTGGAGACGGCATGACGGTCCCAGCCGGTGTTGTCAGCCCAAACTTCATCCAGGCCTTGAGCGTGCCGAAGGTGTGTTCGACGGTGGCTCGGCGGATGCGCATGGCGTCGGGCTTGCGGTCGAGCCTGGCCTGCATGGCCTCGATCACCGCCTCATGCGCCCAGCGCTTGATCCGACGCTGCTTGCCGCTGGTGCAGCGGGCCTTCAGCGGGCAGTCCGCGCAGCTCGTCGTCCAGTAGACGTGGAGGTCCATGCCGTCCTCCACGCTGGTGAAGCGCCGCGTCAGGGTCTCACCCGCCGGGCAGCGGTAGACGTCCTGCTCGGGGATGTAGACGAAGTCCTGCTTGCCGAAGCGGCCCCTCCCGCCGCGGACCATGATCGACCAGGCCGCGCGCGCCGCGCGATTGTCCGCCAGTGACACCGCACAGGTGAAGGAAGGACCGCTCCGTCACGCCCGGCCGCGGGCCTGAGGTCTCCGCGACCAGTGTCTCGCCCCGCCAGCGGCCCACTGCGGTGCCACCCCAAGTGGGGACAGGATGCGCCAGCAGCATCTCGCCGAACCGCACGATGCGCGCCTCGTTCACAACGCACTTCCGCTTGGAACTTGCGCGAGCCGGGCGCGATTTGAAGGCATGAATGCTTCATCGCTTTGGCCCCGCAATCGGCTTTTGCTCGCCCTTCCATCTCGCGATCTCAAGCTGATTTTACCAGATCTTGAACACGTTCAGTGCCAACGCGCGGAAGTGCTGATGGACGCCGATAGTCCGCTCGATTACATATTCTTCCCCGATAGCGGTGT
>PLEH01000075.1 GCA_003136395.1 Phenylobacterium sp.
AGGCGGTCGATGAGTTCAACCGGTTCAACCAATCGCAGTTGGTTATCCGCGAGCCCACGGCCGCGGGCGCGCGCCTGTATGGTGAATTCCGCGCCGACGATCCATCGACCTTCGCCAAGGCCGCCAACGCCAGCCTGATGGGCGATTCCGGCGTGGCCGTGGCATTGAAGCCCAACGCCTGAGCGGTCCTTGCGGAAAGGAAAAGCGCGCGCCGCTCGTCAGGTGAAGTCAGGGCGATCGGGCGCCCATGAGGGGGCGATCATGTCGTGTTGGGCTTCAATCCACGGCAGGGGCGGGGTTTTCGCCTGCGCAGCCGTCTGCGCCATGGCCGTGTCCACAGTGGCCGCGGCGCAGACCAGGATCTTCAGCGTCAAGACGCAACCGGCGGCGACGGGCGTGGCCCTGTTCGCCAAACAGGCCGACGCGCAGATCCTGATCACCGAGGCAGCGGCGCGAGGGCGGCGCATCAACGAAGTCCGCGGCGACTACTCGCTCGAGCAAGGGCTTGACATCCTGCTGTCCGGAACCGGGCTGAAGCCGAAATATATCGCGCCGCGAACCTATTCCATCGTGGTGGCGGCTCCGACCCCGCCGGCTCCGATCGCCCAGGCGGGGCCCACGGAGCTGGAGGAGGTGATCGTCACGGCGCAAAGGCGCAGCGAAGCGGCGCGCGACGTTCCCGCCTCCCTCAGCGTGCTCAACGGCGAGAAGCTTTCCCGGCAGGGCGCCCAGTCCCTGAACGATGTCGCGGCGCGTGTGCCGGGACTGGTGCTCGCCAGCCTCGGCGGCGCTGGGCAACAGCAGGTGACCTTGCGCGGGGTCACCGTTGGCCAGGACGCGACGCCGACCGTGGGTATCTACATCGACGACGTGCCGTTCGGCGCCACCGGCCAGAACGGCGGCTCGGTCGACCTAGCGCTCGGGCTCGGCTCGTTCGACCTGCAGCGCATCGAGGTCCTGCGCGGCCCGCAGGGCACGCTCTATGGCGCGAGCGCCATGGGCGGGGCCCTGAAATATGTGCTCAACCCGCCGTCTTTCGCCGGGTCGGGCGGTGAGATCCAGACCGAGGCCTCCGGAACATCCGGCGGCGGCTTCAACTACGGGCTGCGCGCCGCCGCCAACCTGGTGGTGGTTCCCGACCGCCTTGCCCTGCACGGTTCGCTGGTGAGAAACCACGACGACGGCGTCGTCGACAACATCGCTACCGGGGAGCGCAACGTCGATGCCAGCGACACGACGACCGGACGGCTCTCGTTCCTGTTCGCGGCGACCGATCGGCTGAACCTGCGCGGGACGGTTCTGGTCCAGAACCTCGATCGCAACGGGACGTCATTCGTCGATTACGATCTGACGACCGGCAAACCCAGTCTTGGCGACCTCCAGCAGAGCCGCATCCTGCCCGAGCCGTTCAAGAACCGGTTTCGCCTCTACAGCCTGGGGGCGGATTACGATTTCGGATTCGCCACGCTATCGACCACCGTGGCCTATCAGTCCGACGCCACCACTTTCTCCCAGGACTTCAGCCAGCCGTTTGTCACGCTGCTGGGATCCTTCCTCGACTCGCTTGGCTCGCCGATCGACGCGGTCGGCCTGAACGGGACCTACGGCACCGACAAGACCACGGCGGAGGTGCGGCTCGCCTCGCACCCGGGCGGCAAGCTCGATTGGCTGGCGGGCGCCTTCTACACCTATGAGAACAGCGAGAATTTCCAGCAGCTGCAGGGCTACGAAAACCAAGTTCCGATCGATCAGAATATCGGGGCGTTCCGGCTGCCGGACACCTTCCGCGAGGAGGCGGTGTTCGCCGACGCCACCTATCATTTCACCGCCAGGCTGGAGGGGACGGTCGGCGCCCGCCTCAGCCACAACGACCAGATCTTCACCCAGATCGGCATGGGGCTGATCGCATCGTCCAACCCCGGATCGGCATCGAGCGACACGTCGGAGACCTATCTGGCGACGGTCAAATACAAGCTGGACGACGACGGCATGGTCTACGCCCGGGCCGCCAGCGGCTATCGGCCCGGCGGGCCGAACCTGGTCGCCACCGATCCAGTAACCGGCCAACCGGTCGGCAAGTCCACCTTCGGCCCGGACTCGCTGTGGAACTACGAGGTCGGGGCCAAGCTGCGGCCGCTGCCATGGCTGACCGCGGACATCACCGTCTTCGATATCGACTGGCGCAACATACAGTTGTTCACCTCCCTCAATGGACTGAGCGTGCTCGCCAACGGTGGCGCGGCGACCAGCAAGGGCCTCGAGTTCGCCTTCGTCGCCCGGCCCGTACCGCATTGGACGTTCAGCGGCTCGGCCGCCTACACCGATGCGAGACTGGCGGAGGCCGCCCCGGCCGTCTCGGGCGCCGCGGGCGAGCGCCTGCCGAACGTGCCGAGGGTCTCGAGCACCCTGTCGGTGGACTACGACCACCCGCTGGAGGACGGCATGGCCATGCATGCGGGGGCGACCTGGCGTTACGTCGGCGCACGGACGGCGAGCTACGACGCCTCGTTGTCCTATCCGCAGTATGTCCTGCCGGCCTACGGCGCCGTCGACATCACCCTGGGGATTTCCAGCAAGTCGGTCGATATCGACCTCTACGCCAAGAACCTGTTCGACAGTCGGGGCCAGACCTCCGCCTACGAAGAGGCCACCATCGTCGGCGGCCCGGCATGGGTCTCGCTGATCCAGCCCCGCACCGTCGGGGTGGTGATCACCAAGGCCTTCTGATGGGCGAACGCGCAGGGCGCCTTGCCGGCCTGGGGCTCGCCGCCGTGCTCGTCGCCATGCTTACGGCGGCGACCGCGCGCAGCCACGCGGCGCCGGCGCGGCCCGCCGCGATCGACCGGTCGTTGGACGTCTACGCCGAACCCGCCCGGCTGGTGCGCCTGCGCGACGGCCGAAGGCTGAACCTGCTATGCACCGGCAGGGGCGCGCCGACCGTTCTTCTGGAGTCCGGCCTGGGCGATTCAATGCTCGACTGGCGCCTGGTCCAGCCCGCCATCGCCAGGACGACGCGCGTCTGCGCCTATGACCGGGCTGGGATGGGGTTCAGTGACCCGGCCCATCCGCCACGCACCGCCTCGGCGGCGGTGACGGATATCGAGGGTTTGCTTCGGGCGGCGGACGTCAGGGCGCCCTACGTGCTGGTCGGCCATTCGCTGGGCAGCTTCTATGTCCGCCTGTTCGCCGATCGGCATCCGGATCTGGTGGCCGGCATGGTGCTCGTGGACCCTGCCAAGGAGGGCCAGGCGGCCCGGTTCGAGGCCGCCGCCAAATCCATGGGCGAGATGGCCCGATCCCAGAGCCAGGCGACAGCCGACTGCGCCGCCGCCGCCGCGGCAGGTAGGCTCGCCTTGAACTCCGCAACCTTCGAGCGGTGCGCGGGGGCTCCGATGCGGGACGCCGCCTACAGCGACGCTCTTTACGCCGCCCGCACGCGCCAGCTGTTATCGCCCGGCTATTGGCGGACAATGGACTCAGAACTCGGCGCCATGGACACTACGAGCAACGATGAGGTCGCGGCCGCGCGGCGGTCCTACGGCGACATGCCGCTTATCGTGCTGACGGCGACCGATATCGCGCTGCCCGGCTCGATGTCGGCCAACGACAAAGCCGCCCTGGCATCGACCTGGACAATCATGCACGAGGAACTCGCGAGGCTTTCCAGCCGCGGGATCAATCGGCCGATCGGACACGCTGGCCACTACATCCAGATCGACCAGCCGCAGGCGGTGGTCGCGGCCATCCAAGAGGTTGTGCGAGAGGCCCGAGCTGTGAATCGGCGTCACGGATTGACCCCCGCCGCGTTAGCGAATTCAAGTCGTTAGCACGCCGATCGGCACCGTGACCCCCCGCCGATTCACACATCAGGCCGACCGTCATCGGGTCGGCTGACGACAGATGGAAGAGGCGCGCCCGACAGCTGGCGCGCCTCTTCTTCTATCTAGCTTAGTCGAGGAACCCTTGCGCGCCGTGCCGCACGAGGCGTGGCCTCGAAGGTGGAGAGAAACGCCGGTCAGGCGGCGCGGCGGGTCAGCTCCTGTTTGGCGTTCCAGATGACGTCAGCGTCCATTTCGGTTTGTCGGACTCCCGGCCCCAACCCGCTCGCGTAGAAACGGTTTCGTCCGCAAGCATCTGTCACGGCAATCGAGGGGTGGAACTTTTCGGGCGCGGGCCGGTTTGATGGTTAGCAGGGCCGAAGAAGCCCACCGACTGATCGACCTGCTTTTAGCGCCCCTGGCTTCACTGCCGGGGGCGTTTGCCGTTTAGGTCGTCGGCACGTCAGTGCGGCTTGGCCTGCAACCCTTTAGCTCGCGCGAAGATTTCATCGGCTGCCGCGTCGAACCCTAGTTCCTCGGCCGCCTGCGCCCGACCCGATCACCCTTTGAGCGTCATTGAGAGCGAGCACGGAACGGGTCGTCCCTTCAACAGCTTGAGGCTTCACCAATGAGGTGACCATGAAACTCCGCGCCCAGCCGATCAACTGCACGCTGAAGGGCGATGCGAGCAAACCCAGCTCGACCGACGCGATGATCGCCTTGCTCGCCAAGGAGTTCAAAGCCTGTGACGTGAAGGCCGCCGAGACCATCCGGATCGCGTCGCTGAACATCGCCGCGGGCGTGTCGTCCGACGAAGGGAACGGCGACGAATGGCCGGGCGTGCGGGAGAAGATCCTCGCCGCCGACATCCTGATCTTCGGGACGCCGATCTGGATGGGTCAGCCGAGCAGCGTCGCCAAGCGCGTGCTGGAGCGGATGGACGCTTTCTTCGACGAGACGGACAAGCAGGGCCGGATGCCCTCGTACTCAAAGGTCGCGGTTGTCGCGATCGTCGGCAACGAGGACGGCGCGCACCACAGCTTCGCCGAGATCGCCCAGAGCCTGAACGACACCGGTCCGGCTGTCGCGGCGTGCTACTGGGTGGGCGAGGCCATGGGGTCGGTGGACTTCAAGGACCTCAAGACCACGCCGAAGAAGGTGGCGCAGACCGCGAAGATGGTGGCCGGCAACGCCGCACACCTGGCCCGGCTGCTGAAGGCCAATCCTTACCCCGGCTAGATCACGCGAAGGCGTAGAGGTCGGCGTCCGGATCGGGTCGCCCGCGGATCGCCGCAGCAACAATCTGGCTGGCGATCACCGAATAGGTGATGCCGTTGCCGCCGAAGCCCATCACTGCGTAGGCATGCGGCATCCCCGGAATCGGCCCGATCAGCGGCATGCTAGTCGTACTTTCTCCGAACGCCCCGGCCCAGGTGTAGTCGACCTCGATCTCCAGGCCGGGGATCAGCGCTTGCAGTTTCCGTACGATGGCCCGCGACTTCGGCGCGAGGGCTTCCGGATCGGCGTGGCGCGTCGGCGATGCTTCGTCCTCGCCTCCGGCGATGAGCCTGCCGTCGGCCGCCATACGCAGGTAGAGATAGGGGTCGGACGCTTCCCACACCAAGTGGCGGGATAGCCATGCGGGAGGATCGCCTAGCGGCTTGCTGGCGAGCGCCCAGGTGGAGATGATCTTGGCGCCATGGGTAGGCACGCCCTTGGGGAATTCGTAGCCGCAGCAGAAGACGACGTGGCGGGCGCGGATCTCAATGCCGGCGTCGCTGACCAGCGTGACGCGATCGCCGCCCTGCAGAACGCCGGTGATCTCGACCGGCGAATGGACCCGGGCGCCGCGGGAGTTCGCGCGGCGCAGCAGGCCGGCGGCGAGCCGCGCGGGGTCGGCGCTGGCGGAGCCACCGGAAAGGATCGCGCCGGTGCGCTCGATCCCGAAGCGGCTGCGCAGGTCGGCAGGGTGCAGGAAAACCGAGTCCAGACCTGCGCCGGCGCGAGCCTCGGCTTCGCGCGCCAAGGCACGCGCGCCGTAGTCATCTCCCGCGAGATAGAGAGACGCCTTGGATTTCAGACCGCAGCGGATGCTCGCGCCCTCGACGATCGACCTCAGGTCGTCCACCGCCTGTCGAGAGCGCCGATAGACCCGCTGAGCCTTCGCCTTGCCGATCTGATCGGCGAGCGCCTGGAGCGGAACGTCCAGTTCCCACTGCAGCATGGCGGTCGAGGCCATGGTGCTGCCGAGCACTGGGCCGCGCCGATCAAAGACGGCCACGCTGAAGCTGCGGGCAAGCTCGCGCGCCATGAATGCGCCGCTGATTCCGGCGCCGACGATCGCGACGTCGACATCGACAGGTTTGGTCAAGGGCGCGGTCGGGACGCCGAGGCCAGTGCCACCATCAGTCCACAGCGAGCGCCCGGTTCGAAGGTCGCGCTTGCCGGTCTCCGTATTCGTCGAGCGGGTCGCGCGGCGCGACCTCAATGGGATTTGGTCGCGTCGTGGATCGTATCCTTCACGTCGCCGACGACGCTCTTCACCCCGCCTTCGACCTCGTCCTTCTTGCCGTCGTTCTTGAGCTTCGAGCTTCCCGTCAGATCCCCAGCGGTCGACTCGATGTGCCCAGTCGCCTTCTGCGCGAACCCGTCGTCGCCATGCTTGGTGCAGGAGCCGAGCGCGACCGCGGCCGTCGCCAGCGTCACGATGAAGAGCCGTTGGATTTTCATGATCAGGACTTCCGAGGAACCCGGGTTCACACCGTGAAAACGGTCAAGCTTGGAAAGGCATCGGAAGTTGATCTGGTTCCGCCAAGGTGAGCGGTCGCCAGAGCTGTCAAGTTAACTGCGGCTGGGTGCGAAACGGGCGAGCGTCCGCAGCGGTCCTGCGTCACCCAGCGGTGAATTTGCTCTGACAGAGCTCTATCCGGAGTTCAGAAAGCCGGAGAACGCTTCACTATACAATTACTTAGCTGCGCCAAGTGGTCGCATGGCGGCGCGCTGACGGATAGGTGAAGAGGCCAGTCTCATGCCGGGGGGCAAGCAAGGAAGCGACCACCATGCAAAATCCCGGCGAAGATTCGCGGCCATTGAGCCGCCTGCTGTTGGGCGCCTGCGCACTGGCGCTGTCGACAGCTTGCGCCGCGCCGGTCGCGGCCATGACGATTGTCGGGCGCTTCGATTCCAGCATCACCAGCCTCGCCAACGCCGCGACGGTCGAGGCGGATTTCAACGCCGTGGCGCGGGACTACGCCTCGTCGTTCTCCAATCCCGCCGCGGTGAACATCAACGTCAGCTGGGGTTCCGTGGCCGGGCAGTCGCTGCCCTCCAACGCGGTCGGCGCCAGCGTCGACAGTCTGTACGGCTACTTCACCTACGCCCAGGTGCGCAGTGATCTGGCGAGTTTCTCGGCGAGGAATCCCGGCGACACCGCCTTGGCGACGGCGGTGAAGTCGATGTCGACGGTCGCGCCCACAGGGCCGTCCCGCTACGTCATCCCGTCCTCGGAAGCCAAGGCGCTGGGCCTCATTTCCCCGACGCAAAGTTACGTGGACGGCTCCATCGGCTTCGCGGGCGCCACAGCCGGCTACGACTTCGACCCGACAAATGGCGTCACGGCTGGCGCATACGATTTCGAGGCCGTCGCGGGACACGAGATCGCCGAGGTTTTGGGCCGGATCGGCGGGATATCCAGCGCCGCACCCGCGTGGCGCACGCCCTTCGACCTCGAACGCTACAACGCCCCAGGGGTGCTGGATTACGGCTACAACGACGCGGCCTATTTCTCCATCAACGGCGGCGTCACCGATCTGAAGAATTTCAACAATTCAAGCGCCGGCGGCGACCGTAGCGACTGGGCGACGGTGGCTAACGTCTTCGACGTATCCAACGCCTTCATTCAGACTGGCCAGTCCTACAAGCTCACCGCTGCCGACCTTACCGCCCTCGACGTCTTGGGGTGGGGCGGGTCAAACCTCGGCGACTACGGGGCCGCGTCGCCGGGCAGTACGGCGTTCTCCCTGATCGCGGAAGCCCCCGGCGGGGTTCCCGAACCCGCAGACTGGGCGCTGCTTATCGTCGGCTTTGGCCTGACCGGGGCGATGTTTCGCCGCGGCGCGCGGCTTCAGCCGGCGCGCGCCGTGGTGCCTGGAGCTTCTTGAGGCGCCCTCGCCGAGCGACGACCATCGGCTCAAGTTTGCAGGACTTTAAGCGGGCGCCGCAGCCGCGGACTCAAGGCGCCGGCATAACACCCAATGGCTGAAAGGGTGCTGTCAGAGCGGATATCTGGGCCTTCGGGTCCCCCCGGGCGATGGCGTCGGGACATGGAGGCACTGTCAAGGCAACCAAGTAGAGCCCGTTTCTACGTCGAATCCGCTCTTTTTCCGGGGCCGATTTGTGAGCAAAAACAGTACCAGGTATCACCGCCCGAGCCGCTCAAACGTAGTATAAAACTTTGGCCTGACAGTGCCGACTGAGGCGATGACTGATGGATCCGTTGCGCATGCCCCGCGCCACTGCCGCTCCCCATGATGATCCACCACACAGATCGCGGTCGTCTTCTGCGAAACGTCCAATCCCACGTAGAGCAACTCTAAACTTCCGATGGTGCTAACCACCGGGCGCTCGCCCGGATCACGGCACTATCGGCAGCTAAGAACCAGACCGCGATTACCCGAGGTCCACACTTTCAGGCGGCGGCAGGAGGTCAGCTTGGTCTAGTCGCTGCCGAATCTACGCCGTCAGCGGAAGACCCAGCGCGTCAGCGACGGCCGCATGTCGCAGGGCCCCTGCCGATATATTGAGGCCGTTCTGCAGGTGATGCGACTGCGCGAGCGCGGCCTCTGTCCCCATCGTGGCGAGCTGAACGACGTAAGGCAGTGTCGCGTTGTTGAGCGCCAAAGTGCTCGTCCGCGCGACGGCCCCCGGCATGTTGGCGACGCAGTAGTGAATGATGCCTTCAACCTGGAACACGGGATCGTCGTGGGTCGTCGGGTGCGAGGTCTCGAAGCAACCGCCCTGGTCGATGGCGATGTCCACCAGCACCGAGCCACGCTTCATGGTGGTCAGCATCTTGCGCGTCACCAGCTTGGGGGCGGCGGCGCCCGGGATCAGCACGGCGCCGATCACCAGGTGCGCCTCGGCGACCGCTTCGGCGACGGCGGCGCGGGAGGCGAAGGCGGTCTTCACCTGGCCGGCGAACTGGGCGTCGAGTTCGCCCAGGCGGGTGTTGGAGATGTCGAAGATGGTGACGTCGGCGCGGAGGCCGGCCGCCATCTCCGCGGCGTGGACGCCGGCGACCCCGCCGCCCAGGATCGCGACCTTGGCCGGCGCGACGCCCGGGACACCGCCCAGCAACACGCCGCGGCCGCCGTGGGCCTTTTCCAGATAGTGGGCGCCGACCTGGACACTCATCCGGCCCGCAACTTCCGACATGGGGCGGAGCAGCGGCAGGCCGCCCCGGTCATCCGTCACGGTCTCGTAGGCGACGCAGGTGGCGCCTGAGGCCATCAGGGCTTCAGCCTGCGGCTTGTCCGCCGCCAGGTGCAGGTAGGTGACCAGCGTCTGGTTGGGCATCAGCCACGCGCATTCGTGCAGCTGCGGCTCCTTTACCTTGACGATCAGGTCGCTGGTCGCGAACACCGTCTCCGGGTCCGGGGCGATCTCCGCGCCCGCCGCCACATAGTCCTCGTCGGAAAAATCGATGCCGCCGCCGGCGCCCGTCTGCACCAGGACAGACACGCCGTGGCTGGTCAGCTCGGCTACCGAGGCGGGCGTAAGGCCCACCCGATACTCGTGAACCTTGATCTCCTTCGGCACACCGACGCGCATGGCTTTTCTCCGCTGGCTTCACCGGGAAATTGCCCGATGATCCCTGCTCTTTCCTGCGAGATTTGCCCCTCGGGCCTCGTCGATGTAACAAATTCTCCGATATCTCCGTGCCCATTCGTAAAATCTCCATATTGGACGCCATCGACCGAAAGATCCTCGATTTGCTGGCCCGCGACAGCGCGATGACCGGCGCGCGGCTGGGTGAGCGCGTGGGCCTGTCGCCCTCCGCCGCGCACCGGCGCGTGAAGCTCCTGGAGGCCGACGGCCTGATCGTCGGTTACAGAGCGCGGCTCTCCGAGGCAGCGCGGGGCGATCCTTCGATCGTCTTCGTCTCTGTCACGCTCAAGGACCAGTCGCAGGAGACCCTCGCCCGGTTCGAAGAGGCGATCGCGCGCAGCGCCGACATCGCGGAGGCGCACCTGATGAGCGGGGAGTCCGACTATCTTCTGAAGGTGCCGGTCCGCGCCGATGACCGGTTCGAGCGGGTGCATCGCGACACGCTTTCCCGCCTGCCGGGTGTGCAGCGGCTCATCTCACACTTTTCGATCCGTGCGATCGTGGAGTCGTAGCCGCCGCCCGAGCCGCCCCGGATTTTAGGCCGGTTCGATCGCCAGCCCGTAACGGTCCATCGCAGCCACGGTCGCGTCGAAATCCTGCAGGGCGCCCAGCGTGCCCACGCCCTCCGCCACCAGGCCGGCGGTCATGCCCGCGAACCGGCAGGCGTCCAGCGGAGCCCAGCCGCGATCCAGCGCGGCGATGAAGCCGGCGCAGAAGCTGTCGCCGCAGCTGGTGGTGTCGACCGGGGTGACCGCGAACGCCGGGACCAGATGCGTGTGCCCGTCCAGCAGGACCAGCGCCCCGTGGCGCCCGTTCTTGATCACACAGGCCCTGGCGCCGAGCTCAACGAACCGCTGTGCCGCGGTGGACAGGTCGTCCGATCCGCTCAGGAAAATGGCTTCGGCGGCGCTGGGCATGAAATAGTCGACGTACGGCAGGATCCTGGCGATCTCGTCGACGGCGCTGGCCCGTGGGCTGATCAGGTCGCAGGTCACCGTCGCGCCGGAGGCCTTCGCCTCCCGCAGCAGGTCGGCGCCGGGCCCGCCGTCGGTGGCGGGGCCGCCGATGGCCGCGTAGTGCACGAAGCGGCTGGCGCGCGCGGCGGCGGTCACGGCCGCATCGAGCGGAGGCGCGGCGCCGGCGCCTGGACGGTGGTAACTGGACCGGCGCCCATCACTCTCCACGGCCAGCAGGGTGGACGAGGTCTTCTCCCCGGCGCGCGTCACCAGCAGGCCGGTCTCGACGCCGATCCGCTCCAGGCCGGCGCGGACGAACAGGCCGTTCATGTCGTCGCCCACGGCCCCGGCCAGCTTGACGTTCACGCCCAGCAGCGCGGCGACCAGGGCCGCCCCGGCCGCCGTCCCGGCGGGGGCGCACTCGAGGCCCTGGATCAGGATCGCGCGCTCCGTGTGGGTCAGCCCGTCGATGGGATAGGCGTTGATGTCGAGGGTGGTCAGGCCGATGGCCAACAGTCCGGTGTTCATCAGAGCCCCCAGATCATGACGCGGGGCGGCCGTAGCCGGTGTTGCCGAAGCGGCGGTGGAACTCGGACCACTCCTCGGGCGTAAGGTGTCTCGGCTCGCCCAGCGCACGGGCCAGGACGTAGTGGCGGCAGGAAATCTCCAGGCGGTGCGCCAGCTTCACGGCGGCCGATAGGTTGCCGCCCCGCGCTGTCGCGCCGTGGTTGCTCATCAGGCAGGCGCTGCGGGTCTTCAGCGCATCGGCCACGTCGCGGGCCAGCTCGTCGCTGCCGAAGGTGTTGTAGGGCACGCAAGGGACGTCATCGCCACCGAACGCGCCCACCATGTAGTGGAAGCCCGGCAGCGGCTTGCTATGGCAGGCGACGGCGACGCAGTAGTCCGAATGGGTGTGGACCACCGCCTGGGTCGCCGCGCTGCCGCGATAGATGCGGGCGTGCAGCTGCCACTCGCTTGAGGGCTTCTGGCCTGGGTCCCAACTGTCCTCCGACCCGATGTAGACGAGGCTGTCTTCGGAGATGCTCTCGCCACTCGCCCCGGTGGGCGAGATCAGCATGCCATCGCCGAACCGCACGCTCAGGTTTCCGGACGACAGTTCAGTGAGACCCAGGTCCACCACCTCGCGGTAGGCGCCCACCAACGCCCGCCGGGCGTCCCCCTCCGAGCTCGCAGCCATGAGCGACTCCCTTGTTCGAGCAGACCCTTTCGGCCGACTCTCCCCGCAGCGCCACCCGACGGCAGGTTCCACGTCAGGTCAACCGCCAAAACCCGATAATCGTCCACTAAACGCCCTCAGCGGATGCGGTCAGCGGGGGAGCGCCGGTGGCTTCAGGGCGCTGCCCTGGGCGAAAATCGACTATCCGCCCTCCGTGGTCGCCCCTAGATTGTCCCGATGGCTCCAAAGCACCCGCCTCACGAACATGGCCTGGTCGCCCGCAAGCCGGCGCAAGAGCGGACAAGACTCCGGTTTGAGGCCCTGCTCGACGCCGCCGACCGATTGCTGCTGAACGACGACATCGGCAAGATCGGGCTCTACGACATCGCCGGCGCGGCCAGCGTGCCACCCGCTTCGGTCTATCATCTGTTCCCGACCAAGGAGGCCATCTTTGCTGCGCTTGCCGAGCGCTACCTGGACGGCCTGCGGCGCTACATCGTTCACCCCTTCGATCCCGGGACAGTACAGTCCTGGCCGGAATTCATCATGGTCGAAATGGATCGCGCCATTGAATTCTATAATGATCATCCGGTGATGAGTAAGCTCTTCCTTGGCGCCCACGTGTTGCCGGAAGTTCGAGTCGTCGACACACAGAATGTCGAGGCCGCATCCGCCACGAATTACGAGCGGATGAACCGCATCTTCCACATGCCTTTCGTGCGGTGTCCCGAACTGAAATTCAACGCGCTCATCGGAATCTATGATGGCATCTGGATCATGTCCTACGCCAAGCACGGCCGCATCACCGAGGCCTTCGCGCGGGAGACCGAGCGGGCGGCGCTGGCCTATTGCTCCACGTTCCTGCCGCCCTCCGTCCCGCTTCGCGCACCGGGCGCCGAAGAGGCGGTGCCCTGACGGCAAGGGAACAGGCGCCGGAATATTCGATGGCGCCGCCCGCAGGTCGTTGACAAGGCCCGAACACGCCCCGCACAAATTGGATGAATATCGAAATCTTGCGGGACGGCGGCGACGCCGAAGGGGATTGGCATGGACCTTGGGCTGACCGGCCGGCACGCTCTGGTCACCGGCGCGACGCGTGGGATCGGCCTCGCCATCGCCGAGACCTTGGCCGACGAAGGCGTCAACATCGCCATCTGCTCGCGCGACGCCAGGGCCGTCGAGGCCCAGGTCGAGCGGCTGCGCGCCAAAGGCGTCAAGGCCTGGGGCCGCGCCACCGACGTGTCCGACGCCGCCGCCCTGGCGAGCTGGGTGGACGGCGCCGCCGAGGCGTTGGGCGGACTAGACATCGCCGTCTCCAACCCGAGCGCCATGGTGTTCCGCAACACCGAGGCCGACTGGCGGGCCGCCTTCGAGGTCGACCTGCTGGGTTCGATCCGCCTGTTCGACGCCTGCCGCCCGCACCTGGAGGCGGCCGCGGCCAGCAACGGCGATGCCGCCTATCTGATGATCTCATCGCTGTCCGCCCTGGAGACCACGCGGGTCTCGCCATACGGCGCGCTCAAGGCGGCGCTCAACCATTATGCCAAGGGCCTGGCGACCGAAATGGCGGCGAAGGGCGTGCGCGCCAACGTCATCGCGCCGGGCAATATCTTCCACGCCGGCGGGGTGTGGGATGGCGTCAAGACCAACGCGCCGGAGGCCTTCGCCAAGTCGCTGGCGGCCAATCCCACGGGCCGGATGGGCGCGCCGCAGGAGGTGGCCGACGCGGTCGCGTTCCTGGCCAGCCCGCGGTCGCGGTTCACCATCGGCGCCCAACTGCTGATCGACGGAAGCCTGTCCCAACGCGTCTAACCGCCGCTTGGCGGCATCAGAGGTTCTCATGACACCCAGCGACGAAGCCTATGTGGTCGATGACGGAGCCCCCGCGATCGCCACCGCCATGTGGATGGGCACCGCGGCGCTGATGATCCTGGGCATCCAGCCGATCCTGCTGGCCGCCCTGGTGGCCGAGCATCGGATCACCGACGCCATGCTGGGCCAACTGGCGACCGTCGAGGTGCTGGCTATCGCGCTCAGCTCCGCGGTCGGCGCATCGTTCTTCCGCACCGGTCAGATGCGGCCGAAGGCGGCGGTGCTGGCCGGGCTGCTGGCGGCGGTGAACGTCGGCTGTTGCTTCGGCGACGGGCAACTGTCGCTGTTCCTGCTGCGCGGCGCCGCCGGCCTTCTGGAGGGCGCGCTGCTGGGCTGCACCATCGTGCTGCTGACCCGCGCTCGCGCGCCGGACCGGATCAACGGCGTCTTCCTGGCGGCGCAGACCATTCCCCAGGCGCTGGCGGCCCTGGCGCTGCCGATCTACTTGACGCCGCGCTGGGGGTCGGACGCGGGCTTCGTCATCCTGGCCGCCATGGCCGCGGTCGGCGTCATGCTCGTGCGCCTGCTGCCCCAGACCGGCGCGCCGCCGGCCGAGGCGGAGCTCGCCACAATGACGGACGCGCCGCGCAAGACCGCCCGCTGGGTCTGGACCCCGGAGATCGTCTTCGTGATGCTGGCCCTGATGCTGCAGACCTCGGGGATCGGCGCGGCCATGGAATACCTCGCGGAGCTGGCGGCGAACCACGGGTTCTCCACCCAGGCCGCCGGCTTCGCCACCTCGGGCAATCTGATCACCCAGGTGGTCGGCGCCTTCCTGGTGGTGGGCGTCGCCTATCGCATCCCCTCCGCCATCGCCCTGCTGGGCGGCGTCGCCGCGCAGTTCGCCCTCTCGGTCGCCTTCCCGGCCATGCCCAACGCCGGCGCCTACATCGTGGTCTCCTGCCTGTTCGGCGCCTTCCTGCTGGCGCTCGGCCCCTTCCAGGTGGCCTGGCTGGTGCGCATCGAGCCGACGCGCCGGATCGCGCTGCTGATCACCCCGGTCACCCTGATCGGCTGGAGCATCGGGCCGTTCGTGGCGTCGTTCTTCGTGGCGCCCGGCCACAGTGACGCAGCGTTTTGGACCGCGGCCGCGCTCTTCACCTGCGCCGGGCTGTCCTATGTGGCGGCGCTGCTCAGCCGGGGCCGTGCCCTGCCGGCGCCCGCCGCCGCTCCTTCTTAAAGCAGAGATTCATCGAAGACGGTGGCCTGGCGCCTCGGCGCCAATTCACCTTGACGCCCATTTTCTTCGTCTCATAATTCGACTTCTGTCGATTTTGAACAAATCCGGCGTTGAGGCGTGAGGACGCGTCGGCACGGGAAACGGACCGGGAGGCGTTCATGCGCTTACTGAACTACAGGCGTCGTCCCCGCATCATGGTGGTGGCCCACGGCCACCCCTACGAACGCTCCGAATTCATGTCGATGTTCGACAGTTGGCCGGACTGCGAGCCATTCGTTGTCGAGCATCCCGTCGCGCCAAAAGTGCTCAATCCGGAGGGCGCCGAGGACGCCGACGTCATCGTCTTCTACGACATGCCGGGCGGCGCGCCGTCCGATGGGCCGGGATATCCCATCCCGCCGTCGGAGGAATTCAAGCGGGGTTTCCTGGATCTGCTCGACCAGGGCAAGCCAATGGTCTTCCTGCACCACGCGATCGGCGGCTGGCCGGCGTGGGACGAGTATTCGGAACTGCTCGGCGGCAAACTCATCCATCACCCCGATGTGGTCCGCGGGAAGCGCCTTCCGGACGGCGGCTATCGCCAGAATGTCACCTATGAGCTCAGCGCGGTGGACGAGAGCCATCCGATCTTCGATGGCCTGCCGAAGTCGTTCACACTGGAAGACGAGCTGTACCTCTTTGACGTGTTCGAAGACGCCATCACTCCGCTGCTGCGGTCCAGCTACCCCGCAGTCAGCGAGAACTTCCATTCGTTGGCCCTGGGCGTGATGGGCAAGATGCACTCGGCCGAGGGCTGGTCGCGCCAACCCGGGTGTCAGATCGTCGGGTGGACGAAGAGGGCCCGCAACAGCTCCATCGTCTACATCCAGGCCGGCCACGGGCCGACCGCCTATCACAATCCGCAATACGTCCAGTTGCTGCACAGCGCGATCCGTTGGGCGATCGCGGAAAACCCGCCCAATCCAAGCCAGCCCAACGCCTGAGGCCGCCGCCATCCGCCCCCCGTCATTCGCCAAGCTTTTGAGGTCCTAGATGTCCCGCGATTCCGAACTGAAAGACCGCGCCCAGAAGGTGTTCCCCAACGGGATCTACGGGCACCTATCCACGCGCTACATGCCGGAAAACTATCCGCAGTTCTTCACCTCGGCGAAGGGCGTGCGGATGACCGCCGTCGATGGCCGCGAGTACATCGACTACATGTGCGCCTTCGGCCTCAACCTGTTCGGCTACGGCGACGAGGAGATCAACAAGGCCTTCGTCGACCAGATGCAAAAAGCCGATACGGTCACCGGCGTCTCGCCGGTGATGATCGATTTCGCCGAGCGGTTCACCGGTCTGGTGAAACACGCCGACTGGGCGATATTCGTGAAGAACGGCACCGACGCCACCACTCTGGGCGCCATGATCGCCCGGGCCCACACCGGTCGCGACAAGATCATCATCGCCGAGGGCGCCTATCACGGGATCGCGCCCTGGAGCGCCCAGTCGCCCGAGGGCACCACGGCGGGCGAGCGGACCGGCCGCATCTACTGCACCTACAACGACGTCGAGTCCCTGGAGCGCGCCGTCGCCGAGGCCGGCGACGACCTGGCGGCGATCTTCGCCACCCCCTTCAAGCACGACGTCTTCATCGACCAGGCCGAACCCGACGCGGTCTATGCGCGCCGCGCTCGCGAGCTCTGCGACAAGACTGGCGCCCTTCTGGTGATCGATGACGTGCGGGCCGGCTTCAAGCTGGCGCGCGACTGTAGCTGGGCGACCGTGGGCGTCCAGCCCGACCTGTCGGCCTGGGGCAAGTGCATCGCCAACGGCCATCCGGTCTCCGCGCTGCTGGGGTCGGACAAGGTGCGCAAGACCGCCGGCCTGATGCGCGTCACCGGCTCCTACTGGTGCCAGGCCGGGCCGATGGCCGCCGGCGTGGTCACCCTCGATCGCATCCGTGACAGCGACTACCTGGAGAACATCCAGAAGCTAGGTCGGCAGTTGCGCACCGGCGTCGACGCCGTGGCGGCCAAGGCCGGCGTGGGCCTGCGCCAGACCGGGCCGGTGACCATGCCGATGTTCCTGTTCGACGACGATCCGGACCTGCGGAAGGGCTATTTCTTCTGCGCCGAGATGGCCGAGCGCGGCATCTACATGCACCCGTTCCACAACATGTTCATCTCCAACGCCCTGACGGCGGCCGATGTGGACCTGACGGTGGCGGCAGCCGATGAAGCGCTGCAGGCTCTGGCCAAGGCGGGCGCCGGACTGGAGCCCAACCAGCGGATCAAGGTGGCTTAGCCGCCGATGGACGGCTACCGGCTCTACGTCTCGACCGGCCCCAATCCGCGGATCGTGCGCATGTTCGCCGCGGAGAAAGGCTTGTCGCTGCCGGAGATCGAGGTGGATATCGGCGCCGGGGAAAACCGCCAGGCGCCGTTCCTGGCGCTGAACCCGGCGGGCGAGACCCCGGCGCTGGGTTGCCCGGACGGCCAGGTGCTGGGCGAGGCGACGGTCATCTGCGAACTGCTCGAGGAGCTTGCCGGCGGTCCCCGCCTGCTCGGCGAGACTCCGCTTGAGCGCGCGCTGATCCGCGCCTGGGTGCGCCGCGTCGACCTGAAGGTCGCCCAGCCCTTCACCGGCGGTTTCCGGTTTGGCCCAGCGCTGAGCTTCTTCCGACCACGGATCCGCACCATGCCGCAAGCGTCGGACGACCTGTTCACCCTGACCCGCGAAGGCTTGGCCTGGATCGAGGGGCAGGCGGCGGGACGTCCCTATCTCGCGGGGCCGGACCTCAGCCTGGCCGACATCCAGCTCTACTGCTTCCTGAGCTTCAACGCCGAGCGGGTGAAGCGCCCGCTGACCGATGGCCTGACCTGGATCCCGGACTGGTTCGCGCGGATGGACGCGCGGCCCTCCGCCGACGCCACGCGTCGCTAGACGTCGCGCAGTGCGGCCGCCACGCGCTCGGCGATGTGCGGCGCGGACAGGCCGTACTTGTCCAGCAGATAGGCCGTGGTCCCGCCCTCGGCGAATTCGTCCTGGACGCCGATGCGCGCGAGGCGAATCCCGGCGCCCGCGTCCGCCAAGACCTCCGACACGGCCGAGCCCAGCCCGCCGATGATCGAATGGTTCTCGGCGGTGACCAGCAGCCGATGACGCCCGGCGAGATCGCGAACCAGGCCAGCATCGAGCGGCTTCAGCGAGGCCATGTTGACGACGGTGGCGGACACGCCCCGCGCCGCCAGCAGATCGGCCGCCGCCAGCGCCTCGGCCACCATGCCGCCGATCGCCAGGATCGCGACGTCGCCGCCCTCGCGCAGCGCGAGGCCCTTCCCGAGCTTGAACGGCTGCAGCGGCGTCATGGCTTCACCCTTGGTCCAGTTGATCGCCAGGCGAAGGTAGACCGGACCGTCATAGGCCAGCGCCTCGGCCACCGCGGCGCCCACCTGCTCCGGCCCGGACGGCTCGATCACCGCCATGTTCGGCAGCGACCGCATCAGCGACAGGTCGTCGATCGCCTGGTGCGAGACGCCGAGTTCGGTCGCCAGGCCGGGGATGAAGCCCACGATCTTCACCGGCAGTTTCGGATAGGCGGCCTGCATCGCCACCTGGTCGTAGACCCGGCGGGTCACGAAGACGCAGAAGCTATGACAGAACGGAATGTCGCCGCTGCGCGCCATGCCGCCGGCCGCGCCGATCATATTGGCTTCCTGGATCCCCATCATGAAGAAGCGGTCGGGAAGAGCGTCGCGAAACGCCGCCGTCTCCGTCGGCTGGCTGAGGTCGGCGCCCAGGCAGACGATCCGCGGATCGGCCTGCGCGGCCGCCAGCAACGCCGCGCCATAGCTGCGGGCGCTGAGCGCTTCCTCGGCGTAGCGGATGTCCTTGAAGCCACCCATGCCCTCAACGCCTTGGCCTCCGACGTTCGCAGCGCGGCTCATGCGGCGGGCTCCAGGTGCGCCAGGGCGCGCGCGGCGTCCTCCTGGCTGATGAAGGCGACATGGGCCATCTGGCCCTCCAGGAACGGTACGCCCGCGCCCGGCCGGGTCTGGGCAATGATGGCGCTTGGTCGGCCGCGCACGCGCCGCGCCTGGTCCAGCGCGCCGATGATCTGGCCGAGATCGTTGCCGTCGATCAGGCTCGCGGCCCAGCCGAAGGCGGCGAACTTCGCGTCGATGGGGTCCATGGCCACCACCTTGTCGGTGTGGCCCTCGACCTGCAGGTAGTTGCGATCGATGATCAGGCACAGGTTGTCGAGACCATGGCTGCCGGCCGAGAGCGCTGCCTCCCAGACTTGGCCCTCCTGCAGCTCACCGTCGCCCAGCACGACATAGACGCGGGCCGCGCTGCCGCGCCGCCGCAGGCTCAGCGCCATGCCCAGGGCCACCGATAGACCCTGCCCCAGCGAGCCGCAGGTGGCCTCGACGATCGGCCCCATCCGCTCCGAGGCGTTCACCTCCAGGGGCGAGCCGTCGCGGGTGTAGGTGTCGAGCGCCTCGACCGCGATGAGGCCCCGTTCCGCGAAGGTGGCGTAGAGCAGCGCGGTGTTGTGGGCCGTGGACAGGATGAACCGGTCCCGCTCCGGCCAGGCTGGATCCGCCGGATCCAGATTCAACTCGTCGAAGTAGAGCGCCGCGAAGATATCCGCGGCGCCAAGGCCTTGCAGCAGGTAGCCCACCCGCAGACTTGCGACCATGCGGACCACATGCGCCCGCAGTCGCCGCGCCTGGGCGGTGAGGTCCTCGAGCGGCTTGTTGGTTCGGGTCATGCCTTGCGGCGCTCCAGAGGTTTACGGACCCAGCCAAGGATTGAACTCGCCAGCATAGGCGCAGGTCGCGAGCGGCTGAGGCATGCGCCCGCCGCCGGCTCGCCTAGGGCCGGCAGCGGGACGCTCTCCTCCGGCGCTGAGGCCTAGTAGTGATAGCTCAGCGAAATCCCATACATCCGCGGCTGTCCGTAGACGGGCTCCAGGAAGCCGAACGGGCTCGAGATGTCCGATGACGTCAGCTGATACTTCTTGTTGAAGACGTTACGCACGAAGGCGCCGGCCGTCCACCCCTGACGCGCCTGGTATTCGACGTTGAAGTTGCTCAGCCAGTACGGGCTCTGCTGATTGTAAGGATCATTGGTAGCGTCGAACCACGCGTGTGTGCGGTAGTTGGAGTTCCACCGCAAGTTTATGTCGTCGCCATTCACCAGATCGTACTTGTAGTTGATCGTGCCGGTGAAGGTGAAGCGGGGCGCGTTGGCCAGCTCCTTGCCGTTAAGCGTCGAGGTCGCACCGCTGAACAGCGGCACGCCGGCGTCATCGAGGCGCGCCTGCAGCCACGCCGGCTGCAGGTCGATCGTCAGCCCGTGGAGCGGCGCCGCCGTCAGCTGGACTTCGACGCCTTCGGTATGGGCCTTCTTGGCGTTGGTGAGCAGCAGCACCGTCTCGGTGATCGGCATGCCGTTGCCCGTCACCAGGGTTTCCGGGACCCCGGCGAAGATCTGCTCATTCTTGTAGTCGTTGTAGAAGGCCGCGGCATTGAAGATCAGGCGATGATCGAAAAGCGTGGCCTTTTCCCCCACCTCGTAGGAGGTCACGGTTTCCGGCTTGATCGGCTGAAGCTGGAAGAGCGCCTGCTGCAGGTCGTTGCTCAGGAAGCTGCCGTTGAAACCGCCGCTCTTGAAGCCTGTCGCGACGCTGGCGTAGGCCTGGAACAGCGGCGTGAAGTGGTAGCTCGCCGCGGCGCGATAGGTGACGTTGGAATTCGACTGTGACTGGCCGACGTCGATGAAGTCCTGCAGCGGGCCATAGTGTCCCAGGCCTGCGTCCTGGAACTGAGTGCTGCCGTGGTAGGCGAACGACTTTTTCTCCGCGGTGTAGCGCGCGCCCAGGGTCAGGGTGAGCTTGTCCCAGGTATAGTCGCCTTGCCCGAACACCGCGAAACTGTCGGTGATCTGCCGGCTGGTGTCGAACGAGCGCTGGGCGATGCCGTCGAACGCCCCCGGCCCCGCCGGAATTCCGAAGCCACCGAATTTGTCGGCGTCTGCGAAGAACGTGATCGGCTGGTTCTGACGCAGGTTCTCATGGAGATAGAACATCCCGCCGACCCAGTTCAGGGTCGAGGAAGTGTGGGCCAGGCGGATTTCCTCGGTGAGCGCTTCGCTCTTCACGCCGTAGGTCGCGGTGATGAGGTCGTTGGGGCTGGCGTCGGTTTCTTCCGGGTGGAACTTGTCGTTGTACTGGTAGGAGCTGATCGCGGTCAGCACGGCCGGGCCGAGGTCGTAGTCCGCGCGGACTTGGTTGATCGACACGAAGTTCTTCAGGTCCTGCATCCGGTTAAACGAACCGGTCCAGACCTTCGGCGTGCCGTAGCCGAAGAGATCGACGCACTGGCCGCCGTAAGCCTGAGCCGGCGTACACATCACCGGCGTCTCCGAACCTTGCGTGCCCGGTACGTAGGTGCCGATGTGACCATAGGGGGTGGGATGGTTGCGGACGTAGCCCAGCACGCTCTCGAAGTAGATCTTGAGCTTGTCGTTCGGGGCGTACTCCAACTGTAGCCGCAGGGCTTCGTTGCTGACGTTGTCGATGGGGTCGCCGCCGGTCAGGGCGTTCTTGAAGTAGCCGTCGGACCGATTGATCACGAGCGCGACCCGGCCGGTCAGGTTCTCAGCGATCCGACCGCCCACCGCGCCTTCGACCTGTATGGTGTTGTAGTTGCCGTACTCAAGACGCAGATCGGTGGTGAAATCGCTAGTCGGCCGGTTGGATGTGAAGACCACGGCGCCGCCGCTGGTGTTTCGTCCGTAAAGCGTGCCTTGGGGACCCTTCAGGACCTGGACGCCTGCGAGATCGAACACCGCGATGTTCTGGGCCGACGGCGCGCTGATGTAGATGTCGTCGACGTAGACACCGTTCGGACCGGCGTTGTTGGTGTCGAAGTCGTTTAGGCCGATACCGCGAATGGTGATCAGGGGCTGATTGCCGGCGCCGATCGGGCTGACGATGGTGACGTTCGGCGTAATCTGGCCCAGGTCCTGCGCGGCCTTGATGCCCGCCGCCTGCATGTCCTTGCTGGTCACCGCCTGCACCGAGACCGGAACGTCCTGCAGGTTCTGGCTCCGGCGCTGGGCCGTCACCACGACCTCCTGCACCTGTGTGGTGGTCGACGCGGGCTGTCCGCCCTGGGTTTGGGCTTGTGCGATGGTCGACCAGCACATCAGCGTGGTCACGCTTGCGGCTGCGAACAGCAACGAGCGGCGAGCGGGCATTGCAGTGCCGATAGTCATGGCAGGGGATCCCCAATATTTGACCGCTTCGCGGTCGTTTCTCCCTTGCAGTCTCGATTTTCACCGAGTCCGCAAAGGAATGAAGGCCCGAATTCAAGCATGTGACAAGGTAAAGTCCGATAGATGACGAGACTCAACACGACTTGTGTCGGATTTGCCACGACGGTTCGCCCAAGCGCTGACCAGCGGCGCCCGAAGCCTGGGCGCACGCATGAGCACGCAGCGCGCGGCGATGCCACCGAGAGTCGTCAAACATTGAATTTAGACGTCCGTCTCGCGGGCTTGTGTTTCGGGGGGCTCAATCCGATACAGACTCGGCGCAGTCGTGCGCGCTGAGTGCAGGATAAGATCGGCGCAGGATAGGAATGCCTCAAGCCATCGCAGATAACGCCTCAGCCCTCTCAAGCCTGGCTGCTGGCCGCCGACCTGCGCAAAAGCGAAGCCACCTTCGGGTCACGGCCCTCTTGGACGCGGCCGACCGGCTTCTCGAAGATCGGGATATCAACGACATCGGGCTGTACGACGTAGCCCACATGGCTGAGGTGCCGCCGACCTCGGCGTACCACTTCTTCCCGACCAAGGAATCCGTCTTCCTCGCCTTGGCGCAGCGCTATCTGCAGACCCTGCATACGGCCCTCCAGGCGCCGATTGACCTGGAGGCCATTGAGCGTTGGCAGGACTTGGTGATCATTCGCTACGATCGGGTCGTTGAGTATTTCAACGCCAGTCTTCCAGCGCGGAAGCTGTTTATCGGCATGGCGGTGGGCTCGGACGTCAAGAAGCTCGACTTCGAGGACATGGATAACCTCGTCGTCTGGTTTCACCGCTCGATGGACGCGATCTTCGAAATGCCCTTCGTGCGCGATCCTGCCTTCAAATTCACCGTGCTGTTCGGCATTCAGGACGGGATCTGGGCCAGTTCTTACGCCAAGCATGGCCACATCACCCCTGCCTTCGCCGAGGAAGGCCGGCGAGCGGCGATCGCCTACCTGTCCACCTTCCTGCCCCAGACCATCGCGCTGCGACCGCCGAATGGAGACCAGGGCCCACCCGTCCCGGAAGCCGCCGCCCTTCCCGGCCAGCCCCATTTCGAGAGCAACCCGGCACGCGCGACGCGGCGCACCCGCCCAAAGGTGTCGCGGACTTCCTGACGAAAAGGCCGGATTGCGGGCAGGAATGTGTGTTTTCGGCCGGCTGAAGCGATCCTGTTCTTCGACCGCACCCTGGCGGAAGACTTCGACTATCGGTGCAAACAGGCGGGGCAACTGGCGTCCAAAATGCGGTTTCTGGCCGCGCCCTGGACCGCCCTGCTGGCCGGCGGCGGCTGGTTGCGGAACGCCGAGCATGGCAACGCCTACGCCGCCCGCCTGGCGGCCGAGGTCGCCCAACTCCCCGGCGCGAGACCATCTTCGCCACCCAGGCGAATGCGGTCTTCTTGGCGGCTCCGGAGCGCCGCCTGGAGGCCCTGAGAGCACGAGGCTGGCGCTTCTATACCTTCATCGCTGTGAATCGGCGCGGGGTCACGATGCCGATCGGCGTGCTAACGAATTGATTTTGTTCACGCGGTAGGGGTCAATCCGCGACGCCGATTCACACATCGGACCTCTGTCGGCGATCAGGTCGCGAACCTCGGTCAGCAGGGCGTCTGGGGTCTTGAGCAACATCGGACGGTTAGACCTTCAGGACAGATCGGTGTCGAGGCCGGCTGTCTAGTCGCGGTCGAGGCTGCTGCTCTTGCCCGCTCGGCTTCGCGACAGGATCTTCGCGCGCAGCGCCTCGAAGATCGGTTGTGGCAGCATGCCGTAGGCGTACTCCCCACCGCGACCCGGAATCTGCCGCAGATCGTAGCCCGGCCAAGTGAAGCGATTGAGCTCGTCCAACCTCAGCCAGTGGCGCTCACCGTCCAGCTTGAGCATCCTGGAGACCGCGGCGGGCAACTCCAGGGACGCCTCAGGATCCTCCGGCTCGAGATGGGTGATCGGCGCGACGATCGTGCGCACCTCGCCATCGACCATCCTGGCAGCGACGATGATCGCGCAAGGTCGGTCCTTCGAACCCTCGTCGGCGCCTGCGGCCGCTTCGTCGGACCAGAGGAAACTGTAGCGGATGACGAGGCCCGGCTTCGGCGCCGGAAAGGTCATGTCGGCTCGCGGCCGTATTCGGCGGCGGCGATGTCAGCCAGGGTCTCATCGTCCAGCTCGCTGACGCGGAGCACCTCCCGCTCGCGCGCCTTGAGGCGCCGGTAGTGGTCCAACTCGGAGGCCGACAGATACCCGCCTACGACACGTTCGTGGCTGGTCACGACAATGACCTTGTTCGCGATCGCCTCCTCGCGATAACGGGTGAAGTGCCTTGCGAACTCGGTCGCATTCACCGTGGAAGCGTCGCTCATCGTGGAATCCTCTCGCACCTGTAAAATGCGAGTTTTACGCAATTTGTCAAGTGAATCGTTGTCGACGCCGGTCAATCAGTGTGACTTGCGACGGACACGAAAGCCGCTATTCCCAGCCGCGAAGAAGTTCCCGAAGCCTCGTGTCGTCGACGATCCGTATCCTCACACGCGACGAACTCTACCAGCTGGTCTGGGCGACGCCCGTGGCGCGACTGGCCGGAGAATTCGACGTGTCCCCGAACGTCGTCAGGATGCTGAGCCTCGAAGCCGGCATCCCCTTGCCAGGCAGCGGGTACTGGTCGCGTCCGAGATGGGGAAAGGATCCGCCGCCTCCGCCGCTCCCGCCGCGGCCGCCCGGCGCTGCGGAAATCATCACCCTCGGGACATACGAGACGTGGTGGCGGCGTCGAAGCGAGATGCTCGGCGGGTGCTGACAAGTTAACCCGGCCGAGCCCGAAGTGGGCCCTCCCCTCCCCATTATCACGCAGCCGCGGTGGCGGCCGCCCACGCGTCATGGGCCTGGGCTCGCAGGGTTCGAAGTCCGGGTCGGGAGATCAGGTGCGGCTGGGTGTTGAAGGTGTTGTAGACGGCGGCGTGGCTGGCGAGAAATCTCTGGGCTGAACCCTGGGATTTGAATTTCTGCTGCTTTCGCTCTCGTCGTCGGATGACCAGGTGAGAGTTTTCCGCGCGGTTGTTTTCGCGCATGCCGCCGGGTCGGTGACGATCCGTCAGTCCCAGATCCCGCAGCGCGGCCCGATAGGACGCCAGCTTGTCCGTGGTGATCGTCTCGGGGTGAACACCCTGGTTCTTGAGTAGCCGCCTGAGCAGCTTCAGGGCCGCATGCTTGTTGCGGCGCTTCTGGACCAGGACATCCAGAACCTCGCCCTCGTCATCGACCGCGCGCCAGAGGTACATGCGCCGTCCACGGATCTTCACCACCATCTCATCCAGGTGCCAGCGTCCCGTTGGCGGAGTCCGGCGACGACGCAGGTTCGCCGCGATCAGCGGGCCGAACTTGATCACCCAGCAGCGAACTGCCTCGCGGCTGACGTCGATGCCCCGTTGGGCCAGCAACTCCTCAACGTCCCGAAGGCTCAGCGTGAAGCGGAAATAGAGCCACACCGCATAGCGAATGATGTCCGGCGGGAAGCGGTGCCGTTTGAACGAGATCGGATTCAAGCCTTCGTCCTCCAGCTACCCACCGTTCGGGCCATATCGGAGACAAGTTAGAGTTAGACTGCCAGCAAGCACCGGCTACGCAGCCTTCGGGAGGGCCGCCGCGCTACCCCGTGGACTGAGCCACGGCCTGCTGATCGCCAACCTGCCGAAGATTCAGGATGGGCTCGGGCTGACGCCCATAGGTGGCGGCTGGCCGACTGACCGGCCGGCGCCATGATTGCGCCAACGCCACAGAATCGGCGGTCAGCCGGCCGGCGCTTAGGGCGCGAAAGCCTGCTGGTGTCCGCAGGCGACGCGGACCGGGGGCGAACCGCGGACCGCCGCTTGCCCTCGGATGAAAAGGAGATCCTCGTCGGTCGCGGTCGCAAACTGCGCCTTCGTCCCATTCGCACGGACGACGCCAAGTCCCTGGTCGAGATGGGGCTGCGATCCACACCGGAAGATCTTCGTCTGAGATTCTTTTCTCCGGTCCGCCCGATGGTCGGTCCGCTGACTTCGCTACTCACCGAGTTTAACCGAGAGGTTCACATCGCGGTCGCCGCATATGACCCTGCGGCGGTGGAGAGGGAAAAGGGCATTCTTGGCGTGGTCCGCGTGGTGCTGTCCCCAGACAAGCCGGAAGGAGAGTTTGCGATCATGGTCCGCTCCGATCAGGCGGGCCTCGGGCTGGGCCACCGCCTTATGGAGGAGATGCTGGGCTGGGCCCGCGAACGCGGCCTAACGCAGGTGCGGGCGGAAATCATGATGGAAAACAAGCGAATGTTGCGCCTCGCTCGCGCCTTCGGCGGGGTGGTCCAACCGCAATCGCAGGATTTCCGCACGGTCCAAGTTGCCATCAATTTGAACCCCTGATCCTGTCGATCGAACGCGCGCTCCAACAGGCGAGGCCGCAGAGACAAAGGTCCGCTATGGGTCGAAAGGGCACTGTCAAGGCAACCAAGTAGAGGCCGTTTCTACGTCGAATCCGCTCTTTTTCCGGGGCCGATTTGTGAGCAAAAACAGTACCAGGTATCACCGCCCGAGCCGCTCAAACGTAGTATAAAACTTTGGCCTGACAGT
>PLEH01000287.1 GCA_003136395.1 Phenylobacterium sp.
CGTCGCCGCCAAGCTCGCCGAGCGCGAGGAGCGCCACCGTCGCGCCGGGCAGTCGCGCTATCTGGTCGAGCCCAACGTCAAGGACGGCAAGGGCGGCCTGCGCGACCTGCACACGCTCTATTGGATCGCCAAATACGTCTACCGGGTGAAGGAACGCGAGGAGCTGATCGAGCACGGCGTTTATGACCGGCGCGAATACACCCGCTTCCGCCGCTGCGGCGATTTTCTCTGGGCGGTGCGCTGCCACATGCACTTCGTCACCGGGCGGGCCGAGGAGCGGCTCTCCTTCGACATCCAGCGCGAGATCGCGGTGCGGCTGGGCTATACGGAGCATCCGGGCCAGCGCGACGTCGAGCGGTTCATGAAGCACTACTTCCTGGTCGCCAAGGACGTCGGCGACCTGACCGCCATCCTGTGCGCCGAGCTCGAGGACAGCCAGGCCAAGGCGATGCCGGCGCTCGGCCGCGTGATGGCCAAGTTCCGGCCGCGCCGGCGGCGCCATTTGACCGATTCCGACGACTTCATCGTCGACTACAATCGCATCAACGTAGCCGACCCCGACGTCTTCGCGCGCGATCCCGTCAACCTGATCCGCGTCTTTGCGCTGGCGCAGAAATACAATCTGGCGTTCCATCCCGACGCACTGCGGCTCGCCACGCGCTCGCTCAAGCTGATCGATGAGCCGCTGCGCGAGAACGAGGAGGCCAACCGCCTCTTCCTCGAGATCCTGACCTCGAAGAACGCCCCCGAGACCGTCTTGCGGCGCATGAACGAGACCGGCGTGCTCGGCCATTTCGTGAGCGCCTTCGGCCGCATCGTGGCGATGATGCAGTTCAACATGTACCACCACTATACGGTGGACGAGCACCTGATCCGCGCCGTGGGCCATGTCGCCGCCATCGAGCGCGGCGACCACAAGGACACCAATCCGCTCACCAGCGACATCGTCAAGCGCATCCAGTCGCGCAATGTTCTGTATTGCGCCATCCTGCTGCATGACGTGGCCAAGGGATTGCCCGGTGACCACAGCGATGTGGGGGCCGAGATCGCCCGCTCGCTCTGCCCGCGCCTGGGCCTGTCGGTGGAGGACACGGGCTCGGTCGCCTGGCTGGTGAAGAACCATCTGGTGATGAGCGACACCGCCCAGAAGCGCGACATCTCCGACCCGCGCACAGTCACCGACTTCGCCGAAATCGTCGCCACGCCGGAGCGGCTGCGTCTGTTGCTGGTGCTGACGGTGGCCGACATCCGCGCGGTGGGGCCCGGCGTCTGGAACGGCTGGAAGGGCCAGCTGCTGCGCGAGCTCTACGGCGCCACCGAAGCCATCTTCCGCGGCGGCCGGGGTTCGGACTCGGCGGCGGCGCTGAAGCGCTACCACGAGAATAGGGCCTACGACGCCCGCGTCCGCGTGGCAAAGGCCGACCCCGCGTCGGAGGCCTGGGCCGACGCCATGGAGGACGCCTATTTCACCGCCTTCTCGGAGGCCGAGGTTCTGGCCCACGCCGCGCTCTCCAGGCGCGCCGGAAACGGGGCCGCGGCCGAGGGGCGGGTCCGCGCCGACCGCGACGCCGCCGAGGTGGTGGTGGCCGCCACCGACCGCCAGCGGCTGTTCGTCGATCTGGCCGCCGCCATCGTCGGGGCCGGCGCCAATGTGGTGGGCGCGCGGGTCTTCACCTCCAACTTCGGCCAGGCGCTGGACGTCTTCTATCTGCAAGACGCCGCCGGCCAGCCCTACGGCGCGGACAACGCCCGCTCGCTCTCCCGCCTGATCGAGAGCCTGGAGGCCGCCGCCCGCGGCGAGGCCGCGCAGAAGGAGCCGCGCCGTCCCATCGACCTCGGCCGCGCCGCGGCATTTTCGATCGAGCCCGCGGTGATGCTCGACAACGACGCTTCGGAGACCTCGACGGTGGTGGAAGCTTCCGGCCGCGACCGGCCGGGCCTGCTGGCGGCGCTGGCCAAGACCATTGCCGACGCGGGCCTCTCGATCCTCTCGGCTCACATCGACGGCTATGGCGAACGCGCGGTCGACGCCTTCTACGTCACCGGCCCCAACGGCAAGAAGCTGGAGGACGCGCGCAAGGGTAATGCCCTGAAGACCGCGCTGCTGGCGGTTCTCAACGAGGCTGACCAGGAAGACGGCCGCCGCGCCAACCTGCAGCGCGCCCGGGCCAGCGTCGCGCGGTAATCGGGGTTTACATTCGTAGTTCCAATTGAATTACAGATGTAGTTCAATCTCGCTGCTCCGGCGGTCCGGAGTCGGGGGCCCTCATGCAACATCGCCTTGGTGTCATTCTGGTCGCGGCGCTCACCGTGGCCGCGCGGGCTGAGGCGCAGAGCGAGGCGAAACCCTCGGCGCCGCAGGCTCCGGCCAAGCCCGGCGGGAAGACTGTGGAAGGCGTCACCGTCACCGGCGCTTCGCCGAACGGCCTGCGCACCTACATCGACCGCAAGAGCTATGGCGTCGCCAGCGACCTGCAGGCCACGACGGGCTCGATCAGCGATGCGCTGCGCAACATCCCCTCGGTCGAGGTCGATCCGCAGGGCAATGTCTCCCTGCGCGGCGACGGCAATGTCACCATCCTGCTCGACGGCAAACCGTCGGGCCAGTTCAAGGGTCCGGGCGGCGCCCAGGCGCTGCAGGCCCTGCCGGCCGACTCGATCGAGCGCGTGGAAGTGATCACCAACCCCTCGGCCGAGTTTTCGCCGGACGGCTCGGCCGGGATCATCAACCTGATCAGCAAGAAGACCCGCAAGCCGGGGCAGTCCGGCTCGGCGCGGCTGAGCCTCGGCAACCGCGGCCGCCGCCAGGCCGACGTCACCGTCGCCTACAATTCCGACAAGCTGACGCTCTCCGCCGCCGCCAACGGCCGCTGGGATCCGCAGCCGGTGGAAAACCACGACGACCGCCAGATCCTCGACGGCCACGGGCGCCTGCTCGCGGCCAGCCAGACGCTGAACACCAACTTCACCCAGCTGGACCTCTGGGGTGGCCGCCTGGGCGTCGACTATGACGCCAACCCCAAGACCCGCCTCTCCGCGGAGGCGCGGTTCAGCCACTTCGATATCGACACCCGCTTCCACCAGGTATTCCAGGGTGAGGACGCCCAAGACCTGGTGAACGCGGGCGCCGTGAACCAGGCCTATGTCGGCGGCGGACGCGGGACCTTCGGCCGCGGCGACGGCGCGCTCCAGGCGACGGCGAGGCGCACCTTTCCGGGCGACGACCACACGCTCACCATGACGCTCGCGCGCGAGCGCATCGACGAGGAGCGCGACGTCGGCAACACCCAGACGGTCAGCCTGCCGGCGCCGTTCGGTGTGTTCTTTGAGAGCCGCGCCCTCAACACTCTGACCGGGAGCCAGGCCAAGGCCGACTACACAGGGCCGGCGCCGGGCGACGGCAAGCTGAAGGCGGGGTTCGACCTGCGCCTTGATGACAACCGCTATGACCTTGCGGGCCGCCGCGGCGCGTCGGAAGCCACAGCCACGCCTGACGCGGGACAGACAAACCTCTTTCTCTACAAACAGACGGTCAACGCGGCCTATGTGACCTATGAGCAGCCGCTCGGGGACTGGACCGTGCTGGGCGGTCTTCGCCTGGAGGCCGTGGAGCTCGATCTCGATCAGGTCACCCAGCGACAGGTCCACGACAGCCACGCGGTTAGCGCCTATCCGTCCCTGCATCTGGCCGACAAGCTCTCCGACGCCCAGCAGCTCAGCTTCAGCTACTCACGGCGCGTGCAGCGGCCCAATCCGGAGGACCTCAACAGCTTCCGGGTCGAGAGCGACCCGATCAACTTCCGCGCCGGAAATCCGGACCTGCAGCCGCAGACGACGGACAGCTTCGAAGCCGGCTACCAGTACCGCGCGGGCGGGACCTTCTACCTGGCGACGCTTTACTATCGGCGGAATGCGCGCGGGGTGACCGATGTGGTTACGCCGCTGCCCGCCGGCGCATTCCTGACCACCAAGGCCAACCTGGCCAACAGCGCCTCCACGGGCCTGGAGCTGGTGGCCAGCGGCCATCTGACCAAGACGCTGAGCTACAACGCCTCGACCAATCTGCTCTGGAACGAGATCGACGCCAGCGGCCAGGGCCTCGACCGGCTGATCGATTTCGCCGGCCGCCGATCCGCCTTCGAGGTCGGCGGGCGCGCCAGCCTGACCTGGCAGCCGACGCCTAAGGACACCGTCCAGTTCAGCGCGTTCGCGAACCCCAAGCGGCTGACGCCGCAGGGCTATGTCAAGCCCAGCGGCCTGACCTATCTGGGCTACCGCCACAAATTCAGCGACGACCTGTTCGGTATTGTCACCGTTCAGGACCCCTTCGAGGGCCTGCGCTTCCAGCAGGTGATCTCCACGCCGAGGCTGCGCGAGCAAAGCGATTCCCACATCCACATCCGCGGCGTGTTCTTCAGCCTGACCCGGACCTTCGGCAGCGGGCCGAAGCGGCCGCGCGAACCGGGGTTCGACTTCGGGGGATGAACCTCGCGCGCTGACGGCCGCAATTTCGCAAGGCGCAACAAGCTTCACCGCCGCATAGGCGCCACGAATGTCGGATCGGATATGCGCTGGCGACCGGGCGGCCTTAAACCGCTTGGCGCGCGATCTGAGGGGAATGGGTTTGCAAAGACGTGCAAGCGGGCTGTTGGCCGCCGCCACGGCCGCATTGGTCTCTTCGGCTCATGCGCAGTCGCAGGCCCCGGCGTCCCAACCCGCGCCGGCGGCGACACCCGCGCCCGCGAAGGTCGCGCCCGCGAAAGCGCCGGCGAAGGCGGCGCCGAAGGGGCCGGCCGCCAAGACCGTCGAGGGCGTCACCGTCACCGGCGCCTCGCAAAACGGCTTGCGCAGCTCCATCGACCGCCGCAGCTACGGCGTCGCCAACGACCTGGCGACCACCACCGGCTCGATCAGCGACGCCTTAAAGAACATTCCCTCCGTCGAGGTGGACGTCCAGGGCAACGTCTCGCTGCGCGGCGACACCAACGTCACCATCCTGGTGGACGGCAAGCCCTCGGCCATGTTCCGCGGCGCGAGCGCGGCCCAGGCGCTGCAGTCGATGCCGGCGGACTCCATCGAGCGGGTGGAGGTGATCACCAACCCTTCGGCGCAGTTCTCGCCCGAGGGCTCGGCCGGGATCATCAACCTCGTGACCAAGCAGGTGCATCGGGTCGGCCGCTCGGCCTCGGTGCGCGCCAATGTCGGTACGCGGGGCCGAGAGAACATCGGCGTCAGCGGCGCCTACAGCTCCGACAGGATCACCCTGTCGGGCGACTTGGGCGCGCGCCGCGATCCGCAGCATTCGAGCAACACCGACGATCGGACCTTCCCGGATCCGATCACCGGACTGGCGGGCTCCAGCCGTTCCAGGAGCACCTATGGCGGTCCGCTCAATCAGTGGAACGCACGGGTCAGCGGCGACTACGACCTCGACCGCGCGACCCGGCTGTCGGCCGAGCTGCGCCACAACACCTTCAATTTCGACGCCGCCACGATGCAGGCCTTCGACAGCTTCGGTCCGACCGGCGCCCTGGACGAAGCCATCAACCAGACCGGCCACTTCACCCAGGACCGCTCGAACACCGGCGGTCAGGCCAGCTATCGGGGAAAGTTCGCGGGCGACGACCACACGCTGGTGGTCAACCTCAGCCGCGAGCAGACGGACGAGCGGACCAGCAACAATTTCACCAATGTGACGGAGACGCCGGTCGCGCCCGATGTCTTCCAGTCCATCAACGCCCACAACACGCTGAACCAGACCCAGTTCAAGGCCGACTACAATCGGCCGATGGCCGAGGGGGGCCGGCTCAAGGCGGGCTACGACCTGAGGATCGACGACAACGACTACGACAACGTGGGCCTGAAGGGCCTGAACGCTGCCACCGCCGGGCCCGACCCGGTGCAGACCAACCTTTTCCTCTACCGGCAGACGATCAACGCCGCCTACGCCACCTACGAGAAGCCGTTCGGCGACTGGACCGTGCTGGGCGGCCTGCGGCTCGAGGACGTGCAGCTCGACCTCAATCAGATGACCTCCCATCAGGTCAGCGGCCAGAACTACTTCAAGGCCTATCCCTCGCTGCACCTGGCCTACCGCTTCGCCGACGAGCAGCAGCTGATCCTCAGCTACAGCCACCGCGTCCAGCGGCCCCAGCCGCAGGACCTCAATCCGTTCCGGTTCATCGGCCCCTTCTCGGCGCGGGAGGGCAATCCGAACCTGCGACCGCAACAGACCGACAGTTTCGAGGCCGGCTACCAGTACCGGTCCGCCGGGACCTTCTACCTGGGCACCCTCTACTATCGGAACAACGAGCACGGCGTCACCGACGTGGTCAGCGAGATCGGCAACGGCGTCCTTCTGACCACCAAGGCGAACCTCGCCTCCAGCCGCGCAGCCGGTCTGGAACTGGTCGCCAACGGCAAGCTCACCAAGACGCTGAGCTACAATGTCTCGACCAACCTCTACTGGAACGAGATCGACGCCTCGGGCATCCCGCTCGGTCCCGGCCTCGGCTTCGGGACCACGCGCTCGGCCTTTGCGGTCGGCGGCCGGGCGAGCCTGAGCTGGCAGGCGACGCCGAAAGACCTCTTCCAGATCAATGTGCAGGACAACGCAAAGCGCCTGCTGCCGCAGGGCTTCGCCGAGCCGATGGTCCTGACCTTCCTGGGCTATCGGCACAAGTTCAGCGACAGCCTCTCGGCGGTCGTCACCGTACAGGATCCGTTCAACAGCTACCGCTTCCGGCAGACGATCGACTCGCCCACGCTCAAGCAACGGACCGAGGGCCGGGGCAGCATCCAGGCAGCCTTCGTCGGCCTCAGCTGGAGCTTTGGGGCCTTCACCAAACGGCCGCAGACCTTCGACTTCGGCCAGTCTCCCGGCGGATAGCGCAGGTCAGCGCGCCGCCGCCGGCCGGGAAGCCGCACCGGTCAGGGAGTCGCCTCCACAAGCGGTGTCGTCATGCCTGCCGCGTCCTCGGCCACGGGAGCGCGCTGCGGCGGGCGGAAGAAGGCGGCGAGCAGCAGGACGGCGAGCGCCGCCATGCCGGTGGGGACCAGGAACAGACTGCGGTAGTCGACCTTGCCGGCGGCGTCGGTCCAATGGGCGATCAGCGCCGGAAAGAGGAAGCTCGCGCCGACGTTGCCGATGCCCAGGATCAGCAGGTTGAACAGCCCCTGGGCGCTGGAGCGGACATCCTTCGGGAACGTCGCGTCCACGAAGATGTACACGGTGGCGAAGAAGAAGGCGTAGCAGACGCCGTGCAGCAGCTGCACCGCCACGATCACCGGCACGCTGTCGGCGAAGAAGGCGAAGACCGCGAAGCGCGCGGCGTGGCCGAGGATGCCCACGATCATGGTGGTCTTCCAACCCAGCCGGGCGAGCACGCCCCCTAGGATAAACATGGTCACGATCTCGGCCAGCTGGCCCAGGCTGAGCACGATCATCGACAGGTTGCCGGCGATTCCCACGCGATTGGTCAGGAAGTTGTCGGCCATCACGAAGTAGCCGTTGTGGATCACGCTATCGACGAAGGTGACCAGGAACAGCACGCCTACGAACGGCACGCCCAGGAGCTTGATCGCCTCGCGCCAAGCCAAGGGGTCGGCGGCCTGGGCGTCGCGCTTCGGCGGCGTGTGCGGCAGGGTCAGGCTGTAGGCGGCCAAGGCAAATGAGACGATCGCGGCGACCAGGAAGATCCAGCGCACCTGCGCCGCATCGGCCTTGGCGCCCAGCAGGAAGACGAAGGGCCAGCTCACCAGCACCCAGCCGACCGTGCCGCCCATGCGGATGGCGCCGAAGTCCTTGGCCGGGTCCTTCAGGTTGGCGAAGGCGATGGAGTTGGAGACCGACAGCGTCGGCACATAGAGCAGGCTGAAGACCAGGTAGGCGGCGAAGAACGGCCAGAAGCTGGTCAGGAAAGCGCAGGCGGCCAGCGCCAGGCCGCTCAGCGCATGGCTGCCGGCCATGAACCGCTCGGCGGCGAAGTTGCGGTCGGCGAACTGGTTGGCGAAGAAGATCCCGGCCACCGAGGCGATTCCCCAGGCGCTGCCCACCAGCGACTGCTGCCAGGGCGAAAACCCCAGCATGCCCATGTAGGGGAACAGCTTCGGCGCCCAGGCGCCCCAGACCGCCAGCTGCAGCACCATCATCAGAAAAAGCCGCACCTGGACCGTCATTTTCGCTTCCCCCTAGACCCTGTCCCGGTTGGCTTTATTCAGGCCAATCGGGATGAACAGGGTCGTCGCTTTAGGTTGAGAGCCCTTCTTGTCCACTCACGATGATCCATCGTGAGTGGGAAGGGCTCTGGCGTGAGACTCAATGCCCCGCTTGGCCTATCGATTACACAGATAGGGCCCAAGCGCACCTGTCAGGATCGGGGCCGCGGACACCTCGCCCCAGGAGCGGTTTGACCTCTCCCGCCGCCTGCGCCAAGTTCGCTGAAAGTCGGTGGTTCGCGGGGGATTAGAGAGCATGGCGCAAACAAGCGGGGCGCCGCCTCCCTTGCGTATCGGCTTCGTCGGCTCGGGCTTCATCGCCAGGTTCCACGTCAAGAGCTTCCAGTCCGTCCGCCACGCCCAGATCGCCGGGGTGTTCAGCCCCACCGCCGCCAACCGCACGGCGTTGGCGCTCGCCGTGAACGAGGCCGAGCTCGGGCCCTGCCGGGCGCACGAAACCCTCGACGGTCTGCTGGACGATCCCGAGATCGACGCCATCTGGCTGCTCGCGCCCAACGACCAGCGCCTGGAGGTCATGCGGGCCATCCATGCGGCCGTGACCTCGGGCCGCTCGAAGGTCCGCGCCATCGCCTGCGAAAAGCCGCTGGGCCGCACGCTGGCCGAGGCCCGCGAGGTGCTGCGGCTCGCCGAGGACGCCGGCCTCGCCCACGGCTATCTGGAGAACCAGGTCTTCTCCACCGCCGTCGAGCGCGGCAAGGAGATCATCTGGCGGCGTGCGGTGCCGGCGTCGGGCCGCCCCTATCTGGCCCGCGCGGCGGAGGAGCATTCCGGCCCGCACGAACCCTGGTTCTGGCAGGGCGCGCGCCAGGGCGGCGGGGTGATGAGCGACATGATGTGCCACTCCGTGGAGGTCGGCCGCTTCCTGCTCACCGCCCCGGACGCCGCGCGCGACACTCTGACGGTCAAGGCCGTCAACGGCTCGGTCGGCTATCTGAAATGGACGCAGGACAAGTACGCCAAGTCGCTGGCCCGCGACTTCAAGGGCGTCGAGATGCAGGCCCATCCGGTGGAGGACTTCGCCCGGGCCACCATCACGCTCGAGGACGAGGCCGGCCAGGAGCTGATCGTCGAGGCCTCGACCTCCTGGTCCTATGTCGGGCCGGGCCTGAGGATCGACCTGGCGCTGCTGGGCCCCGAATACGCCATGGAGTTCTCCTCCCTGAACCCCAGCCTCAAGGTCTTCCTGTCCCGCGCCATCACCGGCGGTCAGGGCGAGGACCTCGTCGAAAAGCAGAACGCCGAACAGGGCCAGATGCCCATCGTCGAGGACGAGGCCGGCGCCTATGGCTACATTGGCGAGAACCGGCACATGGTCGACTGCTTCCGCCATGGCAAGACGCCGATCGAGACCTTCGAGGACGGCGTTGAGGTGACCCGAATGGTCATGGCGCTCTACAAGTCGGCGGAGACCGGCCAGACCGTGCGCCTGCCGGACGAGACCCTGGAAACCTACGTGCCGCTGCCCGCACGGACGGAAGGATAAGCGATGGCGACCGACACCTACGACGCGATCATCGTCGGCTCCGGAGCCGGCGGGGGANNGCGCCTATCACCTGACCAAGTCGGGGATGAAGGTGCTGATGCTGGAGGCCGGACGCAACTACGACCCGCGGGTCGAGACCCCGATGTTCAACACCAACGCCGAGGCGCCGCTGCGGGGCGTCTCCACGCCGGACAAGCCTTTCGGGTTCTATGACGCCACCGTCGACGGCGGCTGGGAGGTGCCCAATGAGCCCTACACCGTGGCAGAGGGCTCCGAGCCCTTCATCTGGTGGCGGCCCCGGATGCTGGGCGGGCGGACGAACCACTGGGGCCGCATTGCGCTCAGGTTCGGGCCGCNNCCTGAACACCCCGGATTCGCCCCCCGGCTGCCTGATGGAATCGGCCCCGCCGCGGGCCTTCGAGATCTTCTACGAGCGCGCCTTCAAGGCCATGGGCATCCCGGTGATCCCGATGCACGGCGCGGTGGTCACCGGCCAGATGGAGGGGCGCAACACCTGCCTCTTCGCCACCCCCTGCGGTCGCGGCTGCGCGATCGGGGCGAACTTCCAGTCGACCACCGTTCTGCTGCCGCCGGCCATGGCGACCGGCAACCTGACGATCACCACCAATGCGCTGGTCTATCAGGTCGACCTCGACAAGGCCGGCAAGGCCAAGGGCGTCACCTACGTCGACCGCAAGACCGGCGAGCATCATTCCGTGACCGCGAAGTCGGTGGTGCTGGCCGCGGGCTCCGGCGAGACCGCGCGCATCCTCCTGAACTCCAAGAGCTCGCTCTTCCCCAACGGCCTGTGCAACACCCACGGCATGGTCGGGCGCTACCTGATGGACAGCGTCGGCACCGGGGTCACCGGCCGGTTCCCGTCCATGGAGGGCCTGCCGCCCACCAACGACGACGGCCAGGGCACCCAGCACACCTACATCCCCTGGTGGGGCTACGAGAAACAGAAGGAGCTGGGCTTCNNCATGCCGTCCATGGGCATGGCGAGCCTGCTGCACGACGATGACGTGAGCGTCGGCGACGACCTGCGCGCCAGGCTGCGCCACCGCTTCGGCTCGACCATCGGCTTTGACGGCCGCGGCGAGATGATCCCCAACGACGACTGCTATTGCGAGATCGATCCGGTGGCGAAGGACAAGTGGGGCATCCCGGTGCTGCGCTTCCACTGGAAGTGGGGCGAGCATGAGACCAATCAGGCGGCGCACGCGGTCAAGACCTTCCTGGCGGTGATCGACAAGCTGGGCGGCACGCCGGAGGGCCACGTGGAGACCGACGGCAGGAAGGCCATCTCCAAGGGCGGCGAGATGATCCACGAGATCGGCACCGCGCGCATGGGCCACAATGACCAGGACTCGGTGGTCAACCAGTACGGCCAGTCCTGGGCGGTCCCGAACCTGTTCATCATGGACGGGGCGACCATGGTCTCCAGCCCCGACAAGAACCCCACCCTCTCGATCCTGGCGCTGGCCTGGCGCTCGGCCGACAACATGGCGACCATCGCCAAGCAGGGGGCCCTATGAGCGACGCACCCGAACCCTATGTCTCCAAGATCGACCGCCGAACGGCGCTGGCCTGGATCGGCGTCGTTGGCGCGGCGACCGCCGTCGGCGCCGGCGTGGTGGTCTATGGCCCGAAGATGGGCGGCGAGCGGATCACCCGCGGCTACGGCACCGACCCCAAGCTGGCGAAACCCGAGAAGGCGCCCTGGTCGCGGATCATGATCCCGGCCCAGCTGCAGACCGCGGCGATCCTGGCCGACTTCATCCTGCCGGCCAGCGGGGGCGCGCCCTCGGCCAGTTCGCTGGGCGTGCCGGACTTCATCGACGAATGGGTGAGCGCGCCCTATCCGGACCAGCTCAAGGACCGGCCCGTGGTCCTGAACGGGCTCAATGGGCTCAGCACCCATGTGCTGCAGGCCGGCGCCTCGGCCCGCGCCGCGGCGCTTTCGGCCCTGCAGGCCTCGAAGGATCCCGTGGCCCACGCCTTCTGGAAGAAGTTCCGGCGGCTGACCATCGGCGCCTATTACACGACGCCCGAGGGTTTCAAGGACATCGGCTATATCGGCAACGTCGCGCGCGCCTCCGACCCCGGCCCCTCGGCCGAGGTGAAGGCGGTGCTGGAACGCGAATTCAAACGACTCGGGATTTGAGGATGACGGTCATGAAAACGCTCGCCCTGGGCCTGGCCCTCGCCGTCATCGCCACCGCAGCATTGGGAGGGGGCGCCTTCGCCGCCACGCCCGCCATGGCGCCCGACAACACGGTCTCCGCCGCCGAGAAGGCCGCCGGTTTCACGCTGCTGTTCGACGGCAATACCACCGCTGGCTGGAAGGGCTTCAAGACCGCCGCGCCCGACGCCGGCTGGAAGGTCAAGGGTGGGGCCCTCACTCCTGATCCCAAGAGCTCGAAGGACTTGGTCAGCAAGGGAAATTACGAGAGCTTCGAACTCGATTTCGACTGGAAGATCGCGCCTAAGGGCAATTCCGGCCTCATGTTCCACGTGACTGGCGTAGGCGACGAGACCTACGAGAGCGGGCCGGAGTACCAGATCCTCGACAATGCCCATGGCGAGCCGCCGCTGGAGCGCGCCTCCGCCCTCTACGCTCTCTACGCGCCGTCGCAGGACGCGACCCTGCCTGTGGGCCAGTTCAACCACGGCCGCCTGGTGGTCGACCACGGCAAGGTCCAACACTGGTTGAACGGGGTGAAGGTGGTCGAGTACGACATGAACTCCGCGGACTTCAAGGCGCGCGTGGCCGCGTCCAAGTTCAAGCAGTGGCCGCAGTTCGCCGCCGCCAAGACCGGCGCGATCGCGCTCCAGGTCCACGGCGCCGACGTCGCCTTCAAGAACCTCAAGATCAGGGTCCTGAAGTAGCGGCCGGGCGGAATTGCCACGCGCGCGGACTGGCCGCGCGCGCTAGCTTGCGCCGCCAGTGACTCGCCAGCGCCCCGAGACGTCCTTGACCGCCAAACCTCCGCCCGCGACGACGAGCGCTCCAAAGCCCGGCGGCATCTTCCGCTCGTCGATGATCTTTTCCTTCTTCACCCTGATCAGCCGGCTGCTGGGCTTCGTGCGCAATCTGGCGATCAGCTATTTCATGGGGGCGAGCGCAACCTTCGCCGCCGACGCCTTCAACACCGCGCTCTCCTTCCCCAACCTGTTCCGCCGGATCTTCGCCGAGGGCGCCTTCGCCGCGGCCTTCGTCCCAGCCTATTCCCGCTCGCTGGAAACCGACGGCGAGGCGGTGGCCGACGTACTGGCGGCGGACGCCATGGCGGTGCTGGCCGCGGCGACGCTGGCCATCACCATCGTGGCCGAACTGACCATGCCGTGGCTGATGTACCTGATCCGGCCAGGCTTCGCGGCCACGCCGGAGAAGTACCGGCTGGCGGTGCTGCTGACCCAGATCACCATGCCCTACCTGCCGTGCATGGCGATCTACGCGCACCTCTCCGGGGTGCTGAACGCCCGCAACCGCTTCATCTTGTCGGGGGCGGCTCCGATCCTCCTGAACGTGTGGACCCTGGTGGCCATGCTGCCGACCCACAGCCCGGTGCAGGCCGCACTTTGGGCTTCGATCGGCGTCGCGGTCGCCGGCGTCAGCCAGGCGGCGCTGCTCTGGTGGGGCGTGCGCAAGTCCGGCGCCGACGTCACCGTGCGCTGGCCGCGCCTGACCCCGGCCATCAAGACCCTGATCGCGCTCGCCATACCCGGCGCGATCGGCGCCAGCGCCACCCAGATCAACGTTTTCGTCTCCGGTATCCTGGTGAGCCAGGTCAATGGGGCGGCCTCCTGGATCGCCCAATGCGACAATCTCTACCAGCTCCCCCAGGGCCTGGTCGGCGTGGCCATCGGTGTGGCCCTGCTGCCGGCCCTGTCGCGCGCCATCCACGCGGGGGACCACGAAACCGCGCGCAAGACCATGGACGACGCCATTGTCTTCGCCATGGCGCTCACCCTGCCGGCGGCCACCGGCCTGGTCTCCATCCCGTTCTTCATTGTCGATGCGCTCTACACCCGCGGCCAGTTCACCACCTTCGACGCACACCAGACCGCCTCGGCGCTGACGCAGTACGGCTGGGGTGTGCCGGCCTTCGTACTGGCGCAGCTGTTCAGCCGGGCCTTCTTCGCCCGCCAGGACACTATGACGCCGATGCGCTTCGCCCTGGTCTCGGTGGCGGTGAACGTCGCGCTCGGGATTACCCTCTTCCACTATTTCGGCGTCGCCGGGATCGCGGCGGCCACGGCCAGCGCCTGGTGGCTGAACGTGGTGATGATGGGCGTGACGCTGGCGCGGCGAGGCTACTACAATCCCGGCGCCAAGGCCGTGTCCCGGCTGATCCGCATCCTCATCGCCAATGTGGCCCTGGCCGTGGTCCTGGCCGGCGCATCGCACTATCGCGCTCAGATTCAGGGCCTCTTCGGTGGTTTCCATATCACGCACGGTCTGGGGGCCAAGGAGTTCGCGATCACGCTGACCGTGGTGGCCGCCGCGGCAATCTATCCCCTGCTGCTGTTCGGCTCCGGCGGCCTGACCGTGGCCGAGGCGCGAGGGGCGCTACGCCGGCGCAAGGGCGATCCGCCCGAGGGGCCGGCGGACTTGCCCTGACCGCCCCTGGCGCGGTATTTCGCGGCCATGGCCTGCGGCTTTCAGATCTGGCGATGGCGTTGATCGGCTGACCCCCACTCATCCGGGCCTTGCGCTCCCGCGCCCTCTAGCCTCAGAAGCCATCCCATGACCGATCAAGCTCCGGCCCCCTATGTGGGCAAACCGCGCGTGCTCTCCGGCGTTCAGCCGTCGGGCGACCTGCACCTGGGCAACTACCTCGGCGCCCTGGTGAAGTTCGCGCGCCTGCAGCACGAGATGCAAACTTTCATATTTGTGGCCGACCTGCATGCCATCACCGCCTGGCAGGACCCGGCGAAGCTCAAGAACCAGGTCCGCGAGATCGCCGCGGCCTATCTGGCCACCGGCCTCGACCCCAAGGTCGCCACCATCTTCGCCCAGTCCGCCGTGCCGGCCCACGCCGAGCTCGCCTGGGTGTTCAACTGCGTGGCGCGCCTGGGCTGGCTCGACCGGATGACCCAGTTCAAGGACAAGGCCGGCAAGCACAAGGAGCGCGAAAGCGTGGGCCTCTACACCTACCCGGTGCTGCAGGCCGCCGACATCCTGATCTACAAGGCCACCCACGTGCCGGTGGGCGAGGACCAGCGCCAGCACCTGGAACTGACCCGCGACATCGCCGCCAAGTTCAACCACGACTTCGAGGCGCCGGGATTTTTTCCTCTGCCCGAGGCCCTGATCCAGGGCCCCGGCGCGCGGATCATGTCGCTGCGCGACGGGGCGGTGAAGATGTCCAAGTCCGATCCCTCGGACAATTCGCGGATCAACCTGACCGACGACGCCGACACCATCAGCCAGAAGATCCGCAAGGCCCGCACCGACGCCGACGTCCTGCCGGAAAAGCTCGAGGATCTTGCGGACCGCGCCGAGGCGCAGAACCTGATTGGCGTCTATGCGGCGCTCGCCGGCCGGACGCCGCAGGACGTCCTGACCGAGTTCGCCGGCCAGGGGTTCGGGGCCTTCAAGCCGAAGCTCGCGGACCTGGCGGTCTCGGTGATGGGCCCGATCGGCGGCGAGATGCGCCGCCTGCTCTCCGACCCGGCCGAGATCGACCGGATCCTGGGCGCCGGGGCGGAGCGGGCGCGCGAGGTAGCCGCGCCGACGCTGGCCGAAGTCAAGCGCATCGTGGGCTACTGGGCCGGCTGAGCAAACATGCTCGTCATGGCCGGGACAAGCCCGGGGATGACGTTCAATGTTGTGGTTGCCTCCCAGCCAACGGCGCCCCACCGTTCGCCCGAAATGACCGCCATCAGCCAGCGCAAGTTCCTGGTCGTCGCCGACGACACGCCGGAGTTCCAGGCCGCGCTGCGCTTCGCCTGCCGCCGCGCGCGCTCGACGGGCGGCCATGTGGCCCTGCTGCGCGTCATCGAGCCGGAATATTTCGAGCACTGGTCGGGGGTGCGCGAGGAGATCGAACGCCAGGCGCGCGAGGAGGCCGAGGCCATACTGCAGAGCTCGGCCGCCCTGGTCATGGCCGAGACCGGCCTGCCGCCGGAGTTCCTGATCAAGCACGCGGACAGTGTGCGATCGGCGCTGCGCGACGTCATCGGATCCGATCCCGACATCAAGATCCTGGTGCTGGCCGCCGCGGTCGGCGGGCGCGGACCCGGCCCCCTTGTCGCCTCCCTCGCCAAGGAGGGCGTCACCTGGGGCGCGCGCAAGGTGCCGGTGACCCTGGTGCCCGGCGATCTCACCGACGAAGAGATCGCCGACCTGGCGTAACTTTCCCTCCCCCTTGTGGGGAGGGTGGCCGAGGCTGTCCTGCCCGGATAGAGAG
>PLEH01000192.1 GCA_003136395.1 Phenylobacterium sp.
GACATCTCGGGGTTCTCACCCGAGGTGCGGGTGATCCTTCAGGCGCTCAAGACCTACGGCATGATGGTCGCTGACAACGGTTCGAACTGGTACGTGTCAGGGGCCCCCGACCTGCGCTGGAGCGACGACGACCTGCACGAGCTGGGGCAGGTGAAGGGCAGCGATTTCGAGGTCGTCGACAGCCGCTACCTGCGACCTGATGCGATCATCATCCAGGCCGGGGGCGCTGCCGCGCTGCGCGAGGGGCAGACCTTCACTCGTGCCGGCTCGTTCGTCGACGACGGTTCGGGCGCCACACAGTGGAGGGCCACGGTCGACTACGGCGCCGGCCAGGGCGCGCAGCCGCTAACTCTCGCCGACGACCACTCGTTCAGCCTCGCACACCGCTACGCGGTCGCCGGCGCCTACGTAGCGAAGGTGACGGTGGCAGCGCAGGGCGGCACGGGCGCCACGGCGACCGCCCGCTTTGCGCTTGCCGTGCGCGATGTGGCGCCGCGCGTCGTGGCCCTGCGAAAGGCCACCGTGAGCCGCGGCGTCGCCTTCAGGCGCCGGATCGTCTTCACCGACCCCGGGGCCGACAAGTGGCGCACCGTGGTCGCCTGGGGTGACGGCTCCGCGCGCAGCAGTCGTTCAGTCGGTCGCGTGCACACGTTCCTCGTCAGGCACGCCTTTCGCCGCGACGGCGTCTTCACGGTCGCCGTGCGCGTGTTCGACCGGCCGGTGCGTCTCGGCCGGCCCCGGCGCGTGCCGCACCTGGCCGACGCCGCCTCGGGCCCGGCCTTCACGGCGGCCGCCGGCATCCTGCACCGCGCCGCCTTCGGCCCGCGCGAGGCGGTCAGCGCCAAGGCGCTGGCGTCCGCCAAGCTGCGCCGCGAACCGCTGGACCCCCGCGCCAACCCCGTCGCGAAGGCGGCATCCTGGCTGCGGGATAACCTCTAGGCCCCCGCAGCGCCCCAACCCAGGCTGTCGATCAGGCCCTCGGCGTTCAGCCTGAGCGTGCAGATCAATACGGCCTGCTCGAAGGTGACCCGATAGGCGTCGCCCGCTTCTGACGCCCCCAGGAAGGCGACGCCGCGCAGAGGTCCCAGCTTCTGGATCAAATCCTGGAACATCGGGGTCTGCGGCCGTGCGATGGCGGCGAGTTCCGGCGTCATCCGTTCATACTTCGGCGCCCCGGCCTGCAGGTTCGCGACGGCGCTGCGGACGACGGTCTCCGTCCTTGGATCCGGCGCCCCGCCCAAGGGCGCGAAATCCTGGGGCTGTCGGCGCTCGCCCAGGCCCTGCAAGACGATGACTTCGTTGACAAAGGCGAGCAGCTCGCGGCTGACGTTCATCTTCTCGGCGAGGTCCGGCGTGGAGAGCGTCTCGTACTGGGCGAGCATCGAGGCGATCATCAGTTCGGGGTCGCCCTTCAGGTAGACCTCCTGAAGCCGCACCCAGCGCTCGACAGCCGCACGCGCCTCCGGAGCTTTCGGATCGCCGGCGGCGCACAGCCGCTCGGTCTCCTCGATGACCGCCTTCCAGGCTGAGCGGAACTGCGCTTCGTTCATGCCGAGCGCCGCCAGGGCGTCCGGCTCGATCCGGAAGAACTTCTCATAGCCCGCGTCGGTGAGGTGGCGGCGCCAGACGGGGGCGAAGTCACGCTCCCAGGTTTCGTCGTCGATCAAGGGGTTTCGCATGGTGGTCTCTCTGGACAGGGTTGCTAGGTCGTCCAGGGAGAGTGCGTGGTCGGCGGCGAGCCGGGCGCGGGCCTTGCGCAGGGCGAAGAGCGCCTGCTCGAGGTCGGCCTTTCGGGTCGTGAGCACCTGTTCCTGCAGCGCCAGGACGGCGTCGAGGTCGGTTTCGCGACCCTTGGTCAGCTCGGCGATGCGCGCCAGCGACAAGCCCAGGGATTTGAGCGCCAGGACTTGATGCAGCCGCGCGATTTCCGCCGGCCCGTAAACCCGCCAGCCCGCCTCGGTGCGCTGCGGTCGGACCAGGCCGCGCCGCTCGTAAAGCCGAAGCGCCCGAACGCTCACGCCGAGGCGGCGCGAAGTCTCGACGGGACTGAAGAAACGGATAGGTGTCGTCACATGCGTCTCCATTGGACGCCGCGCCTTATGGAGCCGGACCCAGGTTCCGGCTCAAGCGGAAAGTTTCCGGAGGTCCGACGGGCGGCGGCGACTGTTCCGACGCCGCGTAAACCGCTTACCCTCGGTGGGAGCGCCGCAGCGAGATGGCGCCGCAACGGGAAACCTCATCATGTCCGGCGCCTACGAACACATCCTCTGCGCGGTCGAGGACGGGATCATGCAGATCACCCTGAACCGGCCGGAGAAGCTCAACGCCTACACCGCCACCATGGGCGCGGAGCTGGCCCGGGCCTTCGACGCGGCCGACACGGATGACGCGGTTCGGGTGGTGCTGGTCACCGGCGCGGGCCGCGGCTTCTGCGCGGGCGCCGACATGTCCGCCGGCGCGGACGCCTTCGACACGACCTCCGCGCAGGGCTCGGTATCCTTCGGCGACGTCTCGAAGGGCCGTCAGGGCCGGGCGGGCGGCGCCGGCATGGTCGGCGCGATCTTCGAGTGCCGCAAACCCTCCATCGCCGCATTCAACGGCGCGGCCGTCGGCGTCGGCCTGACATTGACGCTCCCGATGGATATCCGGATCGCCGCCGACACGGCGAGGTTCGGCTTCGTCTTCGCCCGCCGGGGCCTCGTGCCCGAGGCCGGCAGCGCCTGGTTCCTGCCGCGGCTGGTGGGCCTGCCCCAGGCGCTGCGCTGGTGCCTGGACGGCGCCCTGTTCTCCGCCGACGAGGCCCTTCGGGGCGGCCTGGTGAGTGAGGTGACGTCGCCGGAAGACCTGCTGTCCCGGGCGAGGGCCATTGCCCGCTCGATCGCCGACAACACCGCGCCGGTCTCGGTGGCCATCACCCGCCAGATGCTCTGGCGGCTGTCGCCGGAGCCTTCGCCCTGGCCCACCCTGAAGGTCGACGGCGCCCTGGCCATGGCGCTCGGCGCCACCGGCGACGTCCGCGAGGGTGTCTCGGCTTTCCTCGAAAAGCGCCCGCCGGCCTTCCCCGGCCGGGTCTCCACGGACATGCCCGCCGGCTATCCCTGGTGGGAGACTTAAACGCCGCCTCGGCCCGTCCCCAGCTTTCGCCGGCGAGTCACAACGCCGCAGGCTGCCGCTGATTCGGCTTACGCCTTGTGACGCAAGGGAATTTTTCGTCCACCGGGCCGCTCGACGGCGTCGCGACTCACGGTATGCGGTTAACGCTCGATTAAGGATGTCGGCGCGTACTTAACGCTTCCTTGACGGAGTGCTTCGGCGAGGCGCTCCGGCCGCAAAATTCGGAAGGACAGGGGTCCCCATGACAATCGCTCTCTCGGCGCCGCGCGCGACGGAACTGAAGCCGCGGATCGTGGTGTTCGGGGTCGGCGGGGCCGGCGGCAACGCGGTCAACAACATGATCGAGGCCGGGCTCGAAGGCGTCGAGTTCGTGGTCGCCAACACCGACGCCCAGCAGCTGGCCTTCGCCAAGACCGACCGCAGGGTCCAGCTCGGCGTCCTGGCGACGCAAGGGCTCGGCGCCGGCGCTCACCCCGAGATCGGCATGAGCGCGGCGGAAGAGAGCATTCCGGAGATCGGCGAGCATCTCGACGGCGCCCACATGGTGTTCATCACCGCCGGCATGGGCGGCGGCACCGGCACGGGGGCGGCCCCGATCATCGCCAAATGCGCCCGCGAGCGCGGCATCCTGACGGTCGGCGTGGTCACCAAGCCCTTCCACTTCGAGGGCCGTCACCGGATGCGCCTGGCCGACGCCGGCATCGGCGAGCTGCAGCGCTACGTCGACACCCTGATCGTCATTCCGAACCAGAACCTGTTCCGGGTCGCCAACGAGCGGACCACCTTCGCCGAGGCCTTCGGCATGGCCGACCAGGTGCTGCACTCGGGCGTGCGCTCGATCACCGACCTGATGGTGCTGCCGGGCCTGATCAACCTCGACTTCGCCGACGTTCGCACGGTGATGACCGAGATGGGCAAGGCGATGATGGGCACCGGGGAAGCCACCGGCGAAGACCGCGCCCTGATGGCCGCCCAGAACGCCATCCAGAACCCGCTGCTCGACGAGGTCTCGCTGAAGGGCGCCAAGGCCGTGCTGGTCAATGTCACCGGCGGCCTCGACATGACCCTGCTGGAAGTCGACGAGGCGGCCAACGCCATCTCCGAGCAGGTCGATCCGGAAGCGAACATCATCTTCGGCGCGGCCTTCGATCCGTCGCTGGACGGCATGATCCGCGTCAGCGTGGTCGCCACCGGCATGGACGGCGCCTCGATCGCCGCCATCGAGCCCAAGCTCGAGCGCCGGCCGATGACCGCCCCGCCGCTGATGATGCCCGAGCGTTCGGCGGCGTCCGACCTGGCGCCGGCCTACGCCTCGACGCCTGAGCCGCTCCTCGAGCCGGCTCTGGCCGAGGCCGCCGAGGAAGAACAGCCCGACCTCTACGCCGCCCCCGTCGCGCATGCCCAGCCGGTGGTCGTCGCCCCGGTGACCCGCATCGTCGACCCCGCGGCCGCCGAGCCGGAGGACGAGCCCTTGTTCGCCGAGCCCGCCTTCGAGGAGCGCCGCCCGCGCGGCGGCTTCCTGTCGATCTTCGGCAGCCGTCCGCGCTACGACGCGCCGCAACCTGCCGCCGCCCGCACGACCCCGGCGCCCAGCCGCGGCGGCGCGCTTCCCGCCGAGGCCGCGGCCCCGGAGGAAGAGGCCCAGCACGGCGAGGATCTGGAGATCCCGTCCTTCCTCCGCCGGCTCGCCAACTAGGCGCAGTCCGCCGGGCGCACGCGCAAGGGGAATGCGCTGGCCCTTTCCGCTACGGCATGACTAGGCTTCCTCCGCTGGGCTGGGGAGCTCACCATGGACCATCGCGCATTCGCCGGCCTGACCGCCGGTCTGGCCGCCATCGTCGCCGCGCCGCAGGCCTTCGCCGACGCGCACTACATCGTCGACTTGCAGATCGACTACTTCGCCGGGTCGATTGTCGGCCCGCCGATCTTCCCGGCCTCGTCGCTGAGCGGGTCGGTGCAGTTCTATTCGGCGGGCCTGCCCTCGCCGTTCACCGATTTCAACCCGTTCCTGATCATCGGGCCGCCCATCGACATCGGGGATGTGGCGATCGGGCAGCACTTCTCAACGCAGTTCATTCCCGGCGAGCCCGTCATCCCGGGCAACCCCATCATCCCCCCCAATCCCATCGACATCAGCCGGCTAGGTTTCAGCTTCGGCGGCGCGGCGGCCGGGTTCGCGGCCTTCGCCTTCGCCTTCCCGTCCGACATCCCGCAGACCGCTCCGGACACCGCCCCGATCCTGACCGTGCTGGTAAACGGCCCGCCGATCGACGTGCTCGTCCAAGGACCGCCGATCCGCACCTCGGGCGCAATCTTCGCCTATGACGCGCCGGTGCAGGTGGGGACCTGGAGCGCCAGCGTCAGCGCCGTGGACGTCCCGGAACCGGCAACCTGGGCGATGCTGCTGCTGGGCTTTACCATGGCCGGCGGCCTGCTGCGCCGCGCTCGGGCGACGGCCTGCGCCTAAGGCGCGGAATTCCCTCGGAATCCGGACTGCCGCCGGCCGTGCTGAAAATCCCGCCCTGGGCGCCTTTCGTTAACTCTAAAGACACCGAAACATTGCGAAACAGGGTTTGTTTTGCTGCGTCGCACCAAGCGCATTAACCGCACGGGTGGGCGCTTCTCGGTTCTCGGGGTTGGCGCCCCAGTAGGGAAGGTCGCACGCGTGCCAGCAGACGGTTTCCAGAGCGGCGCCTTCCAGCACACCGTCAAGGCGCCGGCGCTGTTCGCGGGCGTGGGCGTCCATACCGGCGAATATACCCAGGTCGCGGTGCGCGCCGCTGGGACCGACGCCGGCATTGTCTTCGTCCGCACCGACATCACCGACCGCGACAACCAGGTTCCCGCGACGCCGGAGTCGGTCTGCAAGACCCAGCTCGGCACCGTTATCGGCAACGCCGCGGGCGTGACCGTGGCCACCATCGAGCACCTGATGGCCGCGCTCCTCATGTCCGGCATCGACAACGCCATCGTCGAGCTCGACGGACCGGAAATGCCGATCATGGACGGCTCCTCCTGGCCGTTCCTGAAGATCCTCGACCGCGCGGGGCGCCGGCCGCAGGCCGCGGCGCGCCGGTTCATCGAGATCATCGACACGGTGGAAGTGGTGGATGGCGACAAGCGCGCGGCGCTGAAGCCCGCCATGCGCTTCGAGGTCGCCTTCGCCATCGAATTCCCCACCGCGGTGATCGGCCGCCAGGAAATCGACCTGGCCATGGACGAGGGCGCGTTCCGCCGCGAACTGGCCGACTGCCGCACCTTCGGCTTCCTGCATGAGGTCGAGGCGCTGCGCGCCATGGGCCTGGCCCGGGGCGGCACGCTGGAGAACTGCGTGGTCATCGAGGGTGACCGCATCCTGAACCCCGAAGGCCTGCGCCGGCCCGACGAATTCGTCCGCCACAAGGCGCTGGACGCCATCGGCGACCTCTATGTCCTGGGCGCGCCTATCCTCGGCCGCTTCGAGGGCGAGCTGGCCGGTCACGGGATCAACAACCTGCTGGTCCGCGCGCTGGCCGCCCGGCCCGACGCCTTCCGCATCGTGACCTTCGCCGACGAAATCGACGTCGCGGTCTGACCTTCCCTCCCCTGAGGGGAGGGTGGCGAGGCGAAGCCGAGACGGGTGGGGAATTGCCGGCCGGAATGCTGCTCAACACTTGAACGCGACTGCCCCACCCTGACGGCTTCGCCGTCTGCCCCTCCCCATGAAGGAGAGGGGAAAGGAAGGTGCGACCCCGCCGCCGTTTGCTCGCCACAGTCGGTAGTGTAGATAGCGAGTCCTCGCGTGGGGGCGCGCGTCTGGTCGTTTTGAGGTGATGGTGTCCTTGGTTCGCAATTCTTGGGTTCGCCCTCATTCGTGGTCGAAGGCGGCCATCGTCGCCGTTCTCTGCGCCCTGGCCGTCGCCGGCTGCTCCAGCCTGAGGCCCAAGCCCAAGCTCAAGCTCGCCTATGAAGAGCGCCCCGTGGAGCTGCTCTATTCCACGGGCGCCGACCGCATGGACCGGCACCTCTGGGCCCAGGCCGTCGACTACTTCCAGGAGGTGGAGCGTCAGCACCCCTATTCGGAATGGTCGCGCCGCTCGATCCTGATGCAGGCCTTCGCCCACTACCAGGCCAACAACTACGATGAGGCGATCGCCGACGCCGACCGGTTCATCTCGCTCTATCCCGGCAACTCCGCGGCGCCCTACGCCCACTACATCAAGGCCATCTGCTACTTCGAGCAGATCGTCGACGTGGGCCGCGACCAGGCCGCCACCGGCCAGGCCCTGGACAATCTGCGCGAGGTCACCTCGCGCTATCCGCATACCGAATACGCCGCCGACGCCCGCCTGAAGATCGACATGGTCAACGACCAGCTGGCCGGCAAGGAAATGACTATCGGCCGCTGGTATCTGCGCCAGAACGACACCCTGGCCGCCATCGGGCGGTTCAAGTACGTCGTCGAGCGCTACCAGACCACAAGCCACGCTCCCGAGGCGCTCTATCGCCTGGTGGAGGCCTATCTGACGCTCGGCCTGCTGGACGAGGCCAAGAAGGACGGCGCGGTGCTGGGCTACAACTACCCCGGCGACCAGTGGTACCAGGACGCCTACAGTCTGCTGACCTCCAAGGGTCTGCGGCCCGCGGTCATTCCGGCGGTGGTCTCCAAGCGCAGCGTCTTCCACGCGGCCTTCACCAAGGACAAGACCAACACCGCGGCCCCGCCGGCGGCGCTCGACACGACGGCCTCGGCGCTCTCGACCCAGACCAACGCCAAGGCCGCCCCGGCCAAGCCCGACACCGCCGACGACGACGCCGCGCCGCCGACGAAGAAGCGCGGCTTCCACCTGCCCTCCTTCCACATCCCCTTCACCGGCCGCGACAAGTCGGACCCGACGAGCCCCGATCCGGACCCGACGCCAACGCCGGCGAAGTGATCTAGATCCTCCCCTCAGGGGGAGGTGGATCGCGGCATCCACCCCCTCTGGGGGTGGCTTGCGAAGCAAGGGGGGCCGGGCCGCGAGACGGAGGGGGGTTCCAGCCACCGCGTCCGCTGATGAAACCCCCTCAGTCGCTTCGCGACAGCTCCCCCCATTGGGGAGCATCTTTCCAATGAGAACAAAAAGTGATCAACTGCGCGGCGGCGGCTCCTTGGATGGCCGCTGATTCCGGGCGGTCCCTGCTGACATGCTGATCGGGCCCCAATGCTGATTGGTTTGTGGATCCGCGACGTGGTGCTGATCGAGGCCCTGGATCTGTCCATCGGGCCGGGCCTCACCGTGCTTACCGGCGAGACCGGGGCGGGCAAGTCGATCATCCTGGATGCGCTGGGCCTGGCGGTCGGCGCGCGCGCCGAGGCGGGCCTGGTGCGGCGCGGGGCGGCCCAGGCGGCGGCCTCGGCGGTCTTCGCGCCATCGCCCGCCCATCCGGTCTGGGACATCCTGGAGGAGAAGGGTCTCTCCTATGCTCGCGATGAGGATCTGGTCCTGCGCCGCACGCTCTCGGCCGACGGCCGCAGCCGCGCCTTCGTCAACGATCAGGCGACCGGCGTGGGCGTGCTCAAGGAGGTCGGCGAGGCCCTGCTGGAGGTTCACGGCCAGCACGAGACCGTGGGCCTGCTCGACGCGCGCACCCACCGGCCCATGCTCGACGGTTTCGGCGGCCTGGAGGGCCAGACCGGCGCCGTGTCGCAGCGCTGGCGCGGCTGGCGCGAGGCGCAGCGGGCGGTGGAAGCCCTGGCCGCCGAGGTCGCCCGCGCCGACGCGGAGACCGGGGAACTGACCCTGCGCCTGGCGGAACTCGACCGGATGGATCCGCGCCAGGGCGAGGAGACGGAGCTGGCCGAGGAGCGCGCCATCCTGGGGGCGTCCGAAAAGGCCCTGGCCGACATCGGCGGGGCGCGGGAGGTGTTCGAGGGGCTGTCGGCGAGGGTCGCCGGCGCCGCCCGTGCGCTGAGCCGCGCTCACGAACGCGCGCTGCTGGCCGGGGCGGCGGAGACCGGGGCGGCGGTCAGGCGGCTCACCGAGGCGTCCGCGGCGCTCGACCGGGTGCTGATCGAGGCCGCCGAGGCCGAGGCCGCCATCGACGCCGCCGCCGAGGCCTTCGATTTCGAGCCCGATCGCCTGGAAAAGGCCGAGGAGCGGCTGTTCGACTTGCGCGGCCTTGCCCGCAAGCTGCAGGTCAGCGTCGAGGAACTGCCGGGCTTGCGCGCCCGGTTCGCCGAGCGCCTGCACGCGGTGGAGACCTCCGAGGACGCGCTTCGGGCCGCCGAGGCCGCGCTCGCCGCCGCCCGCGAGGCCTATCTCGCCGAGGCCGGCGACCTCAGCGCCGCGCGGACCGCCGCCGGCGCCCGGCTGGCCGAGGCTGTCATGGCCGAACTCGCGCCCCTCAAGCTCGACAAGGCCCGGTTCCGCGTCGCCGTGACCGCGACGGCTGAGGACAAGGCCGGGCCGACCGGCCTCGACCGCGTGACCTTCGAGATCGCCACCAACCCGGGCGCGCCCTTCGGGGACCTGGGCGCCATCGCGTCCGGCGGCGAACTCGCCCGCTTCGCGCTGGCGCTCAAGGCCGCGCTGGCCGGCCGCAGCGACGGGCCGCAGCCGCTGATGATCTTCGACGAGGTGGACCAGGGCGTGGGCGGCGCCGTCGCCGACGCGGTGGGCCTGCGTCTGAAGCGACTGGCCGCTGACGCACAGGTCCTGGTGGTCACCCACAGCCCGCAGGTGGCCGCCCGCGCCGAGGCGCACTGGCGCATCGCCAAGGCCGGGGAGGGCGAGCGCCTGCGCACCGTGGTCGAAGACCTCTCGGCCGCCGACCGAGAGGAAGAGATCGCCCGCATGCTGGCCGGCGCCGAAGTCACCGACGCCGCGAGGGCGGCGGCCCGGGCGCTGATCAGCGCTTGAACCTCCCCTCCCTTAATGGGGAGGGTGGCGAGCGCAGCGAGACGGGTGGGGAGGAATGGGGTCAGAACTGTGAGTCCGAGCTGGCCAGCACTTCCCCACCCTGGCCGCTGGCGCGGCCTGTCCCTCCCCATTAAGGGAGGGGAATAATGATCCCCGTCGCCGACCTCACCCCCGACGAAGCCGCCTCCGAACTGGCGCGGCTGGCCGAAGAAATCGCCAGCCACGACATCCGCTATCACCAGCAGGACGATCCCACGATCTCCGACGCCGACTACGACGAGCTGAAGCGGCGCAACCTGGAAATAGAGGCGCGGTTCCCAGAGCTGATCCGCGAGGATTCGCCGTCGCTGAAGGTGGGGGCGGCGCGCGCGGCGCAGTTCTCCGAGGTGACCCACGGCGTGCCGATGCTCAGCCTCGACAACGCCTTCGCCGATGAGGAGGCCGTCGAGTTCGACGCGCGCATCCGCCGCTTCCTGCGGCTCTCCGCTGACGAGACGGTGGGCTACACCGCCGAGCCTAAGATCGACGGCCTCTCGTGCTCGATCCGCTACGAGAAAGGCCAGCTCGTCCGGGCCGCTACCCGGGGCGACGGGCGGGTGGGCGAGGACGTCACCGCCAATGTCCGCACCATCGCCGACATCCCCAAGACGCTGGCGGGCTCCGGCTGGCCGGATGAGATCGAGATCCGCGGCGAGGTCTATCTCGGCCACGACGCTTTCGCGGCCCTGAACGCGGCCGCCGTGAAGGCGGGGACCAAGACCTACGCCAATCCGCGCAACGCCGCGGCCGGGTCCCTGCGCCAGATCGACCCGAAGATCACCGCCGCACGGCCCCTGAGCTTCTTCGCCTACGCCTGGGGCCTGCTCAGCGGGCCCTTCGCCGGGACCCAATGGGAGGCGCTCGGCAACCTCAAGGCCTGGGGTTTCCAGACCACGCCGCAGAGCCAGCGCGTGGAAAACGCCGCCGGCCTGCTGGCCGCCTACGCCGAGATGGAGGCGTTGCGGCCGAGGCTCGCCTTTGACATCGACGGGGTGGTCTACAAGGTCGATCGCCTGGACTGGCAGCATCGCCTGGGTTTCGTCACCCGCACGCCGCGCTGGGCCATCGCGCGCAAGTTCCCCGCACAGCAGGCCCGCACCATCCTGGAGGCCATCGACATCCAGGTGGGCCGCACCGGCGCGATCACCCCGGTGGCGCGCCTGCATCCGGTGACGGTGGGCGGCGTGGTGGTGGAGAACGCCACCCTGCACAACGCCGACGAGATCGCCCGCAAGGACATCCGGGTGGGCGACACGGTGATCCTGCAGCGGGCCGGCGACGTGATCCCGCAGATTGTTAGCGTGGTGCTGGAGGAGCGGCCGGCGGGCTCGAAGCCCTTCGCCTTCCCGACCCATTGCCCATGCCCGTTGCATACGCCGATCGCCAAGGAGACCACCGCCTCGGGCGCGGAGACCGTGGTGCGCCGCTGCACCGGCGAGTTCGCCTGCCCGTTCCAGAGGCTCGCGCACCTGCGCCACTTCGTGTCCCGCCGCGCCTTCGACATCGAAGGCCTGGGCGAGAAGCAGATCACGCTCTTCGCCGAGCGCGGCTGGCTTGAGGCGCCCGCGGACATCTTCCGTCTGCACGAGAAGCGCGCTGAGATCCTGGAGATCGACCGGTTCGGCGAGACCAGCGTCGGCAACCTGCTGGAAAGCATCGAGGCGCGGCGCGACATCGCGCTTGACCGGTTCATCTACGGTCTCGGCATCCGCCACATCGGCGAGACGACCTCGCTGGCGCTGGCGCGGCAGTTCGAGACCGCGCAGCATTTCATCGAGGTCGCCGAAGCCGCCGCCGGTCAGACGGCCGGGTCGATGTACGCCGAACTCTCCGACCTGGACGGCCTGGGACCCACGGCGGTCGACGCGGTGCTGGCCTTCGCCCGGGCGCGCCAGCCGATGCTGATCCCGCCGGAGCTCTCGCTGGAGGAACACCTGCGGCTGGCCATCCCCAAACTCAACTCCAGGGCCCGCGCGGCGCTCGCCGCCCGCTTCGGCGACTGGGCGAGCTTCGAGGCCGCCGCGATCCAGGCCGCCGCCGAGACCCCCGGCGAGGCCTTCCTGGAGGTGGCGTCGACGGACGCCGTGGGCGTAGTCGCCGCGCGGATGATCGCGGAATTCTTCGGCGAGGATCACAACCGCCGCCTGGTGGACAATCTGCTGGCTGAGCTGCGGGTCATTCCCGCCGAGCGGCCCAAGACCGACACCGCCGTGGCGGGCAAGACGGTCGTCTTCACCGGCGCCCTGGAAAAGATGACCCGCGACGAGGCCAAGGCCCAGGCCGAGGGGCTGGGCGCCAAGGTCTCCGGCTCGGTGTCCAAGAAGACCGACCTGGTGGTGGCCGGCCCAGGCGCGGGCTCGAAACTGGCCGAAGCCAACAAGCTGGGCGTCCAGGTTATCAGCGAGGACGAGTGGCTGGCCCTGGTGGCCGGCTGACGGCGCCTGCGCGGATTTCCAGGCGCCCCTGCTTAGAGGGGGGCTTGGCGACCGGCGATATCCGGCGCAAAGTCCGGCAAAACATACGGGAGGTTCGAAAAATGTCCTATGCGCAGGGCCGCGTCATCAACGACGCCGACAGCCACATCATGGAGAGCCTGGACTGGCTCCCGTCCTATGCGGACCCGAAGATCCGCGAGGGCCTGATCAGCATGCGGCTGGAGGCCGGCGGCTCCGGCGCGGCCAAGGCCATCGAGCGCGCGCTCGCCCGGCAGCAGGACGCCGCCGCCACCGCCGAGATCGCGGTCAATGTCGTGGAAGGCCCCAAAGGGTGGGCGGCCTATGGCGCCATGAACCCTGGCGAGCGGACCAAGGCCCTGGATGATCTGGGCTTTTCCCGCCAGCTGGTGTTCACGACCTTCGCCGGCTCGCAGTTCATACCCTCGCAGGACCTGGACGTGAAGTATGGCGGCGCCCGGGCGCTCAACCGCGGGATCGCGGAGTTCTGCGCCGGCGACAAGCGGCTGATCGGGGTGGGCGTGGTCCCGCTGGACGACCCGGCGCGCGCGCTCAGCGAGATCGACGCGGCGATCAAGGCCGGCTGCGGCGCCATCTGGGTTCCAGCTGCGCCGGCTGGCGAGCGCTCCCCCGGCCACCCCGACCTCGACCCGGTCTGGCGGCGGCTGTCCGAGACCGGAACGCCCTTCATGCTGCACGTGGGCGCCGCGTCCCCATCGCTGCCGCCCGCCTATCACAAGAACGGCCATCCCCGGCCCAAGGACTGGCTGGGCGGCGGGGAGAACCTGCGCGCCAAGGATTTCTTCTCGCTTTGCTTCGCCCCGCAGAACTTCCTCTGCGCCTTGGCCCTGGACGGCGTCTTCGACCGCTTCCCGGGCTTACGCGGCGGGGTGATCGAGCTGGGCGCCGGCTGGGTGCCGGACTTCCTGCGTCGCCTCGACGGCGCCTGGAAGGGGTGGCGCAAGACCGATCCGGTGATCGCCGGCCTCAGCATGCCGCCCTCGGAGTTCATCCGCCGGGCTGTGCGCTTCACGCCCTTCGCCACCGAGAACGCCGGCACGATCATCCGCGAGGGCGGCGAGGAACTCTTCCTGTTCTCATCCGACTTCCCGCACCCGGAGGGCACGAAGAACCCGATCCAGCGGTTCGAAACGGGCTTCGAGGGATTCAGCGAAGAGACGAAGGACCGTTTCTACCGTCGCAACTTCGAGGACATGTTCGCAGGCGCCTGACGGCCATCCCGGCGCCCGGTCCAAAGGTCCGCTTTTGGGACTGATCCCAAAGTCCGCTTTCGACCCAAAGCGGACCTTCCCACAATTCGTGTTACCCAAGCTTCTGCGCAGTTGAACCGCTGGGGGCGGCATGGACATCCACAAACCCAGACCCTGGCACGGCTTCCGCGAACTCCTGAAAGAAACCGGCACGATCGTGCTTGGCGTCTTGATCGCCCTTGGCGCCGAACAAGCCGTCGAAACGATCCACTGGAACCATAAGGTGGAAATTCTGGAGCGCGCGATCCGCGCTGAGCTGAGCAACGACCTCGGCCTGGCGACCGAGCAAAAGATGCTGCACCCGTGCGTCATGCGATATCTCGATACGCTCCAGACGGCTGTGCTGAGCAAGGACGCCGCGAAGATCCGAGTGTTGAACCAGATGGGGCCGCCGCTTGCGGGCCGCGCATGGCCACGAGACACCTGGGTGGCCGCCTTGAACGCACAGGTCGCCGATCATATTCCCGAAGGCCGCGTGACCGCCTACTCGCGGGCCTTCCTGCGGATTGGCGTCCAGCGCGAGTTCATGCAGGAGATGGAGGATCAATTTCCCGTCGCCTTGTCAGGCGGTTTCGGCCTTCCACCGGATGTCTCGGTCGCGAACGGACAGCTCGTCGCGATTCAAAGGCTGCGCAGTCTTGAGGCCAGACGGCTCATGATCAGCAACTCGCTTTTGACCGAGGATGGTCCCGCCGTTTCCGTGGCGCCGACCACAGGTTACCTCGTCGAGGACCGCGCATTCGTGAGTGCTTGTGAAGCAAGACTGAGCGAGCCGAGCGCCGATCGGCTGAGGTAGTTGGGGCGGACCAGATTGGAATCCGCAACCCTCCGAAACTGACGTTTGGCGGGTCCGCTTTCAGGCGCTTGGCGAAGGACCGCTTTCGACCCATAGCGGACATTCAACCCCCTAACGCTTGGCGGGCGCCAACCACGGCGCCATGCGAGAAAGCGCTCTGTCGCGATCCAGGAACTGGTGTTTGAGGGCGCCGGCAAGGTGCAGCGTCAGCAACGCGACGAAGAGCCAGGCCAAGCGCGCGTGGAGGGTCGCGCTTCCGTTCAGGAGCGCATGTCGCCCTTCCGGCGTGAGGGCCGGCAGCGGCGCGAATGGAACCGGCAGTCCCCATAGCGCCAGCGGCTTGGGTTTCGGAAAGGCCGAGGCCGTCAGCCAGCCCGCCACGGGCAAGACCAGCAGCAGGGCGTAGAAGCCAAGGTGCACAGCGGTCGCGGCTGTGCGTTCGAGCCGGGAGAGATGCGAGGCGAACGGCGGAGGCCGGTGCGCCAATCGCCAGCCAAAGCGCACCACAGTCAGGATCAACACCGTCAGACCGATCGACTCGTGGGTCGACATGACGAGGCGACGGATCGGCGGCGTGTATTGGCGGAAGGTCCACCCCAGCGCCAAGTTAAGAAGGATCAGTCCAGCGATCGTCCAGTGGAGCCCAATCGCCACCGCACCGTAGCGATCCGTTTCGGCTTCGGGAGCCAAGTTCGGCTCAGGCGCGAAGGACGCGGCAGTTTCCACTGACAGCGACATGCTCCAGGACAATATCGCGGCGACCGCGCAGCACGCCGTCAGACTCCCGCATCATCCGCAGGGTTTCTCCTCCGCCTCCCCGGCCGGTGAGCTTCGCCCGCTCGGCTGCGGTGATGAGCGGATCGCCGGCGAACCAGTAGTCGTCCAGCCAGTACTCCGGCAATTCAGGCCCGAAGACGCTCACATGGATGTGCCGGGGCGTGTCATGTGCCGGGTAGGGGCCCGGCTTGATTGTGCTGAAGCCATAGCGGCCTTGGGCGTCTGTCCGCACCCAGCCATAGAGCCTGGGTTTGAACGGGCTGTTGGGGTGGTTGTAATCGCCTCGGGCGTCGGTGTGGTAGGCGAAGAGCGTGACCCCGGCGGCCGGGGTCCTACGATCCGGTCGATAGACAACACCGCTGACCTCGATCGGCTCGCCAGGCTCGCGCTCCGGGGCGATGCGACCGAAGCTTGGAATGACCGTCGGCGGGTTCGCAGAGCCGCAGGGCGTGACACCTGTCCCGCCGGTCGGCATCTGCGGAAAACCGCTTTCAAGCGCCAGCGGCTGAGGCGTGTCGTCGCGCGCAAAAGCTGGCGCCGCGAGCGCTGCAAGCGTCAGGGGAGCCAGGCTACGGCGGGTGAGGGTGGTGTTGAAGCGGTTCATTGAAGCCTCGCGCAATATCTCTGATGCGCAGGAACGCGCGGACCTACGCGGCCGTCCCCTCACGGGCCGGCATCATTATAATCCGCGCACGAGGGCCTAGGAAGGTCCGCTTTCCCCCATAGCGGACCTTGGGAATGTCCGCTTTCAGGCGGGAAGCCGGCCTACCACCGCGGGCCGAAGATGTTCTCGATGCCCTGGAACAGGAAGTCGCCGGCGGCCACGCCGACGGCCATCTGACCGGCCCCGCGCAGGAAGCCGCCCAGCCCGCTCTGTGCGGCGAAGGGGCTCGACTGCACCGGCGCGCCACCCTGGCCGGCCCACGGCGAGGCATAGCCTCCCGGCTGGGGCAGGAACGAGGTCGGCGGGGTCTGCGCCGCCAGCTGCGCCTGGGCCGCATGCAGGGCCTGGTCGGCCAGGATCGCGTGCTGCACCAGGAGGTAGACCGCGTTCGGATTGGTCTGCACGGCGTCGGCGATCATCGCGTCGGCCTCAGGATCCTTCGTCACATTCGGCGTGCGGGCGATGTCGGCGAGGAAGCTCTGCAGAATGCTGCGTTCGTCGGGCGTCACGAGGGGCTCTCCTGAAAGGCGTGCGGCCCTAGATATGGCCCTCTGGCCGCGACCGAAAAGAGGCTTCACAGTGGCGTCACTCACCTCTGCCGGAGTGACCTGATGATCGCCGCCCTGTTCGCCGCTGCTCTCGCCATCAGTCCCACCTGCGACCTGGAGCATCCGTCCGGCAAGGCGGGCTGCACTCGCGCGGCGGTCGATGCGCTGAAGATGAACCAGATCCAGGTCGTGGGCAGTCACAACAGCTACAAGATGGCCATCGCGCCCAAGGAAATGGCCAACGTGCGCGCCCGCAATCCCAAGGCCGCCGACACCCTCGACTACAGCCATGAAAGACTGACGGACCAGCTCAACGCCGGCGCGCGTCAGCTGGAGCTGGACTTCGTCTACGACCCCGAAGGCGGCCGCTACTACAGCCCCCTCGGCCACAAGATGGCTCCGGACACCACGCCCTATGACCTGGAGCCGATGAAGAAGCCGGGGATGAAGGTCATCCACGTGCCGGATATCGACTACCGCTCGGTCTGCCCGCTGCTCGCCGACTGCTTCCGCGAGATCAAGGCCTGGTCCGACAAGCACCCCGAGCACGTGCCGATCCTGATCATCTTCAACCTGAAGCAGGACCAGCTGAAGGTGCCGGGCGCCGTGCCGCTGCTGCCGTTCGACGCCAAGGCCATGGACGCCGTCGACGCCGAGATGCGCGCGGTCTTCCGTGCGGACCAGCTGATCACGCCCGACAGTGTCCAGGGCAAGCACAAGACCCTGCGCGAGGCGGTGGCCGCCGGCGCCTGGCCGACGCTCGGAAAGGCGCGCGGCAAGTTCCTGCTGGCTATGGACGAGGGGCCGGAGGTGGTCGCCGTCTACCGCGGGAACCGCAAGAACCTCGAAGGCCGGGCAATGTTCATCAACGCTCCCGACGAAACCTCCCCGGCCGCTGGCTACATCACCCTGAACGAGCCGATCAAGGAGAACGCCCGGATCCAGGCGGCGGTGAAGGCTGGGCTGATCGTGCGCACGCGGGCCGATGCGGACACCTGGGAGGCTCGGCGCAACGACCGCGCGCCGCAGGTCGCCGCCTTCGCCTCGGGCGCTCAGTACGTTTCCACGGACTACATGCATCCCGACAAGCGGTTCAGCGACTACGAGACCCACCTGCCGGGCGGCGGGCTCGCGCGCCCGAACCCGGTGACGGCCAAGCCCTAGTCGGCGCCTAGGACGGCGCGTCGGACCCGGCCGGCGCGGGTTCGGCGGCGGCGGGCGCCGCAGCCTGCGGCGCGGCCTTGGCCTGTTCTTCAGTCTTCCGGTCATGGCCCAGCATCTGCTTGCCCTTCCGCACCGTGGCGCTGCCGAGCCAGCTCCCGACCCAGCTGGCCGCGAAGCCGCCCACGGGTCCGCCGACGGCGGTTCCGGCCACCTTGGCCAACACGCCGCCCGCCAGGCCCCCGGCCGCCTCGCCGAGCCTGGGCTTCTCGGGCGGAGCCTTCTTTTCCGCGTCCGGCGGCAGAATCTCGTCGCCGGGATGCAGCGGCCCGCCGGGCGTGACGGCGGGCGGCGGTGACGGATCGCCTGGGTGTGGCCCATCACCAGGCGGGGCGACGGGCGCGGCGTCGGGCAGCGGCCCGGGGGCTATGTCCTCCGGCGGCGGGGGTTTGGCCTCCTGGGCCAGGGCCGCGGCGGGGGCCATCAGGGCCAAGGCCAGGCTCACGATCAGAACGCTACGCATCGGAATCCTCCTGCGCTTGGGCGGGGTAAGGCAGGTCAACGCCCTGGCGCAGCGGGGGTTCTGGCTCCGCTTGCCGCCGCGCCTGGCGCCGCGTCCTAGCTTTGGGGGCGGGACTCGCGCGATGCTGCGACACTCAGCGGGAGCGCCGGATGGCCGAAACCACGATCAAGGGCTGGCGGCGCATGCTGGGACCTTTGGGCCCTCGACCGCGTCTGACGGGCTCCATCCTCGCGGGCCTGGTGGTCGGCGTCGCCTGCGCCCTGTTCGCCACCGAGATGCGCGCCTCGACTGCGGTGATCCTCGGGTGGGACGCCCTGGCCTTCAGCTTCCTGGGCTCGATGTTCCTCACGTGGTTCCAGCACGATCCGGCCGACATCCGCCACCAGGCCGCCCTCGACGACGAGGGCCGCGAGGTGATCCTGACGCTGGTGATCGTCGCCGCGGCGGCGAGCGTCTGGGCGGTGGGGGCGGAACTGTCGCTGGCCAAGAACGCGCACGCGTTCATGAAGGTCGCCCATATCGTGCTCGCGTTCGGCACGGTCGTGGCGTCGTGGTTCATGGTGCAGCTGATCTTCACCCTGCATTACGCGCACGAATTCTATGGGGTCGACGAGGACGACGGGGCCCGCGACGCCGGGGGGCTGGAGTTCCCGGGCAAGGAGGAGCCCGACTACTGGGATTTCCTCTACTTCTCGGTCTGTATCGGGGTCGCCTGCGCGACGGCGGACGTGAACGTGGCGTCGAAGGGGCTGCGGAGGCTCTCCACCATTCACTGCCTGGTGGCTTTCGCCTTCAACACGATCATCGTGGCCCTCACCATCAACCTGACGGCGGGGCTGTTCTAGGCATCGCGGCCTTCCCTGCGGGGCAGGGAAGGCGCTTGAAATGCCTAGTCGTTGACCTTGAGGTTGGTGGCCGAGGTCTTGCCGCTGCGGCGGTCGGCTTCCAGGTCGTAGGCGACCTGCTGGCCCTCGTTCAGGCCGCGCAAGCCGGCCTGTTCGACCGCGGAGATGTGCACGA
>PLEH01000031.1 GCA_003136395.1 Phenylobacterium sp.
CCGCGAAGCGAGAGGGAGAGGGTAGGGAGAGGGCGGCTCGGTGCGTCAAACGCGGTGCTATAGGGCGAGGGCCCTCGCTTCGAGGGCGATGAGGCTGACGGGTCCAGCCGCCCTCTCCCTACCCTTTTCCCCTCTTCGCTGCGCTCGGGGGAGAGGTGGCGTTCCGCCGCCGCACCTCCGCCTCCAGCGCCGCGTAGTCGTTAAAGCCGGTCGCCGGCGTCACGACCTCGGTCCATTTGGCGTCGATGGCCGCGCCGATCTCCGGCGAGAGCTCGGCCCGGTGCCCGCCCGTGCCGCCCTTGCGGACCTTGGCCGAGTCGCTGCCCGGCGGCAGGTTGCAGCGGACCTCGGAGGCGGCGCGCATCATGGCGTCGTCGAAGCGGTCCTTGTGCGCCAGCATGAAGTCGAAGGACGACCGCTCGAGCGTCAGCGCCAGCAGGTCGTCGTCGAGCGCGACGCCGCAGAAGGCCGCGACCCGGCGGATGGTCGCTTCCGGCTGAGCGGTCATGCCCTCGTAGGAAAGGACCAGCACCTCGGGATTGTCGCGTACGGCCCACCAGCTCAGGAGGTGGCTCCAGTAGTCGGTGGCCGTGGCGCCGCGTTCGATCCAGTTGCGCGCAAACTCGGTCATGGTGACCGCGCCGGGCTCCAGGAACCAGCCCTCCATGAACCGGAACATGGAGACCACCGCGTCCTTGGGATCGCGGAACGAGACGATGTAGCGCGCGCCCTTGGGGACCATCGCGTAGCTGAGGTGGCTCTTGAAGCCGCGGGGCTCCGCGCGCTGGGGCGCCTCGATGTCCAGGCCGACGATGACCGAGGTCTCGAGCCAGGGCACGACGCGGGAGATGTCGTCGAAGTCGAAGTCGCCGCGGGTGCGAAGCGTGTGGAAGATCTGCTGCAGCCAGGTGGTGCCGCACTTGCCGTAGGGCGTGATCACCACGTCGCCGGGCCTCGGCCGATAGGCGGCGAGGCCCGCGCCGATGTCGGCGGGTGCGAACATCCTGGCGCCGTTCTCGCCGAACTCGGCCAGGCTCCGCGCGCGGTGTGGCGCCATCCGATCCATGTGCATGTCCCCCCGGACCGCCGGACTGGGGCCGGCTCCGGGGGTGACGCTACCCGCCTTTGGCCGACGGGTCAGCCCATGCGATGCAGCGCGCAGATCTTGTTGCCGTCCGGGTCGCGCAGATAAGCCAGGTAGAGGTTGCCGAACGCGCCTTCGCGCACGCCGGGCGGATCCTCGATGGAGGTCCCGCCGTTGGCGACGCCGGCTGCATGCCAGGCGTCGGCTTGCGCCGGGTCGGCGCAGGCGAAGCCGATGGTGCCGCCGTTGGCCGTGGTCGCCGGCTGGCCGTCGATCGGGAGCGAGACGGAGAAGACCCCGGTCGGCGTGCGGTAGAACACCCGGTGCCGGTCCACCGCGCCCGGCGGCACGCCCAGCGTGCCCAGCACGGCGTCGTAGAAGGTCTTGGCGCGGTCGAGATCGTTCGTGCCGATCATGATGTGCGAGAACATGGGTGCGTCTCCTCAAGGGTGGGTTCGGGGAGACGGATAAAGCGCGAGGCGGCGGCGGGCTAGTGCTTCCTCTCCACCGGCGCCGCTGCTTCGATGGTCCTCCTCCCCTTGTGGGAGGAGGTGGCGGCCGAAGGCTGACGGAGGTGGGGTTGCGCTCCGCCATCGGCGCGACTCCGCCGACCGACGCGGCTGAGATTCCGAGAAACCCCACCTCCGACCTGCTTCGCAGGCCACCTCCTCCCACAAGGGGAGGAGGACCGCTGAACACCCGCAGTCCTCTGGAATGCTGGAGAGCTCTTCAAGCCCGGGGCCAGAGCAAACTGGCCGGCATGGACTTAAGGCGCGGTGTGGTTGAGGGCGGGCTCCGCAGAGCTTTGCTTACCGACAGATTCGAACATCGCCAGGACTTCGTCTGTCGATTTCAACAAGCCATTTAGCGTCGGAATTAGTTCGCTTCCCTCGAAGGCACTGTCTGCCGGAAAGCAATATCGAACGTCGGGTAGGCTTCCTTCCACCAGTTTAATGACGGGCTTCCCGCTAGACATATCGACCGTCACTTGAGAGGTGGTTGCAAGCTGGGCCGTCGGGATCAGAGTGTGATGCTTGTCTTGGATGTCGAGGTCATGCAGCGCGCGCAGCTCCACGTTTCCGTCCCGATACGGCTTGAGCTCAGTTAGGAGCTTAGCCGCCGCATCGCCGGCTCGATCGAAGTTCCGATGCTTTATCGCCGCCCCTAAGTCCCCGGCCGAGTTGCAGAACGGGAAGTAGACGTTGTTCGTGTTACCCCCGTTCAGGCCGACCAATTCCACGGCCATAAGGTCTAGCGCTGCTCGGAGATTGTGAATGACGTCTCCGATGATGGGTCCGATCTCGGGAGGCGGGCCTCTTACGCGAACAGCGATGCGGGCGATTTCTGTTTCAGTCGCGGCCGTGAACTCGGACTCGGGTGGGTGGGCTGCGGCGTGAGCATCAATCGCGGCCACCAGCTCGTCGATATGCTTCTGCGCTCGAGCCTCTTTTAGACGTGACGCTGCGAAAATCTCTGTCATCTGCCTCGATCCCCCTACTTCACCGCCGCCCTCACCCCCTCGATCATCGCATTCCGCGCCGCGCTGAATTCCTTGCCTGTCGGCGCGTTCCACGCCGCGTTCTGGACGACGATCAGGTGTTCGGCCGGGAAGGTACTGATCGACTGGCCGAAGATGCCGAGGGCCTCGTAGGCGTCGGCGCGGATCCACCAGAAGTAGCCATAGCCGCCGGGCGCCGGCGTGCCGTTGTCGATCTCGGTCCGGGTGGCCTCGGCGACCCAGGTCCTGGGCACGATCCGTTTGCCGTTCGCGACGCCGCCGTTCTCGATGAACAGGCCGAGGCGTGCGTAGTCGCGCAGGGTCATGGAGATGCCGGTGCCGCCGCGTTCCTGGTCCCCGGGATCGGTCATCCAGACGCCGCCGCGTTCCATGCCCAGCGGCCGCCAGATCTTCTCCGAGGCATATTGCGCCAGGGGCTCGCCGATAGCCTTGGAGACCAAGACGCCGACCAGGTCGGTCTCGCCGGTGTTGTAGTTGAACGTTGTCCCCGGCTCATGGGCGCGGGGCAGTTTGCGCAGGTAGCTGACCATCGGGTTGACCCCTGGTTCGGTCACCGCGCCGCCGGCCTTGGCCACGTCGGAGTTGGGATCGACGTAGTCCTCGTTCCATTTCACGCCGGAGCTCATCATCAGCATCTGGCGGACGCTTACGCCCTCATAGGCCGAGCCCTTGAGGTCGGGGACGTAGCGGGTGACCGGATCGTTCAGGCTCTTGATCTTGCCGTCCTGGATGGCGGCGCCGACCAGGGTCGAGGTCACCGACTTGGCCACCGAGAACGAGGTCCAGCGGTCCGCAGGCTTGCGGCCGAGCGCGTACTTTTCCAGGACGACCTTGCCGTCCTTCAGGACCAGGAGCCCTGAGACCCGGTAGGCGGCCATGTACTGGTCGATCGTCCAGGTCTTGCCGTCGTAGGTGAACCTCGGCGCGATCTGTTTCGCCGCCATGGGCAGGGGATGGACGGTCTTGCCGCGCCTGACCGTGTGGGTCTTGAAGATGTGCTCGATGTCGCGGAAGCCCTTGGCCTGCTTCTCGCCGCGCCAGTTCAGGATGTCGGCGATCCCGGCGTGCGAATTGGGGTCCAGCGGGACCTGGGCCTGGGCCGCGCTCGCGCCGAGCGCCAGCGCCAACGCCAGCCCGATGATCCTGCGCATAGCCTACTCCCTCGACTTCGGCGGGAGGCATAGGGCCGCGCGCCGCCCTTGCCTAGTCGGACACGCCACGCCACCCGAAATCCGCTCTTCCCCGCGAAGGCGGGGATCCAAGCTGACTCACAGCCTGATGCACGAACGTGGTCGCGACTGCTGACGCCGTTTGGGTCCCCGCCTTCGCGGGGATGAGCGG
>PLEH01000183.1 GCA_003136395.1 Phenylobacterium sp.
GCTGAACCGGTCACGCTCTAGCTCTTGGCCTTCCCCTTGGCCTTGGCTTTCGATTGTCCGGGCCAGGACGTGTCGATCTTCAGCTTCGGATTGGCGGTGACCTTCAGGTCGGCGCAGTGGTGGTAGGTGAACCGGCCGTCCGTGTTGATCCCGTGCTCTTCCATGAACTGGATGACCTGCAGCGAGCAGTGGTCGCAGTTGATGTTGGGGATCTTGACGTCGGTCTCGAACTCCCGCGTCCCCGTCTTGTCATGGTGCTCGAAGATGCCGTCCAGCAGCACCGGCGGCTTCGGGTTCGGATCGATCTTGGCGGACACCGACACCGGTCCGCGCGGCCCGTCCTTGGTCACATCCTCCGGATCGGCCGGCAGTTCGGCGCGGTCGAGGACGGAAAGCGCGATCCGGAAGTGTCCGGGGTGATAGATGGTTTCCTTGACCTTCAGGTGCAGCAGCTCGCCGCCGACGACGGGCGTGACGACGCCGGTCGGCGTCCCGGCGTTGGCGGTCGTCCCGCCGCAGGGTCCGAGCTTCTGGGGATCGCCCAGCACGTTCTCCTCGATCCAGCCCTTCGGGGTCACCAGGATGAAGTGGGCCCAGACGGCGGCCGGCGCGGCGAACGCGACCGCGCCGGCCATCAGGGCCGCGGCGATACGAAGCTTCATGGACGAGTTCCCCTCATTTGTTGTGAGCCAAACGTCGCCTAACATTGTTCCGCGCGACACAGATTTCGGGCCGGATACGATCGCGCCTACTCCGCGCGCAGCGCCGGCGCCGGCCGCTTGGACAGCGCCTGGAAGGCCGCCAGCAAACCGCCGATCCCGGCCACGACGGAGGCGGCGGCCAGCAGGCTCGCGACGCCCGCCCAGTCCATGCTCCACTTGGCGTGGAAAACCTTGACCACCACCGGCCAGGCCGCCGCATAGCCCAGCGCCACCCCGGCCGCCCCGGCGATGACGCCGACGGCGCCATATTCCAGGATGTAGGCCGCCAGAATCTGGGCCCGCGAGGCGCCCAGCACCTTGAGGACCGCGGCTTCTCGCGTCCGCGCCTGCGCGCGCGCCGCGATGGCCCCGGCCAGGACCAGCAGGCCGGCCAGCGCCGCCACGGCCGCGGCGCCCCGCACGGCCAGGGCCAGGCGGTCGAAGAGGTCGGTGGCGGCCTCCAGCTGCTCGCGCACCGAGATCACGTTCACCGTCGGGAAGTCGCGGCCGAGCTCCTGGATCGTCCGCAGTTCCTGGGCCTTGGAGGCCTTGGCGATGGCGACCTGCCGGAGGTTCGCGCCCGCCACGGCCGAGGGCGTCACCACCAGCGGGAAACTCGCCCCAAAACCGCCGAAATCGACCTTGCGCAGCACCGCCACCCTGGCGTCGATGTCGCGGCCCAACACCGACAGGGTCACCGCGTCGCCGACCTTGATCCGCTCGCCCCTGGCCACCTCCACATCCATGGCCACCAGCGGCGGGCCCGCGTAGCCGCCGGGCCACCAATGGCCAACGAGGATTCCAGGGTTCTCCGGCTGCGGTCCGATGGCCGACATCGAGATGTCGCTGTCGTAGGCCCAGCGGTCCTGCTTGGGGATCTGGTTCACGTCCACCGGCACGCCCCGCACCCTGGTGATCCGGCCGGTGACGAAGGGCTCGCGCAGATAGGTCTTCGAGGTGAGCGGCTGGCCGAACGCGTGGGCCACGGCGGCGTCGAACTGGGCCGTGCGGTCGCCGGGGACGTCCGTGAAGATCAGCGCCGGCGCCGTGCGCGGCGCGACCTCGGCCACCTGGTTCAGGAGCGACGACTGGATCAGCACCACGGCTGCCAGCAGGGCGACGCCCAGGCCGATGGCCGGCGAGGCGGTTCGGGCCGCCGAGTGCGGTCCGGCAAGATTGGCCAGGCCGATGCGCATCGGCCCGCGCGCGCCGGCCCTCGCCTTGCCTGCCGCCCAGGCCGAAGCCCAGCCCAGCATCCACAGAAGGCCGAAGGACACCGCCACGCCGGCGATCATCACCACGGCCGCAAGCTTGGTCGGGGCGGTGACCACGGCCATGGCCGCCAGGCCGGCGGCGGCCAGTGCGGCGCCGACGATCTCCGGCCCGATCTTCAGGCTGCCGGAAAGGTCGCTGCGGAACAGGCTGGCGGGCGGAGTGGAGCGGGCGCGGCCGAGGGGGGCGAGCGAGAAGGCGGCGGCGGACAGCAGGCCAAAGCCCGCGGCCTTGGCGAGCGGCCAGGGATAGACCGCGAAGAGCGCCGGGATCGGCAGCTTGTCCTTGACCAGCATGCCCATGACCAGCGGCGCCATGGCGCCGACCGCCAGGCCGATGCCGACGCCGAGCGCGGCCAGGAACGCGATCTGGATCAGGTAGATGTCGCGGACCAGCTGACCCTCCGCGCCCAGCGCCTTCAGGGTGGCGATGACCGGCTTGCGAACCTCCAGATAGGCGCTGACCGCCCCGAACACGCCGAGGCCCCCGGCCACCAGGGAGGCCAGGCCGATGAAGCCCAGGAAATACTCCAACTGGTCGATCAGCCTGTGGATGCCGGGGGCGGCGTCTTCGCGATCCCGGATGCGGGGCAAGCCGCCGAGCGCCTTGCGCACGTCGGTCTTGGCGGTCTCCAGGGACGCGCCGGGCTTGAGCGCGATCCGCGCCGTCTCGCCGAACGGCAGGCCGGGCGCCATGAACCCGCCCTGCTGAATGGCCGCCAGGTTGGTGATCACCCGGGGGCCCAGGGCGAATCCTCGCGACAGCCGGTCGGGCTCCTCCAGCAGCACCGCGCGAACCACCAGCGGCGTGTTTCCGGCCAGGAACCGGTCGCCGACCTTCATGTGCAGGCGATCCAGCAGCGGCTGCTCGACCGCCGCGCCGGCCACCCCGCCGACCGTGGCGATGGCGGCCTGCAGGGTCGCAGCCCCGCCCCGGAGCGTCACCTGACCCGCCAGCGGATAGGCCGCATTGACGCCCCTGAGCTCGATCAGCCGGCGCTCGCCCGAGGGGGCTTCGGCCATGGCGATGGAGCCCACGGCATAGGAGACGCGGCCCAGCTTCCCCAGCGCCGCCTGTTCAGCCGGGTTGAACCCGCGCTGGCGTGTCGTCACCGCCAGGTCGCCGCCAAGGATCTCGCTCGCCTTGCTGGCGAGACCCTGCCGGAAGGCCTCCGCCGTGGAGCCGGCCGCGGCGATGGCCGCCACGCCCAGGGCCAAGCAGGCCAGGAAGATGCGGAATCCCCGCACGCCGCTCCGCAGCTCGCGGCCCGCGAAGCGCAGCGACAGAGGGGTCATGCGGACGCCGGGGCGTCTTGCGCCACGCGCCCGTCACGCATCCGCACCGCCCGGTCGGCGCGGGCGGCCAGATGCTCGTCGTGGGTGACCAGCACCAGCGCCGCGCCGGTCTCGGCCACCAGGTCGAACATCAGGTCGGCCACGTGGGCGGCGTTGGCGGCGTCGAGGTTGCCGGTGGGCTCGTCGGCGAAGAGCAGCGCGGGCCGCGAGGCGAGCGCGCGCGCCAGCGCCACCCGCTGCTGCTCGCCCCCCGAGAGCTGATGCGGATAGTGGCTGCCGCGGGCCGAGAGCCCCACGCGGTCGAGCCAGACCTTGGCCGTCTCGGTGGCGCCCGGCGTGCGCGCGATCTCGAGCGGCGCGGCGACATTCTCCGCCGCGGTCATGTTGGGCAGCAGGTGGAAGCTCTGGAAGACCAGGGAGACCCGGCCCCGGCGCAGGCGCGCGCGACCGTCCTCGTCGACGCCCGCCAGGTCCTGCCCGAACAGCAGCACGCGTCCGCCCGTGGGCTGCTCCAGCCCCGCGGCCACGGCGATCATCGAGGACTTGCCGCAGCCGGAGGGCCCGATCAGCGCCACACGCTCGCCGCTTCCCACTGTTACGTCGAGACCCCGAAGGATCTCCACCGGTCCCGCCGCCGACGGCAGGGTGAGCGAGACGTTCTCCAGGACGAGCGGAGTGGCGGCTGGGGCTTCGGTCAAGGATGGGCCTTCAGGCGTTTAAGTGGGCGACACGATATCCTAGATAGGACAGGCGCATGGCCGATACACGACCTCCCTCGATTTCTCGCCGAACCCTGATCGCCGCAGGGCTCGTCGCGCTACCCGCCCGGGCCCTGGCGGCGCGCGGTCAGGTGGTGACGATCCTGGGGGATTCGATCACCGCGGGCCTGGGACTGCCGGCCAATCTGGCGCTTCCCGTCCAGCTGCACCTGGCCCTGGAAAAGCTCGGCGTGCACAACGTGGTGCGCGGCGCCGGCGTCTCCGGCGACACCAGCGCCGACGGCGCGGCGCGCATGGATTTCAGCATCCAGCCGGACACCCAGGTCGTGGTGGTGGCGCTGGGCGGCAACGACCTGCTGCAAGGGGTCGACACCAAGACGACCAGGGCCAATCTCGACAAGATCCTCACCCGGCTGAAGGCGCGCCACATGGGCGTCGTGCTGGCGGGCCTGCACGCCCCCGACGAGATCGGCGCCGGCTATGCGCGGGATTTCAACGCCGTGTTCCCGAGCCTCGCCAAGGCCCACCGGGTGGCCCTCTACCCCGACCTCCTGGCCGGCATCGCGCGCAACGGCGCGCTCAACCAGGGCGACGCGATCCACCCCAACGCCCAGGGCGCGGAGATCATCGCCACGCGGCTCGCGCCGCTGGTGGCCCGCGAACTGAGGAAACGGTCCTAGGCAGCCGTCTGCGCCGGCTGATCGCGCCGCCGCGCGCCGCCGAGCAGCTTGTAGAGCGCCGGCATGGCGAGTAGCACCAGCGGCCCCTGGGCGATCAGGCCGGAGATGATGGCGATCGCCAGCGGCCGCTCCATGGAGGAGCCTCCCCCCAGCGCGAGCGCCAGGGGCGCTAGCGCCAGAATGGCCGCCAGCGTGGTCATCGCGATGGGACGCAACCGGTTGACGCCAGCCGCCACCAGCGCCTCCTCGGGGGCCATCCCTTCCTCGAGCAAGGCCTCATATTCGGTGAAATAGAAGATCGCCACCTCGGTCGCGATGCCGAGGATCATGGTCGTGCCCATCAGCGCCATGATGTTGAGTTCCACCCCGGTCAGCCACAGGCCGATCGCCACCGCCGAGGCCGCGACCAGGGGCATGAGCAGGATGGTGAACGCCGTGCGGAAGCTCTCATAGATCACCAGCAGCAGGATGAAGACCGCGGCGACCGCGGCGGCAAACACCAGCGCCATCCCGCGGAACGCCGCCTGCTGCTCGGCGAACAGCCCGCCCATTTCGAACGACACGCCGGCCGGCAGCACGCCGGCCTTTTTCACCGCAGCCTGCACATCCTTCGCCGCCGAGCCCGTGTCGCGGCCGGTGACGCGGGCGGTCACGGCGTCCATGCGGCGCATGTTCTCCCGCGCGATTTCCGCCTGGCCGGTGACGACATGCAGGGTGGCCACCCGGGAAACCGGGAACAGATGACCGTCGCCAGGCGACTTCAACATCAGGCCGCCAACCTGGCCGATGCGGGCTCGCGACGCCTCCGGGGTCCAGACGCGCACGTCAGCGAGGTTGGCGCCCGACTGGATCTGGGTCGCCACCTGGCCTGTGAGCAGGGCCTCCAACTGTTTGCTGACTTCGCCCGCGTCGATGCCCTCCAGCTCGGCCAGCACGGGATCGATATGGATGTCCAGGCCGTCGCCGGCGATCACCACTCCGGTCTTCACCTCAGCGATGCCGCGCACCTTGCCGATGGCTTCAGCCACCGCCGGCGCGGTCTGCTGAAGCAGGGCGACGTTGTCGGAATAGAGCTTGACCTCGATGGGCTGCGGCACGGCGGTAAGATCGCCGATCAGGTCTTCCATTAGCTGGGCGGTTTCGACCTCCAGGCCGGGGATGCTCTCCTGCACCTTGCCGCGCACCTCATCCATCACTGTCTCGATCGGCCGGCGCTTCCCGCGCTTGAGGCGGATGAAGTAGTCCCCCTGGTTGGGTTCCGTCAGGCCGCCGCCAAGCTGCACCCCGGTGCGCCGCGAATAGGTGTCCACGTCCGGCGTCGCGCGGATGATCGCCTCGACCTGGCGCATCAGCCGGTCGGTCTCGGTCAAGGACATGCCCGGCGGGGCGACGTAGTCGAATATGAAGCCGCCTTCGTCGATCTTTGGGATGAAGCCCGTGCCGACGTTCATGAACGCCAATCCCCCCACAGCCGCCAGCACCGCGACGCCGGCGACCGCCAGGATCGGTCGCGCCACGGCGGCCTCCAGCGCGCCGCGGTAGCGGCGCATCATGGGCCCGTTGGGATCGAGCTCGGCGAGGTGGCTGCGGGTCTTCACCAGCTGTTCGACCATGACGGGCACCAGCCACCATGCCACCAGGAAGGACACGGTCAGCGCCACGGCCATGGTGATCGACAGCGCCTTGAAAAAGGCTCCGGTGACGCCGGTCAGGAAGGCCAGCGGCAGGAAGATTACGATGGTCGCCGACGATGAGCCGACCAGCGGGCGCAGGAATTCCGAAACCGCCCGCTCGATGGTCGGACGGCTCTTGTCGCTGGCCTCCGCGAGGCGACGTTCGATGTGCTCGATCATCACGATGGCGTCGTCGATGATCAGGCCGATCGCCGCAGCCATGCCGCCCAAGGTCATGATGTTGAAGCTCTGGCCCACTAGCTTCAGGATCAGGGTCGTACCCGCCAGCACCGCCGGCACCGCGATCACCGCCGCCAGGGTGACCTTCCAGTCGCGCAGGAACACCAGCAGCACCAGAGCAGCCAAGACGACGCCGATGACGATGGCGTTACGCAGCGACGAGGCGGAATCGAGGATCAGTTCGCTCTGGTCGTACCAGGCCTTCACCCGCATGTCGGCCGGACCCTGTCCGCGCGCTTTCTGGAACGCCGCCTGCACCGCCTTGGCGATCTGCACGGTGTTGCCGCCCGGCTGCTGATAGACGTTGACCAGCACAGCGTCGCGGCCGTCGGCGGTCACCCGGATCCACTGGGGCGCGGGCGCGGCCTTGACCTGGGCGACGTCGCGAACGCGGACCACGGTTCCGTTCGTCGTCTTCACCACGACGTTCTCGATCTGCCGCGGATCGGTCAGACGCGAGTCGGCGAGCACGAGCAGGAGCTTGCCCTGGTCCTCGATCCGACCGGACGCGGTCAGCACATTGGCCCCGGAGATCGCGGTGGAGACATCGTCGATGGTCAGGCCGTAGGCCCACAGCTTCGCCGGATCGGTCTCGATCCGGTATTCGCCGGCTGCGCCACCCTCCGACATCACCCGAGCGACCCCGTCGATGGTCGAGAGCGATGGGGCGAGCGTCCGGTCGGCGAAGCGTCGCAGCTCCACCGGCGTCGCCCGCGCGGAGGTCAGGCTGTAGGCGGCCACCGGGAACGTCGTCGGGTCCATCCGGCGGACATTGAAGGCCACGCCCGGCGGTAGCGTGGTCTGGGCGCGGGTCACCGCTGCCTCGACCCGTTGCAGGGCAAGGTCCATGTCGGAGCCCCAGGCGAAGTTGATCGACATCTCCGCCGAGCCGCGACTGGTCGTGGATCGCAGATTTCGGACGCCGGGGATCGCCCGCACTGCCTGTTCCACCGGCCGGGTGATGGTCACCTCCATCTGATCCGCCGGGCGGTCGCCGGCGTCGATGGCGATCGCGATACGTGGGAAAAAGACCGTGGGGAACAGGCCGACAGGCAACAGAAACGCCGCGGCGATCCCGCCCGCCACCAGCATGGCGAGCAAGGTCAGCAGCGAGCGGCGGCGCTGCGAAACCATGTGCGCCAAGCTCATTTGCCGCGAACCTTCACCGCCATGCCGTCCTGCAGCTCATAGGCTCCTTCGACGGCCACCTGGGCGCCGGCGGGGAACTGGCCCGTGACCTCAACGTCCGCCCCGTGGTCCAACCCCAGCCCGACGAAGACCCGGTGAGCGTTGCCGGTCGAGATCAGGAAGATGTGCGGGCCGGTCTCGTCGAACACCACCGAGGCTCTGGGAACCACACGGCCGGCATGCGCGCCGGTGACCACCTCGCCCTGCACCGCCGCCCCGATCGGCAGGCTCGCGCCATTCAGGGGCACGATGGCGTCCAGCGTCTTGGTCAGCTGGTCCGCCGCGCGGCCGACCATGGCGATGTGCGAGGCGATCGGCGGGCCGCCGAACACCGGCTTCAGCGTCACCGCCTGGCCGACCGCGAACCTGGCCGAAGGCTCCAGGCCGAGCTTGACCGCCGCTCCGTTGGCGCGGGCCAGCACGACCAGCGCGGCGTCCTGCGCCACATGATCGCCGGCCGCCGCCGAGACCGTGGTCACCACGCCGGCCTGGGGCGCCCTGATCACCTGTCGCGAGCGGCCGGCGCCCTGCCGTTGCTGGGCGGTGAGTGCGGCCTGGGCGTCAGCCAGCACCTTCTTCGCCGCCGTCAGCTGATCAGTGGCCGCCAGCCGTTCATCGTAAAGCCGTTGCACACGCGCCAGATCGGCCTCGCCGAACGTCACCGCGTCGGTGGCCTGTTTGTAGGCCATCTCCGCGCCGGGGGCGTTGGCGATCTCGATCAGCGCCTGGCCAGCGGCCACCGTCTGGCCGGAGCGCGCCAGCACCCGCGAGACAATCGCCGCCTTGGGCGCGGCCAGGGTGACGCTGCTGGCGGGATCGGCCTGGACAACGCCATAGACCACCACGATGTCCTGCACGAGTTCGCCGCGCACAGGGGCCAGGGTCACGACAGCGGTAGGGTTGGGCTCGGCGTCGGCCGCCGCGCCGCTTCCGCGACGAAGCACGATCACCACCACGATGGCGATCACCAGCACGCCCGCGGCCAGAAGGATGAGGCGTTGGCGGGTCATCGTGGGGCTCTCGACTCGGCGGGCGGCAGGAAAAGCGCGGTCTCCAGGCTGATCTCGGCGAGGCGGGCGGCAAGCTCCTTATCGTCGAGGTCGGCGCGCCGCGAAAGCGCGCTCTGGGACAGCGTCAGGTAGGTCTGGCTGTCGATATCGCCTCGGTCATAGGCGGCGACCGCGGGCCTGATCAGGGCCTCGAGCCTTGGGACGTCGGCGCGCAGCAAGGCCGCGGCGCTCTGGGCTCCGGCCCGCTCGCGCTCGGCGTTGCGCACCTCGGCGTCGGTCTGGTCAAGCCTGGCCTGGTACTCGGCGTGCAGTTGCTCGCGTGTGGCGTTCTGGATGCGCACCTCGCCGCGTCCACCGTTGAAGATCGGCAGGGCGAAGGCAGCGTTGAGGCTCTCGGTGACGACGCCGGCAGGGTCTTTGGCGTAGGCCAGCCCAATGTTGTTGAGGGGGAATTGCGCCAGCACCGCCTTACGTACATTGGCGTCCTGGGCGCTGTAGCCGGCCTTCAGCGCCAGGAGGTCGGGCCGCCGCTCCGGCAGGTTGGCGAGGGCTTGGCGGATGGCCGCCTCGTCGTACACCGTGGCCAGTGGCGCTGGCGCCAACGGCAGGATCGCATTGGCGCGCAGACCCAGCAGGGCGTTCAGGTCGCGGCGCGCCTTCTGGGCGTCATGCTGGGCGGTGAATAGCTGGGTCTCGGCGTCCAGCTTGACGGCCAAGTCGGCAGCGTTGGTCTGGGTTGTGACGTCACGGTGCTCCAGGGCGCGGGCGGAGCGGGCGTATCGGTCGGCGGCCAGCGCCAGGACCTGGCGCAGCACCACAACTCGCGCCTCGTCGGCCAGCGCCGTTTCGGCCAGTTGTCGCGCCTGCTGCGCGACGCCCCATTCCGACCAGAGCAGATTAAGGTCGGCCGCCTTGGCGCTGAAGCTGGCGGCGCGATGGGAGTAGGTCCGGGCCAGCAGCCCGGCCAGATCGAGGCCGGCGTCCACGCTGTAGGCAGTCTGGGTGTCGGGGCCGGCGATCGGCTTGTCTACCGAGGCGGTGATCTGCGGGTCGGGAAACAGGCCCGCGGCGAACAACTGGGCGTCACTGACCCTGACGGCCTTCCTCTTGGCCTCAAGGTCGGGATTGTTGAGCACCGCAAGGACCGCGACCTCCAGCGGCGTCAGGCCGTCGCGCGCGTCCACCTTGATGGTTTTCAGCGGGACAAGGCGGATGCGGGCTACGTCCACCGTCAGCCGCTGGGCCGAAGTGGCGAGGTCGGGCCCGACCGGCAAGGCGTTCGGGTGGTAGGTCGCGCAGGCGGTCAGCCCCGCTGCAGCGGCCATGAGGTTCAGCACGGCGGTCCGAATGGCAGCGCTCATCGTGCCACATCCACCGCGACCCGGGTCTTTTCAGCCGTCATCGTCGTCTGGATGAGCCTCGTCTCGGCCGGTTCGAAGGAGCGTCTGAGCGCATCCTCCAGGTCCGCCGTCGCGGTCCCTGCCACGTGCCGGGCGTCCAGCAGGGCGAGCTGGGCATCCATCACCGCGCCCTGCGCCGCCAATTCGTCCGCCTTGTCGGCCTCGCCGGCCTGCAGGGACCGGACCGCGGCCTGATGCGCGCGCTGCGCCAGCGGCAAGTCGTGGTCGCGGGCCCGGCGGAGGCCACGCTCAGCCTTGGCCAGCGCGGCGGCGGCGCTATCGACGGCGGCGAGCGCATGAGCCCGGGAGAGTTCCGGGGAGCGCCCCGCCACAGCCCGCCGCGAGATCGCCGCGTCCCGCCGCCAGGCGGTGAGCTCGCTCAGGTCCGGCGCTCCGGCCACCGGCGCCAGCACCAGGTTGCGCTCCACGCTATCCAGGCGCCCGGCATAAAAGCCCGGCGTCTCCAACTGGCGAAAACTCTGTGCGGAGACGACGAG
>PLEH01000187.1 GCA_003136395.1 Phenylobacterium sp.
GGCAGGCCGCGGCCAGCAGGCCCGCCGTCAACAATGAGCGCTTCAGCATGTGCGTCCCCCAAAGTTCTCCGGTCCACCTAGCGGGACCGGCGGCCGGCTTTCAATCCCACTGCGCCTCCTCGGCGAGCCACGCGTGCGCCTCGTCGATCATCTTCCTGGCCTTCGCCCGCCACGCGCCGCGCTCCCGCGGCGGCAGGTTCGTCCAGGCGGGGAAGCTGTAGTGGGCCCTGATCCGCGACAGCGTCGTGCGCCGCGCCATGTCGCCCGCCCGCTCGCGGCAGTCGCTCTCGTAGAGCGAGACGGCGAGGATCTCGATGGGCGCTGCGGTGTCGGGGCGCGCGGCGGCGTCGGGTTCGTGTTCNNCGCTCATCCCCGCGAAAGCGGGATTGAGCGGAATTATGATGTTCTTTATTTGTTCTAACATCCTGCTGACCTGTGGCAAGCTCCCTCCATGCCCTTCGCCTACCCCGAGCGCGGTCAGATCAAGCTGCGGATCATCGCCCGCGTCGCCGCCGGGGAGACGGTGAAGGCGATCTGTTCCGAGGCGGAGGCGCCGGACGCTCGGGCGGCGCGGGCCTGGGAGCGCTAGGCGCGGCCTCAGCGGCGCAGGCCGGAGAGCTGGTCGGCGGCGGCCATGGCGGCGCGGTAGCCGGCGGCGACGGCGCTGTCGTAGGCCTTCCAGTCCTGCAGCCCGATCTCGTCGACGTCGGGCGCGATCCTGACCACGTCGTCGCGGGCCTCGGTTACGGCGGCGACGCTCGGCATGGTGGCCGAGCGGATCAGCACCGAGACGATCGGCGGGCCCCTCAGCCAGGCCCCCGAGGTGACCCAGCGCCAGCCGGAGGGCTTGAGCCGCAGGTCGCCGGGCTTCAGNNGGCAGCACGCCCGGCAGGGACAGGGACGCGCGCAGCGCCCGGCGCAGGGAGCCTCGGCGGTGGACGTACATGCCGCTGGCGGTCAGGTCGGTGGAGACGCAGGTGAACGGCCGCCACAGGTCGCTGATCTGGGTGTCGCCGAAGTGGGTCTTCAGGCGCCGCTCCACCATGCGTCCGCGGGTCATGGCCAGGATCGGGAAGGCGATATCCGACAGGGGGCTGGAGTCCACGAAGGCCTCGCGGATGCGGCGATCCATCTCCTCCCCGTCCCAGCCCATGGCCAGGCCCGCGGCGATGACCGCGCCCATGGAGGTGCCGGCGAGGAAGTCGATGGGCGTTCCCAGCTCGGCCAGGGCGCGGGCGACGCCGATGTGGGCGTAGGCCCTGGCGCCGCCGCCGGCCAGGGCCAGGCCCACCGAGTTGCCGGTGTAGATGCGCGCCAGACGCGCCAGGTCGGCGGCCTCGCCGGCGCGAACCTGGAACAGCCTTGCGACCGGGGCGGCGTCGAGCCAGCGGTCGGAATTGCGCGGCCGCCGCGCGCCCGCCGGCTGGACCAGGATGACGTCGAGCAGGCGCTGGCTGAGGATCGCCGCCGCGGCGAACGGAGCGGGGTCGTCGGGCGGGGGCGTGTCGGCGCCCGCCACCAGGATCAGGCGGTCGATCTGGCGGCCGCAATAGGCGGCGAACGCGGCGTCCTTCCGCTCGGCGACCAGCAGGACGAAGTCGTGCTCCATCTCCAGCGCCTGCAGATAGGCGGGCGAGCTGTCGTCGGCCTCGGCGCCCACCACCGCGACCTCCGCGCCGAGCGCGCGCATGGCCGTCGCCAGCCGCTCGGCGAGATCGCGCATGGCGACGCTGTCGCAAAGCGCCACGAAGCCCAGGATCGCGCTCTTGCGCCGCCCCGCGGCTTCCGGCGGCCGCAGGCGGGCCAGGGCGGCGCGGGCGATCTCCTCCAGGACGTCGGGCCTGGCCCGCATCAGGGCCTCGGCGCGCCCGGTGGGGATCGCCTGAAGCTCGGAGTCGCGAAGCGCGGTGATGGTGGTCCGGAAGCGGCCATCCCCCAGGAGCTGGGCGCCGCCGATCAGCGCGCCCGGACGGTGCACGGTGAGAAGACGCCCGCCGCCGCCGGCCAGAGGCTCGACCTCGGCGAGGCGCCCGGCGGTGAGCCGGTAGAGCGCCTGAACGGTTTCGCCGGCGCTGACCAGCGGCGTCCCGCCCGGCAGGGCCATCAACGCGGCTTCCGCGGCGAAGGCTTCGTCGAGGGCGTTGGACGGCATAGGCCGGGGCATCCAGGCGGTCGGGACAGGCGCGCACCATTCCATCAATGGCCGGGCCAGGCTAGGCGGCGCGGGCGCGGTGCGGGGTTGAAAGGTTCGTGGGGTTCGGTGCAATGCGCGCGGCTCGCCCGTCCCGGCGAGGCGTGGCTTCGAGCAAGGGCAGGCAGGCGTGATGTCTCAGCAAGACGATGCGATGGCGCTCATCTTCCGGTGCCCGAAGGAACTGGAGGGGCGGTTGCCGCCGCCCATCCCGGCGGCGCAGGGCCTGCCCGACTGGCTGAAGGCCATGCCGGCCACCGCGTTCAGCGCGCTGGCCGGCGCCGAGGACGACACGGTGAAGCGCTGCCCGCCCTTCATCGACGCCATGACTGCCGGCTTCCTGATCCCGCTGACCTGCGACGTGCGGGTCAAGAACGGCGAATTCACCTGGGACAACGACCTGCCGGCCGGCGGCGGCGTCAGCGTCCCGCGCTCGCCGATCGGCATCCATGACGCGGGCCAGGTGGCCGGCACGCCGCTGTTCGACGCCGACCGGTTCCTGATCAAGTTCCACAACCTTTGGACGATCGAGGCGCCGGCGGGCTATTCGCTGCTCTTCACCCACCCGGTCAACCGCTTCGACCTGCCGTTCACGACGCTGACGGGCCTGGTGGATAGCGACCGCTATCACGACGCCTGGATCCACTTCCCGGCCTACTGGCGCGACGCGGGGTTCGAGGGCGTGCTGCCCAGGGGGACGCCGGTGGCGCAGGTCTTCCCGGTCAAGCGGGAGACCTGGGTGGCGCGCACCGCGATCTTCAGCGAGGCGGAGACCCAGGCCGCGCACGACGTGCTGAGCGCCATCGGCCGCGAGAAGGGCGTCTACCGCCGGCAGTTCCGCGCCTAGCCCACCTCAGGCCGTCGGGGCGTTCAGGAACTTCGCCGCGTCGCTCGGCCTCAGGAAGAAGCGGCCGTGGGCCGTGGCGGCGAGCGCGGCCAGCGCCGGGCCGGCCATCTGCGCCCCGCCGCGCGCGGCGGCGCGCAGGGCCGCTTCCCCGGCGTCGCGATCGCCCATCTCCAGGAGGCACTTGCCGAGCCCGATCCGGGTCGCCGCGTCGTCCGGGCGCTTCGCCAGGGCCTGCCGATAGAGCTCGGCGGCGGCGGCGTCGTCGCCATCGAGCGCCAGGACGTTCGCGAGCGCGACGAGTGCGTCCTGCCGCTCCGGCGCGGCCTCTCGGACGGCCAGGAAGAGGGCGCGCGCGCTCGCGCGGTCGTTGCGGGCCAGGTGCAGGTAGCCCAGCCCCACGCGCAGGACGGCGGCCTGCGGGCTGAGCGCCAAGCCCGCCTCGAAGACGGCCAGCGCCTCGTCGAGGCGCCCCAGCTTGCCGAGCTGGTCGCCGAGCTCGAGGAAGGCCAGCGGATAGGCCGGCCGCCGCGTGGTCGCCTGTCGCAGCTGGTCGAGCGCCGCCTCGCCCTGGCCGGCGTCGGAGAGCGCGCGGGCCAGCAGGGTTTCGAGGGCCGGATCGCGGCTGCGCCGCGCGGCTCGTCGCAGGGGCTCAAGCGCGTCCTGCGCGCGGCCCTGCAGCAGCAGCGCCTGGCCGAGAAGCTGTGCGGCGGGGACGTGGACGGGGTTCGACTTCAGCACAGCGGCGGCCAGGCGCTCGGCCTCGGCGAGGCGCTGGTCCCGGATCGCCAGCGCGGCCCGTTCAAGCGCCTCGGCGATGGTGCTCGGCCGGTCGTGGAGGGGGGGCGGACGCTTCGGCATCACTCTCGACAACAGACCAAGATTGCGTCCGGATTTCGGTGACCGCCTAGGGGCGCGGCGTCTGGGCGGCGTCCACGGTGCGCGGCAGGCTGAAGAGGCCTCGGTCGGACGGAGCGAAGACAACGGCGTCGCGGCGGCGCAGGACCGGGCCCTCGCCCCTGTCGAGCGTGATCTGGAAGGCGACCATGACCGGGCCGACCTTGCGGTAGTCGGAGAACTGCCAGGTCACCGGCTGGCGGCCGCTGCGGTCGATCATCCGGGCCAGCAGGTGGGTGCGGCGGTCGAACCACAGGTCGCGCGCATTGCCGCCCCAGGGCTTGACCAGGACGACGTCGAAGCTGCGGCCATGATCGCTGCGCGCGCCCAGGAGCTCGCCGCGGGCGTCGAAGCGGGCGCGGTGGAAATAGCCGGCGGCGGCGAAGAAGGCCTCGGTGCGGGTGGCCGCGACGCCGGCCGGGTCGTCGTCGGCCAGGGTGGTTCCGTCGGGCAGGATCTGCCAGTCGCCCTGACCATTGTAGCCGTGCGCGCGCTTGCCGGCGGCCTCGCGGGTCTCGACACGCATCCCGTAGCGCAGCGGATCGTACCAGGCCTCGTAGGGGGCGGCGCCCTCGTGGCCGGTCTCATGCCAGCCGCGCAGCATCGACCAGCCCTCGCCGCCGGAGGCCGTCCGGGTCTGGATGAGCACGCGCTCGGCGGGGCGGGTGTAGCCCACCTTTGCATGAGTGGGGGCTGGCGCGCGGGCGTGGGCCGGATGGCGGGCGGCAAGGGGGGCGGTGAGGGGAGAAAAGGCGCAGGCCAGGACGAGGACCGCGGCCAGGACGGGCTGACGCATGGGCGCTGTCATGTGCGCGCCCGGCCGGGCGTGCAAGCCGGTTTTGGGCAAGCCGGTCTTGGGAAAGGGCGGGCTTGGTTCTATTTCCGCATCGAGGAGTCGCCGCGGCGCGCCTGGGTGTTGAGGAGCTTGGCCATGTGCTTGGCGTCGCCCTCGGAGAGCCCGCTCTGGGCGACGCCGGCGACGACGGCGGCTTTGCCCGTCCAGAGCTCGAGCACGGTCCAGCCGGCGGCGTCGGAGCGCAGGGCGTAGCGGTCTTTCTTGCGATCGTCGGGCATGGCCGGGACAGATTGCCCGATCCGGCGGCGCTGTCCAACAGCCGTTGGCGACGGCGCTGGACAACGGCGGTTCGCCGGACGACCTTTCGGCCCGCCAATCACGCCGGGGACGCCGCCATGAAATCCGCCGCCTGCCGCCTTTCGCTCGCCCCTGTCCTCTTGCTGGCGGGGGCCCTGGCCGTGGGCCTGGGGACCGCCGCGCTCGCGCAGACGCCGCCGCCCGCGCGCCCGCCCCTGGTGGTCAAGCCGGTGAAGCCGGACCTGTTCATGATCACCGGCGCCGGCGGCAATACGACCGTCAGGGTCACGCCCGACGGCGTGGTCGTGGTCGACTGCAAGAATCCGGGTCAGCCGATCTATGACGAGCTGATGGTCGCCATCGCCACGGTCAGCGGCGGCAAGCCGGTGAAGTGGCTGGTCGACACCCACCACCACGCCGACCACACCGGCAACAACGGCCGCTTCCTGGCCGCGGGCGTGAAGGTGATCGGGCAGAAGAACCTGCCGGCCGAGCTGGCGAAGTTCGTGCCTCCGCCGAACAACCCGACCCTGACCGCCCCCGCCGCCCCGGACGTGACCTATGACCAGTCCTACGAGATCAAGCTGGGCGGCAAGACGGTGCGGCTGGTCCACTTCGCGCCGGCCCACACCGACGACGACACGATCGTCTATTTCCCCGACCTGAAGGTGATCGCCGCCGGCGATGAGCTGAACCTGATCAATCCCAACTTCGACTATGCGGGCGGGGTCTCGATCACCGGCTGGATGACCTCGCTGGACCAGGTGATGAAGCTGAACTGGGACCAGGCGGTCCCCGGCCATGGCGACCGGACGATGACCCGGGCCGAGGTGACGGTGTTCCGGGGCAAGCTCAAGCTCCTGCTCGACCGGGCGCGCGAGCAGGTGAAGGCCGGCACGCCGAAGGACAAGCTGATCGCCGCCATCAAGATGGACGACCTGTGGACCTTCCCGGGGACCTTCTGGTCGGGCGCGCGGCTGGACGGCTTCTACGCCGAGGCGGGCGGAAAGTAGGTCACGGGCGGGTCGCCATCGGCCCAGGACACGATCCACGCGCCTGCGGACATCGATCGCAGGAGCCTTCGGGTCGTGTCGGCGAGTGTCCGCTTCGGGGCGCAGGACCACTGCCCGCTTCCGACCCTTAGCGGACCCTCTGACGGTCCGCCCGGAGCCTGTTTCCACAGACCGTCACAGGACGCGCGCCGCGCTACCCGTCCTCGGGGGTGCGGGCCAGATGCCGTGTGGCAAGGCTATTCGTAACGCAGCGCTTCGACGGGCTTGGCGCGGGCGACCGTGAAGGACTGGAAGGAGACGGTGAACCACGCGATCAGGAGCGCCGTCGCCGCCGCCGTCACGAACGGCCATGCCGTCAGATCAATGTGGTAGGCGAAGCCTTGCAGCCATCTCTGCATGAGCAGGAAGCCGACCGGCAGGGCGATCGCCATCGCCCACAGGACCGGCACCGTGAACTGCCACATCAACAGCCTCACCACGTCGAGGGTCGAGGCCCCCATCACCTTGCGGATGCCGATCTCCTTGGTGCGGCGCTCGGTGGTGAAGGCCGAAAGCGCGAAGAGGCCGAGCGCCGCGATCGACACGGCGCCGGCCGCGCAGATGGCGATGGTCACGCCCTGGATGATGATGTCGAGGTACTGGATCCGCCTCAACTCCTCGAAGAACACCAGCTGGATCGGCCGGATGTTGCCGGTCGCCTTCCAGACGCGGCCGATCGCCTTCACCGCGCCCGGCATGTCCTGGCCGGTCAGCCGGATCGACAACATGCCGCCGGGGTGCGCTGGCACGAAGTAGATCGTGGGGTCCGTGGCCGACTCCACCATGGCGGGCACGTCAGGCACGACGCCGATGATCTCGGACGGCCGAGTGCCGTTCGGTCCGAAGGCCAAGCGTATCGGGTGGCCGATGGCGACCGCCGGCGAGGCGTACCCGAGGTCGCGCACGGCGGTCTGGTTGAGGACGACCGGCGGCGGCGGACCCACCGGCCCGGTCGCCGGCGGCGGTCCGGGCGGCTGCGGCGCCATGGCGTCGCCCGCATGGTTGCGTGCGAACAGGCGGCCCGCGAGCGGCTTGATGTCGTAGACCTCGAAGAAGCCGAAATCGACCGGGGCGATGCTGAAGGTGGTCGTTCGCCCGGTCTGGGTCTCGACGTTGGTGATGTTCTTCGAACTCGGCGAGTTGAGCGCGTTGAGCGAAGAGCAGGCGGCCGACTTCACGCCGGGCAGGTGACGCACCTCCTCAGGGAAGGCGTTGTTGCAGGGCGTCCAGACGCCGACGGTCAGGGCGCGCTGCGCACCCATGCCCTGGTTCAGGGCGTAGTCGGTCTGCCGATAGATGGTGATGGTGGTCAGGATCAGGCCGATCAGGACCGCGAACTGCAGGACCACCAGGGCCTGCCGCGCGGTGGCGGAGCCCGCCGTCTGGATCAGGCCGCCCTTCAGCACCGCTGCCGGGCGGAAGCTGGACAGCACCAGGGCCGGATAGATGCCGCCCAAGAGGCCGATGGCGATGGTGGCGGCGACCAGTCCGCCGGTCAGCGCCGGGTCATGGATGAAATCGAGGCTGACGGTCCGCTGTACAAAGGCGCTGAACGGCTTGAGCAACAGCGAGGCGAGCGCGATGGCGATGAGCATGGACAGGAAGGCCTGGATCAGGGCCTCGCCCATGAACTGGACGATCAGGTCGATGCGCCGCGCGCCGCTGACCTTGCGCACCCCCACCTCGACCGCGCGCCGGGTCGCCCGCGCCGTCATCAGGGTGACGAAGTTGATGCTGGCCACCAGGACGATCAGCAGGCCCACCGTGGCGATGGCGCGCGTGGTGCCCGCGCTGCCGGTCGGCTTGACGACGATGCCGGTGAGGCCGGGCGCCGTCATGTGGATCGCGGCCATGGGCAGAGCATGGAAGGTCCAGTTGCCGCCGCCGCTCTTGAAGGCAGCCGCTTCCGGTTGGCCGGCGACCTCCAGGGCCCGCTGGAGTTTCGCGGCTGTCTGGCTCGGCGCCAGCCGGACGAAGGTGTAGGTCGAGACGCCTGTGTAGGCGGGCGGGCCGGCGTCCATCCGGCTCAGCGGCGAATAGACCGACCGTCCCGAGGCGAAGATCTCCGTCAGCAGGGTGGTGTTGGGCGGCAGGTCCTTCAGAACGGCCGTCACCCGCATGGGATGGTGGTCGGTCCCCATCTGCACATCCAGCAGCGCGCCGATCGGCAGATCGCGGCCAAGATATTTGCGCGCCACCTGGCGGGTGATGACCACAGTGTCCGGCTTGTCGAGGGCGGTTTTCAGGTCGCCCGCGAGCGCCGGAAGCTGGAACACCTGGAAGATGGACGGATCGGCCCACGCGAAGGACTGGTCGACGATGCCGTCGTCACCGGGCGTGCTATGGACCGTTGGGAAATCCTGCATGAGCCGCGCGTTGGCGGCCATGCCAGGCAGCGCCAGATTGATCTGGCTTGTCAGGACGGACTGGGTGACGTCGCTGCGCAGCGGCGCCTGGCCCGCCTGTTCCATGACGTCGGTGAGCTTATAGACGTGCTGGTAGTCCGGTATCCATCGGTCGTAGCTGAACTCGGTGCGGACGAATTGGGCGATCAGGATGGCTGCGGCGAATCCCACCGCCAGTCCCAGAATGCTGATCGCGGCATAGAGCCGGTTGCGCACCAGGTTGCGTAGCGCCGTACTGAGGTAGTTGCGGAACATGGCTGGAGCCCCTTCTAGGCCGCGATCAGGGTTTCGCTGACCACGCGGCCATCGAGCAGGTTGATCGTGCGCTGGGCGACCGCGGCATGGGTCAGAGAGTGAGTGACCATGATCACCGTCACGCCGGACGCGGCCGCCGCGGTCAGCAGTTCCATCACCGCCTCGCCATTGATGGTGTCGAGATTGCCGGTCGGTTCGTCGGCGAGGATCAGGCCGGGCGCCGACACCAAGGCGCGGGCGACGGCCACGCGCTGCTGCTGACCGCCGGAGAGCTGTTGCGGCCGGTGGCCCGCGCGGTGGGCGATGCCGACGCGCTCGAGGACCTCGGCGATCCGGCGCTTGCGATCGGCGGCCGAAACGCCGCGATAGATCAGCGCGACCTCGACGTTTTCCGCCACCGTCAGGTCGTCGATGAGGTTGAAGCTCTGGAAGACGAAGCCGATCTTGTCGCGCCGCAATTCGGTCAGCCGCTTTTCCGGTGCGTGGGCCACGTCCTGGCCGAAAAACTCATAGACGCCGCCGGTCGGGCTATCGAGCAGTCCCAGCACATTAAGGAGGGTGGATTTGCCGCAGCCGGACGGCCCCATGATGGCGACGAATTCGCCCGCCGCCACCTCCATCGACACCTCGTTGAGGGCAAGGGTTTCTATGTCGCTCGTGCGGTAGGATTTGCAGACCTTCTCGAGTTTCAACATGGATTCCTGCTCCCCTAGTTTGTGAGGTCGACCCGATCGATCTTTTCAAAGGCGCTGTAGTCGGAGGTGATCACCCGATCGCCGGGGGACAGCCCGCTCAGGATCTCCACCTGCTCGGCGTTGCGGCGGCCGATCTTGACGCGGCGGCGCTCGGCGTGGCGGGCGCCGGTCATGACCATCACCCAGTCGCCGCCCGAACGCTCAAGGAAGGGGCCGACCGCCAGGGTGAGGGCCGGCTGATCGCTGCCGAGCGACAGACGGCCATCGACGGCCTGTCCGGGCAGCAGATCGCCCGGCGGCGTCCCGACAAATCCCAGGTCGATCGTGAAGACGCCGTCCTTGACCTGGGGATAGACGCGGTCGACGCGCAGCTTCCACGTCCTGCCGTTGAGGATGGCGTCGGCGATCTGGCCGGGCCGGACCCGGCCCAGATAATATTCGTCGACTGAGGCCGAAATCTTGAAGCCGGTGTTGGGCACGATGACCCCCAGCCGGTCGCCGCGATTGCGATTTTGACCGATGTTGAGATCGAAGTCCGTCAGCCGCCCGGTGACCGGCGCCTTGACCACAAGGTCGTCGAGTTTGGCTCGCGTCACAGCAAGGCTCTGGGTGAGGCCCGCCAGTTCCGTGTTGATCTGCGGGAGCTGTTTGAGGCGAAGCGTGTCGGCCCGCTGGTTGCTCTCGGCCTGTAGGGGCTTGAGCCGCTGGTCATAGGCCAGTTCGTTGCGAACGCTTTCGGCGGTCTCGACGGCGACGATTCCCTTGGCCGCCAGGACATTGCGGCGCTGAGCCGAGGCTGTCAGGCGCGTGATGTTGTAGTCGATCTCCTCGGCCGCCTTCTGATTGGCGAGCCGGGTGTCTTCGAGCTGCTTCTCATAAGTCTGCAGCTGGGTCATGGACTCGATCAGCCGGCTTACACGGTCCAGCACGTCGAGTTCGAGCTGGGTGTTGCGGAATTTGATCAACGGCTGGCCGACGGTGACCATGTCGCCGGCCTGCACCATGACTTCCCGGACCTGACCACCCTCCAGGGCGTCAAGATCGATGGTGTCATGCGGCGCGACCTTGCCGCGCAAGGTCGTGAAATCGCGAAAAACGCCGCGCTGTACGGTTTCGACGGTGACCGTCGCCATGGGCACGCGATAGCTGCGCTTGGCCCCGTTTGAAACCGCAAGGAACAAGACAGCCGCAATGACCAGGGCGCCGGCTATCGCTCCGGCGATCATCGCTGGCCGTGATCGCCATCGCGGCGTCGGGATCTTGCGATCCATATCAACGCTCAAAGCATAGTTCCCCGGATTCCCCCATCGTCGCCCCCGCCCAACGACAAGCTCCGCTGCAGACTGCAGCGCTTGGTCATTGGGAGGCCCAACTGCGGCGCGAATACGTTCGCTTCGACAAATTCTGGGGTTGAAAGACAGGCCCGTCGCCCGCTTGAAAACTACACGTGTAAGTGTGTTCGTCAAGCGCGGGCGTGTGGCGGGTGGAAGAACCACGGATGGGACCGCTCAAACCAGCGGCCGCGGAACTCCGTCAGTCTTCAATGTCCGCTTTCCCCCCATAGCTGACGTTCAGAAGGCCCGCTTGTCGGCCGGCCCCATGTCCGCATTCGACCATAGCGGACACCCCCACTCGCGGAGAAGGAACCACCTGGACGGCGACGGCGCGGGGGGCGGCCTCGAGGGGCGCAAAGACGACCTGCGCAGGACGGGCGGGCCGGAAGGGGCATGGCGGCGAGCTCGGCGACCAGCTCGCGTTCGTGATGACCCTTCAGGACCTCTTGCGGAGCTTCCGGGCGCGCGGCCGCAACTTGACGCCGGTGCTCGTCGATCGGTTCAGCAGCAACTTCGACACCCGCTCGATCCGGCTGGGCCTGACCTGGACCTTCGGCGGCGGCAAGCTGCGCGACCCGGGCTTCGAGTTCACCAACGGCGGGGCGCCGTCCTGGCTGTCAGGCGTGGATGCGAAGACGGCCGGGTTCGGACGTGAGCTCGCGCGGGGCGGCAGCGCGGGATTCGCGCAGCGCGTCGTCCATCTGGTCGGCGGGCATGGGCCGGGCGAACCAGTAGCCCTGCATGCGGTCGCAGCCGGCGGCGCGCAGGATGATCGCCTGGGCCTCCTCCTCGACGCCCTCGGCGATGATGCGGACCCCGAGGGCGCGGGCGGCGTGCAGCATGGAGGCCACCAGCTTCGCGACCCTCTGGTCCTTGGCGATGTCGCAGATCAGCGAGCGGTCGAGTTTCACCGTCTGGATCGGCAGGTGCATCAGCGCGCGCAGGTTGGAATAGCCGGTGCCGAAGTCGTCGAGCGCGATCCTTATGCCCTTGGCGTTCAGCCGCTCGATGTGGCGGCGCGAGAGCGCCAGGTCCTGCAGGAGGAAGGTCTCGGTGATCTCGACGGTGAGGTTGGTGGCGGGCAGCGCGGTCTTGCCCAGCCGGCCAATCAGCTTCCTGGAGAAGCTCGGGTCCAGGAGGTCGCGGGGCGAGACGTTGAAGGAGATCTGTTCGATCAGCCCGGCCTCGACCCAGGGGGCGGCGCACGCGCAGCCGGCCTCGAAAACGGCCTCGTCGATGCGGCCGATCAGGCCCAGCTCCTCGGCCATGGGCACGAAGGCGCCGGGCAGCAGCAGGCCGTGCTCGGGGTGACGCCAGCGGGCCAGGACCTCGACGCCCACGATGCGGCCGTCCTGGGCGTCGACCACCGGCTGGAACCAGGGCTCGATCTCGCCGGCCGGAATGCCGCGGCGCAGATCGGCCTCGAGCGTGCGGCGACGCTGATTTTCGTCGCGCAACTCGGCGTCGAAGGCCGACCAGCGGCGCCCGCCGCGGGTCTTGACCCGGTAGAGCGCCATGTCGGCGAAGCGCTGCAGGTCGCCGGCCTCGGCGGCGTCGTCGGGGAACACCGCCACGCCCACCGAGGCGCCGGGGGAGACCTGGCGGCCATAGATCGCATGCGGCGCGGTGAGCAGGTCCAGGAGCTGCTGGGCGCGGCGCGCGGGATCGGCGTCGCTGGAGATCAGGGCGAACTCGTCGCCGCCCAGCCGGGCCACCAGTTCGCCGTCGCCGGCGCTGGCGCGCAGGCGCTCGCCCACCTCGGCCAGGAAGAGGTCGCCGGCGTGGTGGCCGAGCGTGTCGTTGAGCAGCTTGAAGCGGTCGAGATCGACGACGAACAGCGCCACCCGCTCGCCGGTGGCCCTGGCGGCCTCCAGGCGCTCGCAGAGCTCGGATGTGAAGGCGCCGCGGTTGACCAGGCCGGTGAGCGAGTCGGTCTGGGCGAGCCGCATGGTGAGCGCGCGCTCGGATTCCAGCTGGGCGACGCGCGCCTGCAGGTCGCTGAGTTTCTTGGCGCTGTCGGGCACGGGACGTGGAGCCTCAAACCGGAAGGGATGGTGGTCGGAGTTAGACCGCACGAGGCGAACGCCCCGTTAAACGACATGCCTAATGCGGATCATGTCGCGGCTTCGGCGATGACCTCGTCCTCGGTCTTTGGCGCCTCGATCTGGTTTTCCCACTTGGCGACCACGGCGGCGGCCACGGAGTTGCCGACCACGTTGGTGGCCGAGCGGCCCATGTCGAGCAAGTTGTCGACGGCCAGGATCAGGAGCAGGCCCGCCTCGGGCAGGTGGAAGTAGGTGAGCGTGGCGGAAATCACCACCAGCGAGGCCCGCGGCACCCCGGCCACGCCCTTGGACGTGATCATCAGCAAGAGCAGCATGGTGATCTGCTGGGCGATCGACATGTGGATGCCGTAGGCCTGGGCGACGAAGAGGGTCGCGAAGGTGCAGTACATCATCGTGCCGTCGAGGTTGAACGAGTAGCCCAGCGGCAGGACGAAGCTCGCCACCCGGCGCGAGACGCCCCATTCCTGCAACGCCTCCAGGGTGCCGGGATAGGCGGCTTCGGAGGAGGCGGTGGAGAAGGCGAGGAGCGCCGGGCTGCGGATCGCGGCGATCAGCTTCAGCGCGCGCGGCCCGACGATCACCACCACCACGGCGATCAGCAGCGCCCAGAGGATCGCCAGCGACAGGTAGAAGCCGCCCACGAACTTGGCGTAGGTGGCGAGCACGCCGATGCCCTGGGTGGAGACCGTGGCCGCCAGCGCCGCGAAGATGGCGAGCGGCGCGGTCTTCATCACGTAGCTGGTGACCTTCAGCATGATCGCCGAGACCTGCTCGACGAGCGCGACCACGGCGGGCGCCCGGTCCTCGATGGCCGCCACGGCGGTGCCGAAGAACACCGAGAAGATGACGATCTGCAGGATCTCGTTGTTGGCCATCGCCTCGACGATGGACTTGGGGAAGATGTGGCTGACGAAGTCCCTCAGGTTGAACTTGGTCATGTCGACCGCCGAGCCCGGCGCAAGCGGGTCGGGGATCAGGTGCATGCCGACGCCGGGCTGGATGAGGTGGACCATGATCAGGCCGATGGTCAGAGAGACCAGGGAGGCCGAGATGAACCAGCCGAGCGTCTTGGCGCCCACCCGGCCGATGGTCGAGGCGTCCTCCATGTGGGCGATGCCGGCCACTAGGGTGGAGAACACCAGGGGCGCGATGATCATCTTGATCAGGCGCAGGAAGACGTCGGTGATGATCGACAGGTTGCCGGCGACGAGCTTGGCGTCGGCCGGCGTCGCATACTGGTGGACCCCCCAGCCGACGGCGACGCCCAGCACCATGGCCGCGACGATGAGGATCGTGAAAAGGCGATTCATGAAGGTCCCGACGGTCTGGTTTGACGGCCTTTGTCGCCGGGAAGCGCGGCGGCGTCCATCCTGTCCCTCCCCTTAATGGCGAGGGTGGCGAGCTATGCAAGACGGGTGGGGCAGTCGGATTCAAGCGCTGGCTCGGAGTTCCGGCCCACACTTCCCCACCCGTCCAAAGCTTTGCTTTGTCCACCCTCCCCATAGAGGGGAGGGATGGCTATAAGGACGCGATGACATCGAAGACAGACGCAGCCGGCATCGTGGACCGGCTAGAAGACGAATACCGCAAGACGGTCGAGGCCCTGAGAGGCGCGCTCAAGGAATTCCTGGCCGGCGGGCCGCCGCCGGACCCGGCCGTCCGCGCCGCCGGCGCCTTCGTCTATCCCGAGCTTCGGCTGTACTGGCCGGCCGGCGAGCCATCCCCCCGTATCGGCCGCGCCTACGCCCGGATCGGCGCGCCGGGCCACTATGCGGTCACGGTGACCAAGCCCAAGCTGTTCCGCGCCTATCTGATCGAGCAGCTCACGCTCCTGATGCAGGACTTCAACGTCGAGATCGAGGTGGGCCGCTCCACGCAGGAGATGCCTTTCCCCTATGTGCTCGACGGCCAGGCCGACGCGGCGCTGGCCGATATCGGTTCGGCCGAGATCGCGCGGCATTTTCCGACCACGGAGCTGGCCTTCATCGGCGACGAGATCGTCGACGGGTCGTGGACGCATCAGGCCGACGATCCCAGGCCCATGGCCCTCTTCGACGGACTTCGGACCGACTTCTCGCTGGCGCGGCTGACGCACTACACCGGCGCGCCGGCCGAGCACGTGCAGCCGTACATCCTGTTCACCAACTACATCCGCTACGTCGACGAATTCGTCCGCTGGAGCTGCGAGCAGATCAAGGCGGGCGGGCCCTATACGGCGCTGTCGGCGGCCGGCAATGTGATGATCACCGCCGACACCCCCGATCCCGAGGCGACGGTGAACGCGGCGGCCTGGCGCAAGCACCAGATGCCGGCCTACCACCTGATGGCCGAGGGCGGCGCCGGCATCACGCTCGTCAACATCGGGGTCGGGCCCTCCAACGCCAAGACCATCTGCGACCACCTGGCGGTGCTGAGACCCCAGGCCTGGCTGATGATCGGCCACTGTGGCGGCCTGCGCGGGTCGCAGACCATCGGCGACTACGTGCTGGCGCATGCCTATCTGCGCGACGACCACGTGCTGGACGAGGCCCTGCCGACCGAGATCCCGATCCCGCCGATCGCCGAGGTGCAGGTGGCGCTGAACCGAGCCGCCGAGATCGTCACCGGCGAGACCGGCGAGGTCCTGAAGCGGCGCCTGCGCACGGGCACCGTGGTCACCACCGATGACCGCAACTGGGAGCTCCGCTATTCCTCGAGCGCGCTTCGGTTCAACCAGAGCCGGGCCGTCGCCATCGACATGGAAAGCGCCACCATCGCCACCCAGGGCTACCGTTTCCGGGTGCCCTACGGGACGCTTCTGTGCGTGTCCGACAAGCCGCTGCACGGGGAGATCAAGCTGCCCGGCCAGGCCAACGCCTTCTACGACCGGGCGATCGGCCAGCACCTGCAGATCGGCATCGCCACCATGGACCTCCTGCGCCAGGAAGGTCCGCGCCTGCACTCGCGCAAGCTGCGCAGCTTCGACGAACCGCCGTTCCGCTAGGAGGCCACAGCTCATGCTCAAGCGCATCGCTCCCGTTCTGATCTGCCTGATGGCCGCCAGCGCCAGCGCCGTCGTCGCCCAGCCGGGCGGAGGGCGCGGACGTGGCGGCGGCCCAACGGGGGCGAGGCCGGCGGCCGCGGCCAAGGCCTTCAAGCCGCCGGAGATCATCGGGGTGGTGAAGGCGGTCGACGCCGCCACCGGGCGCATCACCATCAGTTACGACACTGTCGAGGCGCTGAACTGGCCGCCGGGGACCCAGCCGTTCCCGGTCGCCAAGACCGCGCTCATGTCCGGCGTGACCGTGGGCGAGAAGGTCCGCTTCAGCCTCGAAAGCGGCGAGATCTCCGCCATCCGGGCCTTCGACGCGCCCTGACGGCGAGGCGCCGCGGCGACGGCCTTGACCGCGGCCGGCCAATGCCGGACTACATCCGTAAATCAAGCGTCGCCTTCATTCGGTCACGACCCACCGGATGATGCGGCGCTCGGGAATCCTGGGTGAGGGGCGTCGTTGCATAGATCGAAAGCCTGGCTGCTGGCCATGGTGCTGGCCGGCGGGCCGGGCGCGGCGGTTTCGCAGACGCAGCCCCAGGCGACGGCGCCGGCCGACGCTCCGAAGGCCGCGGCGCCGCCCGCGGCCACACCGCCCGGGGCGAAGCCCGCGCCCGCCAAATCCGCGCCGCCCGCCAAGGCCCCGGTGCGAACCATCGAGGGCGTCACCGTGACTGGTGCGGCGCCGGACGTGCAGTCCTCCATCGACCGGAAGAGCTACACCCTCGGCAAGGACCTGCAGGCCACCACCGGATCGATCGCCGACGCCCTGCGCAATGTGCCCTCGGTGGAGGTGGACCTGCAGGGCAACCTGAGCATGCGCGGCGACGGCAACGTCACCGTCTTGGTGGACGGCAAGCCTTCGCCGGCCTTCGAAGGCAAGGGCCGCGCCGATGCCCTGCAGCAGCTGCCCGCCGACCAGATCGAGCGGGTCGAAGTGATCACCAATCCCTCGGCGGCGCAGAACCCGGAGGGCACTGGCGGGGTGATCAACCTGATCACCAAGAAGAGCCGCGGCGGCGGCGTCACCGGCTCCGCCTACGCCACAGCCGCCAGCGCCGGGCTGAAGCGCGCGGGCCTCAACCTCGGCTATAACTCCAAGACGCTGGCCATCACCGGGTCCCTCGCGGCGAACTACCAGCGCAACAAGAATCACTTCCAGGATGAGCGTGGCGGGCTGGATCCGGCCAGCGGACAGCTCCTGAAGAGCTTCGACCAGAGCATTGGCCGCAATCTCACACGGACCATCACGCCGCGGGTCAGCCTAAGCTGGACCGCGACGCCGAAGGACCAGATCACCGGAGCGCTGAGCTACAACAACCTGCTCGTCTATGGCCATCCGGACGACCACTACACCGACGACGGCGTCGGCGACGTTCCGGTCCACATCTTCGAGCGCGCCGGCCATCGGCGGTTCCTGGAGACCGACAACAGCGTCTCGGCCGGCTGGCGACACACCTTCGGCGAAGGCCACGAGCTGTCGGTGGACGCGGTCTACAACGACGCCATCCAGCGCGACAACACGCTGTACACGACCATCCCGACCCTGCCCCCGACAACGGTCCCGCTGGAGCGGATTCGCGACGACGCGAGCGACCATCATGCCGAACTGAGGGTTGCCTACTCCCGGATGGTGGCGGGAGGGGCGCTGAAGGCCGGCTATGAGCTGCGCCACGAGGACAACGACGCCGACTACATCGATTCCATGGGACTGACGGCGGAGTCACTGGTCCCGGTGGCGACGTTGGCTAACCACTATCTCTTCGAGCAATACGTCAACGCGCTCTACGCTACCTATCAGCACGCCTTCGGGGACCTCGACGTCCAGACGGGCCTGCGGCTCGAGGACGTGCGCTTCGACTTCGACCAGCTGACGTCGGGCCAGCGAAACAGCCAGTACTACGACAGGGCCTATCCGACCCTGCATCTGGCCTACAAGCTGGACGACGAGCGCAAGCTCACCGCCAGCTACAGCGTGCGCGTGCAGCGGCCGCCCCCGGTATTCCTGAACCCCTTGGTCTACATCGAAGGGCCGCAGAACGTTCAGCAGGGCAATCCCGACCTGAAGGTGAAGGAAGTCCAGATCTACGAGTTGGGCTTCGAGCAGCGCAAAGGCCAGACGCTCTATCAAGCCTCGTTCTACTTCCGGAACGCCAAGCACGATTTCAGCCAGGTCCTGACGGACCTGGGGGGTGGCGTCTTCAAGTTCAGCTTCGGCAACACCGGTTCAAGCCAGGCGGCCGGCGCGGACCTGAGCGCCAACGGCAAGCTCACTTCGACCTTAAGCTACAGCGCCACACTCAGCCCCTACTGGAACGAGATCGAGGCCGGGCCCCTGGACGTCAGCGCCGGCCGACGCACGCTCTACAGCGTGGGTGGACGCTTTAATCTCAACTGGCAGGCCACGGCCGACGACATGGTTCAGCTCAACGGCATCGAGAACGGACGCCATGTGGGCCCCCAGGGGACGTTCGAGCCGAATTTCAACCTGAATATTGGCTGGCGGCACAAGGTCAATGACCAGGTGACCGCGACCATGACGGCGCAGGACCTGCTGGGGACCAACCACTTTCAACGCCTGCTGGACACGGCCACCCTGGTCGAACGGTTCGATGTCCGGCCGGTATCCCGCTCGGTCTTCTTCCGCCTCGACTACCGTTTCGGGGGCGGCTCGAAGGCGGCAAAGGACCCCGGCTTCGAATACGAGAACGGCGCCCCGGGGCCAGGACGCTAGATGGCGCTCCGGCCCCTCAGGAAGTGCAGGACCACCAGCACCAGGGCCACGACCAGGATGATGTGGATGGCGGCGGCGGTGATGTGAAAGGCGAAGAAGCCCAGCAGCCACAGGACCACCAGGATCACAGCGATGATTCCAAGCATTGTTCGCCCTTTCGAGGCCAGCGGCCGCGGTCGGCCATCGCGATCCAAAGTCGCCGCCAAGGCGAAGGTTCCGCCCTCGATTTGGCCATCGACTCCGGCTAGGTCACCGCCATGACGCGACACATCGACTTCGAGGGCATCGAGAACTTCCGCGACTTCGGCGGCTATGACACGCGCCATGGGCGGCCGATGAAGACCGGAGTGCTTTACCGCTCGGCCAACCACGCCTACGCCACCGATGACGACCTGAAGCGGATGGCCGACCTGGGCCTGGCGGCGATCATCGACCTGCGCCGCAGGTTCGAGCGGGAGCGCGAGCCCTCCAAGCGCTGGCCGGGGTTCGGCGCAGCGGTGATCGAGAACGACATCCTCTCCGACCACCCCGACTGGGCGGACCTGATGAAGAACGTGACGGTGGACGCCGACTGGTTCTTCCAGGACACCCTTGGCTACAACAAGCGCGCGCCGTTCGAAGCGCGGCACATCGATCTCTTCAGCCGCTATTTCAGGACGCTCGCCGACACGGATGGCGCGATCGTGGTGCACTGCGCGGCGGGCAAGGACCGCACGGGGCTGATCTGCGCGCTGACGCACCACGTGGCCGGCGTCCATCCCGACGACATCATGGCCGACTACCTGCTCACCAATGACGAGGCCCGCATCCGGCGGAAGATGGACTTCCTGCGCGGCTGGCTGCGCGACGTCGCCCACCAGGACGTCGGAGACGACGCTCTGCGCGTCGCGGTCGGGGTGAACCCGGCCTATCTGGAGGCGGCGTTCCAGGTGATCAAGGACGCCCACGGCTCGACGGACGCCTATCTGAAAGAGGTTCTCGGCGTGGACGCGGCCCTGCGTGAGCGGCTGCACGAGCGCCTGCTGGCCTGAGCGCCTACCGGCCTGAGGGGGCGCGTCTCGATTCTGTCGAACAAGGCCGCTAGAAGTTCGCCATGAGCCGGCGCATCGCCTTCGAGGGCATCGACAATTTCCGCGACTTTGGCGACTACGCGGCGGGCGCGCGGCGGCTCAAGGCCGGCCTGCTCTATCGCTCAGGCCATCCGGCCCGGGCCACCGACGCCGACCTCGCCCGGCTAGCGGACCTTGGGCTGGCCGTCATCGTCGACCTGCGCCGTGCGCAGGAGCGCGAGCGCGAGCGCGAGCCGGCGCGCCGGTGGCCCGGGTTCGCAGCGCAGGTCATCGACAACGACCTGCCGCAGGAAGGCCTGCAGGAGTGGGAGCAGTTCGTCGCGAGCTCGGACCCCACGCCTGGCAGTGTGCGCGACTACATGCTCGGCTACTACGGCAAGGCGCCGTTCGAACCGCGCTACCGCGACCTCTACGGGCGATATTTCCGGGCGCTCGCGGAGACCGAGGGCGCCGTGCTGGTGCATTGCGCCGGGGGCAAGGACCGCACCGGCATCCTCTGCGCGCTCACCCACCACGTGGCGGGCGTCGGCGAGGCGGACGTCGTGGCGGACTACCTGCTCACCAACGACATGGCGCGGTTCGCCGCGCGTCTGCCGATGGTCAGCCAGCTGACGCTTGAGCGGTTCGGCAAGACGGTCTCCGACGAGACCTTGCTGGCGGTCATGGGCGTGGAGGCGGAATATCTGCAGGTCGCCTTCGCGGCCATGCGGGCGCGACACGGCTCGGTCGATGGCTATCTGGATGAGGCGCTCGGGTTGGATGAGGCCCAGCGGGAGCAGATCCACGCGCGGGTGCTGGCCTGACGGGCGATTGCGCGGCGTCGCCCCGCGCCCTAAGCAGCGGCCCAGGCCACTTCGGAGACACGATGCAAAGCTTCCAGCCGCCTCGACGGATCCTGATGGGCCCCGGACCCTCCGACGTCAGCCCGCGCGTGCTGGCCGCGCTGGCGCGCCCGACCATCGGCCACCTGGATCCCGAGTTCCAGGCGCTGATGGAGGAGATCAAGGGGGCCCTGCAGCGCCTGTTCAACGCCCCGGACCATGCCTGCGTGCCGCTGCCGGGGCCGGGGACGGCGGGCATGGAGGCGGCGATCATGAACCTGCTCGAGCCAGGCGAGCGCTGCGTGGTGGCGATCAACGGCGCCTTCGGCGGGCGGATGGCCGACATGGCCGACCGGGCCGGCGCCACCGTCGTCACGGTGGACCACGACTGGGGCCTGCCGGTGGACCCGGCCCGTGTCGAGGCGGCGCTGGCCGACGCGCCGACCAAGGTCCTGGCCTTCGTCCATGCCGAGACCTCGACGGGTGCGAAGAGCGATGCGGCCAGCCTCTGCGCCATCGCGCGCAGGTACGGGGCGCTGTCGGTGGTGGACTGCGTGACCTCGCTGGGCGGCATCGTGGTGGACGTGGCCGGCTGGGACGCCGACGTGGTCTATTCCGGCACCCAGAAGTGCCTCTCCGCGCCGCCGGGCCTGTCGCCCATCGCGCTCTCCAAACGCGCCCAGGCGGCGATCAGCGGACGCAAGGAAAAGGTCCGCAACTGGCTCTTGGATTTCAACCTGCTGATGAGCTACTGGGGCGGGGAGGGCGGCCGGACCTATCACCACACCGCCCCGATCAACGCGCTCTACGGCCTGCATGAGAGCCTGGTGGCGATCTTCGAGGAAGGCCAGCAGGCGGCCATCGTGCGCCATGCGCGGATGCATGAGGCCCTGGTCGCGGGGCTCGAGGCGGCGGGGCTCTCCATGCTGGTGGCCGAGGCCCACCGCCTGCCGCAGCTCAACACGGTCAGAGTCCCCGAGGGCGTCAATGAGGCGGCCGTCCGCGCCCATGTGCTGAAGACCTGGGACCTGGAAATCGGCGCGGGCCTGGGGCCGCTCAAGGGGCAGGTCTGGCGCATCGGCCTGATGGGCGCCTCGGCCACCGCCTGGCACGTGCGCCTTTGCCTGACCGCGCTCTGCGAGGCGCTGAACGCGCAGGGGTTCGCCGCGGACGTCAAGGCCGCGCTGGCGGCGGTGGATCGCAAGCTCGCCTAGCGCGGGCCGGATTTATTCGGCTAAGTCTCCCAAACCGCGTTTTCCAAAAGCGGACGCCAGGGAGGCGAGACTTTGACCGATCCGACGATAGGCGAAAGCCTGGGGCCCGCGTCCATCGCCACCGGACCCATCGAGGCCGACCTGGGCGGCGACGCCAAGCTGAACCGCGGCGGGGTCGCCTGGTCGATCTTCGAGGGCGCGCGCGACCCCTACGTCATCCTGATCACGATCTACGTCTTCATGCCCTACGTCTCGGCCAGCATGGTCGGCGATCCGGTCAAGGGGCAGGAGCTGATCTCGCGGTTCCAGCAGTATACGGGCTGGATCGTCATGGCGACGGCGCCCTTCCTCGGCGCCTCGATCGACAAGCTGGGGCCGCGCAAGTTCTGGCTGGCGCTGGCAGTGATCGGCATGGTCCCGCTGATCTTCTCGCTATGGTTCGCCAAGCCGGACGGCAGCGGACTTTCGATCCTGACCACCATGACCATCTCCCTGGTGGTCGGCGTCCTGTTCGCCTACTCCGAGGTGCTGCACAATTCGATGTTGATCCGGGCCGCGGGCCTGAAGGGCGCGCACAGCGCCTCGGGCCTGGCGCTTTCGCTGGGCAACGCCGCCTCGGTCGTGGCTCTGGGCTTCACCGCCTGGGCCTTTGCGCTGCCCGGCAAGGTGGCCTGGGCATGGGTGCCGCACGCGCCGCTGTTCGGCCTGAACCCGGCGACCCACGAGCCGGAACGGGTGGTGGCGATCCTGTCGGCGGTCACCCTGGCGCTTGGCGCGATCCCGATCTTCCTGTTCACGCCGGATGCGCCGAAGACCGGCGTGCCGGCGCTGCGCGCCTTCGCCCAGGGCGCGGCGGACCTGTGGTCCATGCTGAAGACGGTGCGCAAATACCGCGACGCGGTGGTCTTCCTGGCGGCGCGGATGCTGTTCTTCGACGGCATGAATGGGGTCCTGTTCTTCTTTGGCGTGCTGGCGGCCGGCGTGATGCACTGGGGGCCGCTGGACCTCCTGCTCACCGGCATCATCCTGAGCGTCGTCGCCGTCTTCGGCGGCATGGTGGGGCGTTGGCTGGATCACAATCTGGGGCCCAGGCGCGCGCTGCAGATCGAGATCTTCATGACTATCCTGGGGCTGACGGCGCTGCTTGGCACCTNNCACATCTTCTATTTCTGGCCCTATGACGCCACCGCGCACGCGCCGCTGTGGAACGGACCGGTCTACCGGACCCTGCCGGACCTGATGTACCTGCTGATCGGCTTCAACAACGCCATCTTCATCACGGGCCAGTACGCCTCCAGCCGCACCGCCCTGACGCGGCTGACCCCGCCGGCCCAGACCGGCGCCTTCTTCGGCGTCTATGCCCTGTCGGGCGTGGCGACGGCTTGGCTCGCGCCCAGTCTGGTCAACATCGGCACGCGGGTGACCCACAGCCAGCAGGGCGGCTTTGCGAGCATCGTGCTGCTGCTGAGCGTGGGCCTGGTCGGGCTGATGTTCGTGAAGGGCGGCGGCCGTCAGGTGGACGTGCTGCCCTAGCCCAGGCTAGGGCAGCAGCGTCACCGAGGGGGAGCGGCGCGGCTTCAGATAGAAGGTGTCCTTGAAGGTCAGCGCGTGCGGCAGGGTCATCTGCAGCGGCGAGGTGTAGGCGTACTGCACGTCGGCCTGGATCACGCTGTCGCCGGACGCCAGCAGGTTGGCCGGGAAGCCGGCGACGGCCCCCGGGGGCATGGGCGATGCGCCGCCGCTGACCTTGGTCCACGTCATCTGCGGCACGCCGTTCACGTCGGCGGTGACGCTGGTCACGCGCAGCTTGAGCGTCGCGGCCGGGAACGGGTTCATGATCGTATTGCCGATGTTGAAGATGTCGGTCATCTGGGCGCTGGAGACCGTGGGGGTCTGCGACACCAGGTCGGCGACGACCGAGGCCGCGTGCGCGGCGCGCCGCTCGGCCATCATGGCCATCGTCAGCTCTGCGAAGCCGCAATAGAGCAGGATCGCCACCGGGGCGATCAGGGCGAACTCGATCGCCGCGGAACCGCGTCGGTCCGAACCGGCGCGCTTCAGGGCGCGCTTGAGCATCAAGCGTCTCAGCATGCTCTGCCTATGGGTGGGTTGGTGTTGAAGGGCTCATTGCGGAAGGCGGTGGTCGAGGAGATCAGCCGCTTGCCGCCGGCCATGTTCTGCATCGCAGCACTGAGCAGCGGCGTGATCAGGTCCCACTGGAAATAGGTCCGCACCAGCACGATGTCGGCCGGTTGGCCGGCCTTGAAGCAGGTGGGTGTGTTGACGGGATCGAAGGTCGCGGGGTTCAGCGGCGGCTGGGCGGCCAGGGTGGCGAAGTCCGAATAGGTCTGCACGTCGACAAAGAGGTCGTCGTTGCACTTGGCCTGCAGCCAGGTCATCCGCTGGCAGACCAGAGCCTTGAAGTCGCTCTTGGTGTTGGCGGCGCTGGTCTGGAACTCGCCGGTGCGGATCTGGCGGGCGGCGGCCTGAGTGGCCTGGTCGAGCGTGGTGGCCACCAGGAAGACCATGGCGATCTCGATCAGGCCGAAGATCATGGTCAGGATCGGCAGGCTGACGAGGCCGAATTCCACGGCGGTGGCCCCGCGCTCGGCGCGGGCGAAGCGGGACGCGAAACGACGAAGGCAGGAAGGCGGGAATGTACGCACGGGGGCCTCTTGAATGACACCCCACCTTACCGCCCCGTGGCTAATCAAGATTTAAGCGCGATGAATAACCGATAAAGAAAGTGTTGAGGGTCGATCTTGCTGTGTGGTTAACGAAAATTGAGGGTAAATATCAATTCACCAAAGAAAATTAGATTGAATACTGGGTTCTTTACTGCCGATTAAGCGAGGTCTGCGAACTTGAGGGCGTATTAGGGCGAGCAGGCCAACCGGTTCCAGGCTCATCGCTCGCTTAAGAGGAGATGTGCCTTGTCCAAGTTTGTCCAACGTTTCTGCAATGACGAATCCGGCGCCACCGCCATTGAATACGGCCTGATCGCCGCCCTGGTCGCCGTGGTCCTCGTGACCGCGCTCAGCGCCATGGGCACCAAGCTTTCCAGCACCTTC
>PLEH01000011.1 GCA_003136395.1 Phenylobacterium sp.
CCGTTCCCATGGATCGTGTCGTCGCCCATGTTGCCGTTGATGTCGTCGAAGGCCGGCCCGCCGGAGATGGAATCGTCGCCGTCGTCGCCGCGCAGGTAGTCCTGCACCGGGGCGCCGATGATCGTGTCGTTGCCGGCTCCGGCGTGGATCTCCGTGGCGTTGACCGTCGCCACAAGGCTGTCGTTGCCACTCGTCCCGATGGTTGAGGGCGCGGCGGCGCTGCCCGAGGCGGTGAGCTGTAAGGACCCCGCAGGCGAGGTCGGCGTCCAGCCCAGAATGTCCAGCACCTGCAGGTCCGTGGCCGACATCGCGCCGGCCGCGCCCGGGCCGCCCGGCCCGAAGGCGTCGCCAACCGTGTGGTCCCAGTCCGCGAGGTCGAAACCGTCGCTGACCCCGCCGGCGCTGATCGAGCCGTGGAATTGCAGGGCGCTCACATGGGCGTGGTCGACGCCGAAATAGGTAGCCACGCCGTCCGCGCCGCCCGTGAAATCTCGCTGACCAAGGGCGTCGAAACGGAAGAGATCCAAGGGCTGCCAGCCGGCTTCCTGCTTTCCAAGGCTGCTGACCCGTCCGAACACGCCCTCGGTGATCTCGTGCTCCAGCACGCCAACGGCGTCGGGCCCGAAGGTGAACGGCTGATCGCTGTTCAGGGTGATCGTGTCGTCGCCCCCCTGCCCCTGCGCGATGAGGCCCAGGACACGCGCCTCCGGAGCCGGGATCCAGAAGCCGACGCCGCCGGAAGGATCGCTGGCCGGCAGGCCCGCGACGGCGGCGAAGTCGTCGGCGGTGGTGGCGTGCGCGGCCAGCGCCGCCGCAAAGCCCGCATAGCTCACACCCACCGCGGCGTAGTCATTGTGGGCGCTGAAGCCCGGCGCCAACGACCGCAGAGCGAAGGTCATGGTGACGGTCAGGGCATTGGAGAAATGGCTCTGAAGATCGTTTTCAGCCGCGACGATGGCGGACCGGTAGGCGTCGGTGACTCCCGAGGCGTAGGTGTTCTGGAACACCAGGCTGCTTCCGGGGAGGATGACGCTCTCGGCGGCTGGCGGCATTGTCGGGCCCTGGCGGGCGTCCCAAAGCGGGACGCCACGATCCAGAACCTGCAATACGGCGGCCGAAGTCGCCTAACAAGCGAGTGGCTGCCGCGGGCGCCCGGAACGCCCACGTCGAGCCTGAAGATCATTGGGAAGGCGTTGGCCGCCGCGGTCTCGGACGGCGGTGGGCCGGGCGTCGCTATCCGCCGAAGATCCAGCCTGGGGTGAGGGTGGACATCTGCACGCCCACCAGGGTCATCTGGTCGCCGTTGCCCATGTCGATCACCGTGTCGGAGCCCACCTGGCTGACGGTGTAGACCGTGCCGGGATCGACCTCGACCCGGTCACCCTCGGTGATGTGGAAGTCGAGCACCTTGTCGACGCCCGCGCCGGAGAAGGTGTGGAAGATGTCCGCGCCCGCCCCGCCGCTCTCGGTGTCGTTGCCCCGGTCGCCGGAGATGAAGTCGTTGCCCGCGCCGCCGACGATGCTGTCGTCGCCCTGGCCGCCGCGCATCACATCGAACCCATTGCCGCCAATCAGCGTGTCGTTGCCTAGGTTGCCGTAAAGAAGATTGTCGCTGGTGTGCGCGAATATGAGGTCGTTGCCCTGGCCGCCCACCAGCCAATCACTGCCGCCCGATCCGCCGTCGATCGTGTCGTTGCCCTTATTGCCGTTGATATCGTCGAAGGCCGATCCACCCTGGATAGAGTCATCGCCGTCGTCGCCGCGCAGGTAGTCCGGCGCCGGGGCGCCGCTGATCGTGTCGTTGCCGGCTCCGGCGTGGATCTCCGTGGCGTTGACCGTCGCCACCAGGCTGTCGTTGCCGCTCGTCCCGACGGTCCCTCCCCCCGATGGGGAGCCGCCGCCGATGGTGGGAGGGGGCGATACGACCGGCGGCGGAGGCGATACGACCGGCGGAGGGGGCGATACGACCGGCGGAGGCGTCGGGACGACCGATGGCGAGAGGGTGAAGTTGGTGACGCTGATGTCGGCCAGGCCGTGGCCGGTGATCAAGACCGCGTCGTCGGCCGCGCCGTTGTTGTTGGCGCTGTCCGCGAACACGACGACGTCCGAGCCCACCGAGGCCACGACGATATTCGTCTGGCCCGTGGCGATCATGGAATTGGCCGTCGAGGTCGCCGAGGCCAGGTCCGTCGCGGCGATCTCGCTGTAGTCGCCGGCGCCCGCGGGGCCGCTCGCGAAGGTGAGCGTGTCGCTGGAATTCCAGTCGGTGATGACGTCGGAGACCCCTGCGGCCACGGAGGAATGACCCAGGCCGACCACAATGACGTCCGCCCCGCCACCCGTGATGATGACGTCATGGCCTGCGCCGCCGTTCAGGGTGTCATTGCCCAGCCCGCCGTCGATGGTGTCGTCGCCCGCGCCACCGGAGATCGAATCGTTGCCGCCGTAGGTCCTGAGGGTGTCGGCCAGCGGGCCGCCGGTCAGGGTGTCCGCGCCGGAGAACAGGGCGGTCAGGAGAGACGAATTGGCGTCGGCGAGCGCCCACTGCTGCAGCGACGCCGCCGATATGGAAAAGCCGGTGAGGTCGAAGTCGACGGCGCCCTGATACTGATCCTCGATCGAGGTGACCGTCCCGCCGCTGAGGTTTCCGGAGGCGTCGAAGGTCAGGCCGGAGCCGCCGATGACCAGGCTTTCGCTGCCCAGGGTGATCACATACCCGGTCGCGGTCTCGGCGCTGTTCACGCCAAGCGCAAGCAAGCCAACATCGAATTGATCCAT
>PLEH01000316.1 GCA_003136395.1 Phenylobacterium sp.
AGCAGCGGCCCGCGCCCGTTGACCCGGGCCTCGACGATGGGAAAGCCGCTCAACGCGTCCAGGCCGAACGGCGCAGAGGCGACCGCCGCGCCGCCGGCCAGACGGGCGTCCGTGGATCGGGATGGGGGTCGGCGCTGGGCCTCCGCGGCCGCCGGGTCGTCCAGCCTATAGCGCGCGATGCGGGCGTCGCCGGTCTCCTGCTGGTCGCCGTCCTCGGTGACGATCTCGTAGGGCAGCACCAGACCGTCGGCTGCCCGGTAGTCGCGGTAGCGGACCGTCTGGATGCGGCTGGCGAGCGCCACCACCGCCCGGTCCAGCCGATGGTCCGACCGGCGGATCCACAGGGTGGCCGCGCGTCCGCCCTGCGGCGTCACGACGATTCGGTCGAAGGTCTCCGCCCCTTCGGTCGCCGGGTCCTGCAGGGTCAACGCGGCCCCAGCCCGCTCCGGGAACAGATAGCCGCGCCGAGCGAGATAGGCCTCGGTGGCCGCCACGGCCCTGGCCTCGTCGGAATCGAGCGGATGGACCCCGCCGGAGTTGTCGCGCCGCCATCGCCCGGCATCGTCGAGCCCCTCGGCGTTGGCGAGCAGGCCATAGTCGGACCGCCGCGCGAAGCGGCCGGTCGCGAGGTCCTCGGCGGAGCCGTAGGCGCCTTTCAGGCCGAAGCTGGTCTTTTCCCCTGCAGCGCTGACGGTCGTAGCCCGGTCCCAGCGTTCGCCGCCGGTCGCCGCCTTGAGCCGGGCGAGCAGGGCGGCCGCCGAGGCCTCGGGCTGCTGCGCAGACGCCGGAGCCGCCGCCAGCAGGAGGGCGAAGACCCCCGCCGCCAGCTCCAGGCCTGGGCGCCGCGGGCTCATGTGCGCCGGGGGATCACCGGCAGCAGGACATGGCTGGGCCGGCCTGAGTCGACGAAAAGGGTGTTGCGGGCGACCCGTCGCGTGAGGCCGGTTCCCTCCGGCGCGCCGGTGTTCGGATTGACGTCGAAGTGCGGGAAGTTGCTCGACGACACATCCAGGCGGATGCGGTGCCCAGCCTTGAACAGGTTCGAGGTCGGAAAGGCGGTGACCTTGATCGGGTAGCTCTGGCCCGGCGTCATCAGCGCGGGCGCCTCCCAGCTGTCGCGATAGCGGCAGCGCAGGATCCCGTCGGTCACGTTGAGCGCATAGCCCTCCGGATAGTCCGGGCTCGACGGGTAGACGTCGATCAGCTTGATGGTGAAGTCGGTGTCGGGTCCGTCCGAGGCGATCCACAGATTGGCCTCGACGGCGCCGGTGACCTCGATGTCCTCCTGGAGCGGCGGGGTCTGGAAAACCAGGACGTCCGGCCGCGCCGCCAGGGGCCGATAGGGCTGGCGCGACCCGTAGACGCTCGGCCCCTCGCGCTGGTCGTAGCCGCCGCCGCGCATCAGCGGCTCGCCCGAGGTGATCGTCCCGCCGATGCTGGGCACCGGATGGGAGGGGTCGAAGACGAAGGTGAGCGGCTTGGCCGTCGGCGACGGGTTGGACTCCCAGAGTTGGCCGTCTCCGTGCAGGTGGAAGAGCGTCGTGCGCGTGTCAGCGATCGGCCAAGCGCTCTCGGCGCGCCATCGCCCGCCGTGCATCAGCCGCCTTTCCGGGGTCTTTCGGCCGGATCCGCCGCCCATGACGAAGATCCGCACCGGCGGATCGGGGTCGGCCTTGCTGGAACCCTTCAGATGGCGGTCGAACCAGGCCAGCCGCTGGGCGTCGTAGTCGCCGTGGCCGAGCGCATCCAGCGTTGAACCCGGCCCGAACTCCACGTCTCCGGACCAGGTCGTGGAGCGCGCGCCGTGGGTCCAGGGGCCCATGATCAGCCGGACTGGCCCGGTCTTTCGCTTTGAGAGCGCGACATAGTTGTCGGTCGTCGAGCGCGAATAGGCGTCGTACCAGCCGCTCATGTGGATCATCGCCGCGTCGGAGAACCGGTCGTAGGAGCCTTCCGCATAGATGCCGACCTGCTTCCAGTAGGCGTCGAAGGTCCCGTGCCGCCACTGGTCCAGCACATAGGCCTCGTAGTCGGGGATCAGCGACAAGGGCGTGTGGCCGTCCGCCCAGGGCATGGCGGCGAAGGCGGCCCTGAGGTCGACCGCCTTCAGGGCGGCCATCAGCTTCGGGTCCTTCTGCGCCTCGGGGCTCTCGAGACCCAGGTTGTAGGCCCAGGTCACCTGCTTCAGCTCGAAGGCGCCGCCCTGGCGGATGCCATCCTGGTAGGCGTTGGAAAAGCCGCCGCAGTCCAGCACCATCGCCTTCAGGCCCGGCGGGTCGAGGCAGGCGAGCGCGGCTTGCGTGTGGGCCGCATAGGACAGCCCCATGGTCCCGATGCGGCCGTCGCTCCAGGGCTGGGCCGCCAGCCAGCGGCAGGTGTCGAAGCCGTCGGCGCCCTCGCTCAGATATTTGACGAACTGGCCCTCGGAATCGTAGCGGCCGCGGCAGTCCTGGAAGACCACCACATAGCCCTGCTGCACATAGACGGCGGCCACTTCGGCGCGGGTCTTGGGCGTCTTCGGATTGGCCTGGGTGATGTCGCGGAAGCTGGTGACGTTGCGGCCGTAGGGCGTGCGCTCCAGCACCACCGGGAAGCGGCCCGGGACCGCCTTGGCGCCGCGCGCCGGGCGGTAGACGTCGGTGGCCAGCCTCACCCCGTCGCGCATGGCAACCCGGATGTTGCTCTCCAGCAAGACCTCGTAGGGCCCGGCCGACTGGGCCCTGGCGCGCGCGGCGCCGGCCAGGGTGAAGGCCGCGATCAGACGGGACAGGCCACGGCGGGTCGGGGAGGCGCTGGAAGTCATGCTTCGAAAAGCTCGCACGCCCCGGCGGGGCCGACTAGTGTCCCGATTCCGAAGTCCGCGAGAGCTTTTGGCAAACGCCGGACGAACTTCGGAAGCGATAAGGAC
>PLEH01000157.1 GCA_003136395.1 Phenylobacterium sp.
GTAGTTGCCCTCGTGGCAGGCGAACTCGTAGATCGGGCCGCTGTCGGCGTTGAGCGGCATCTGGGCGCGCCAGGGGACGGTGTAGACGGCGGGATCGTCGACCTCGACCTCGTAGAGGATCTGGTCCTTCGCCACGCGGGTGAAGCGCTCGGTGACGCGGGCGTCGGGCGACTTCAGCAGGATGCCGTGCATCTGCTCCTGGGGGTGGAAGTTGGTGGTCTCCACCACCAGGGTGGCCTTCTCCCAATGCCCGATGGAATCGCCCATCCACAGGCGCACATTGGGCGGCGGATGGTGGCCTCCGAGGCGCACGATGCGCACGTCGTGGTTCATCTCCGACAGGATGGCGACCTCGCCCCCCGTCCGGCTCCCGGTCTGGACGATCTGTTTCACCGCCGAGACGGCCGGCGCCATCATCGGCGGGCTGGAGGAGCCGAAGCCGCCGATCAGGCAGCGGTCGCCCAGGGTGCGGTCCTCCGGCCCGTCGCCGAGCGCGAGCTGGGCCGCGGCGTCCAGCGCCTTGAACCGCGCCAACGCCTGCGGCCGATAGGGCAGCCGCCCGTCGGCGGGGCTGACGATGAAGGAGGTGCGCAGGCGGCCGGCGATGCGGGCCATGCGGAACGCCGGATGCCACTCCGAGGCCCCCTGCCCCAGCCCGCCGCTCTCGGCCTGGGCCTGGGCCGCGATCATGCGCCGTTCGTAGGCGGCCTCTTCCGCCGGCGTGGCCAAGGTCAAGGGCGTGGCGGGCGCGCGCTCCAGCTTGGTCAGCGAGGCGTTGGTCCAGAACCCCTGCAGGTCCGGCTGGCCATAGACGGTGCGCGGCGCGCGCCAGGGCTGGGCGGCCAGCGCCGACCCCGCGAAGGCCGCGCAGATCAGGGCGGCCAGAGCCGCGGCGATGGCGTGTCTTGCGCTCATGGTCTCTCCCCCGCCGGACATTGGAGGGCGAACCGCGTTCCGGGGCAACGGGAGAGGCGGCCGCCTGGGCCCTGATGATCGCGGGCTTCGGTCTGGCGGGGGCGAGCCTGCGCCGCCGTCGCGCCGTGGCGGCCCAGGCCCTCACGGCGCGGGAGAGAGGAGGCTGGATCAACACTGGAGTCAGCTCGGGTCCCCGCCTTCGCGGGGATGAGCGGGGCTATTGTGGGCCCTACCCCGTGTCCGCGGGCTGCGGCTCGCGGGCGGGCGCGGGGGCCATGGCTGCCGGGCCTCGCAGAGGCTGAGCGCGAAGGGGGCGGAGAGCCCCATGTCGGCGATCACGCGGCGGGCGAGGGTCTCGATGGGGAGATCCTCGAAACCGGGGCTGAGCGCGGCCTCGTCGAGGCGGGCGTTCAGGTCGTCGAACAAGACCTCGTAGTCCTCCTCCTCGCCCTCGGATTCGGTCCACAGGAGACGGTTCACCAGGTTACGCACGCGGCCCTTGCGCGCCTCGACCGGATCGGCCGGCGCAGACATGCGGGCCTCCTCGGCCAGGTCTTCCTCGATCTCGCGCGCCTCGCGCGCCTCGGCGGCGGCGTCGCGCGCGGCCTCCCGCTCCAGTTTGGCGTCCAGCGCCAGGGTCAGGCGCACCACGCGGCTCGCCTTGTGGAAGGCGCCGGCCAGGGCCACGGTCTGGTCCACGTCCTCGCATTCCCGCAGCCGCACCGCGAGCTCGCGCGCGACCATCAGGCCGAGCTCGGCGATCTCGCCCAGCATGGCCTCGGCGCGGGCCTGTTTCTGCGGTTGACGTGATATGGAACAAACGGAGAACATGGGGAGAGGCGGGGAGTCAAGTTTTCAGTGGGGTGAGACTCGAAGATTCATCTGCCTCCCCCGCGAAGCGGCGGGAGCAACGGGGGAGGTTGGTGGCGTGCGTTGACCGGCCGAGCGGATGGGTTGACGCTGTACGTTCAGGGAGGCTGACCCATGATCGATCGGCGGGGGATGTTGGCCGCGGCGGCGGCGTGGGTTGGCGTGGGCGCGGCCTGGGCGGGAGGCAGGCGCCCTGCCCCAGCGAAGGCGCCGGCCGACCTCACCGGCGTCTGGACCAACGCCTGGTACACCAAGCTCGAGCGGCCGGCGGCGTTCAAGGCGCTGGCGGCGACGCCGGCCGAGGCCGCGGCCTACGAGGCGCCGCGCCGCGCGCACGGGGGCGAGATCATCGACTCGCCACAGGATGCGCTGGGCCAGAACGCGACGGAGTTCCCGGACAACGGGCCGGGCCTGGCGCGCATCCGGGGCGAACTGCGCACCTCCTGGATCGTCGATCCGGCGGACGGCAAGGTCCCCTGGCGGCCGGACGCGGCCACGGCGCGCGCTCTGGGCCAGCCCTCGGCCAACTTCGACAACCCCGAAGCCCGCGACACCGAGGAGCGCTGCCTGACCAACCCGGGCGCGGCCGCGCCGATCCTCAACGACCACGACGCCAACCTCGTCCAGTTCGTGCAGACCGGCGATGCGCGCACGGGCGGCTGGCTGGCGATCTACGGGGAGAAGAACCACCAGGTGCGGATCGTGCGCATCCTGCCCGCCGGCCAGACGCCCCAGATCGACCCGCGCGAGCAGGGCGTCACCGACTGGCTGGGGACCTCGCTCGGCCATTGGGAGGGCGCGACCCTGGTGGTGGAGACGAGCGCGTTCAGGCCCGGGATCACCTTGATCAACCGCCAGCTCCTGGTCACCGGCACGGCGCGGGTGACGGAGCGCTTCACCCGCACCCCCACAGGGACGGGCGCCGGACCGGGCGAGATCGCCTACACGTTCCAGGTCACCGACGAGACCCTCTACACCCAGCCCATCCGCGGCGAGATGGTGTTCCGTCCGGCGGAGGGCGCGATCTACGAATACGCCTGCCACGAGGGCAACTACGGCCTGCCCAACATCCTGGCCGGGGCCCGCGCGACCGAAGCGTTGGCGGCGAAGGGCGGGAAGTAGGGGTTCGGGACTGTGTCTCCGGAATTCCGGGGGGACTTTCAATGCGATAGATAACTACCCCGCTCATCCCGGCGAAGGCCGGGACCCAGATCCGATAGCTGGGACGCGGGTTGGACGGGCGCAGCGCTCCTGGCGCCCACATCCGAGCCTTTCCATCTGGGTCCCGGCCTTCGCCGGGATGAGCGGTATTGAGCAGTGCCCCTAGGGCGCCGTTTCCTTCCGCCGCGATCGGTGGCAGTTGCGGGGCGAACCCCCCTACCCGACCACGGAGCCATCATGCCGGCCGACGCATTGTTTCAGCCTTTCAGTTTCAAGGGGCTCCATCTCCCGAACCGCATTGTCATGGCGCCGATGACGCGGTCGATGTCGCCGGGCGGCGTGCCGACGCCGGAGGTGGCCGGCTACTACGCGCGGCGCGCGGGCGCCGAGGTGGGGCTGATCGTCTCCGAGGGGGTCGGCGTCGAGCGCGCGGTCTCGGTGAACAGCCCGAACATCCCGCGGTTCCACGGCGAGGCCGAGCTCGCCGGCTGGAAGGCCGTGATCGACGGCGTGCACGCGGCCGGCGGCAGGATGGCCCCGCAGCTCTGGCACGTGGGGGCAATCCCCGGGCGGGGCGATGACGCCGCCGACCCGGACGCGCACGACAGCCCGTCTGGCCTCCGCGCGCCAGGCGCGCCCCATGGGTCGCCGATGAGCGACGCCGACGTGGCCGACACGATTCGAGCCTTCGCCACCGCCGCGGCGGACGCTAAGCGCCTGGGCTTCGACGCCGTGGAGCTGCACGGCGCCCACGGCTACCTGATCGACCAGTTCTTCTGGGAGGGCACGAACCAGCGGGACGACGCCTTCGGCGGCCCGACCATCGCCGAACGCTCGAAGTTCGCCGCCGGGATCATCGCCGCCGTGCGCGCCGCGGTGGGCCCCGACTACCCGCTGATCATCCGCATCTCGCAGTGGAAGCAGCAGGACTTCGCCGTCCGCGTGGCGACCACGCCCCAGGAGATGGAGACCTGGCTCACCACCCTGGTCGACGCCGGCGCCGACATCATCCACTGCTCGCAGCGCCGGTTCTGGGAGCCGGAGTTCCCTGAAGACTCTGGGGGCTCGGACCTCAACTTCGCCGGCTGGGCCAAGAAGCTGACCGGGGTCCCGACCATCGCGGTGGGGTCCGTGGGCCTGACCGGCGAGTTCATCGCGTCCTACGGCGGCGAAGCCTCCAAGCCCGCCTCGCTGGACGAGCTCCTCCGCCGGCTCGACCGCGGCGACTTCGACCTGGTCGGCGTCGGCCGCGCCCTCCTCCAGGACCCGCAGTGGGCGGTGAAGGTCCACCAGGGCCGCACGGACGAGCTGATGGACTTCGACCGCTCGGCGATGATGAGTTTGTCGTAGGCGGGTTGGTCTCCAGCCGCTTGGTGTGATAGTTTCATACCACCCGCTCGCGCCAAAGGGAGACGCCCATGGCCGCCGTCACCAAACGCACCGTCAGCCTGCCGGCCGAACAGGCGGCCTATATCGACGCCAAGGTGGCGGGCGGCGACTATGCCTCGGCCAGCGAAGTCGTCCGGGCCGGTCTGCGCGCGTTGCGGGAACGTGACCAGGCCATCGAGCGGTGGCTGGTTGAGGAGGTCGCGCCGACCTATGACGCCTACGTCGCCGATCCGGACCGCGCGATCCCGGCGGAAAAGGTGTGGGAGGCCGTCGAGGCGCGGCACGCGGAGCGTACGAAGGCCGGCCGGTGATCCGACGCGCGGTCGTCTATAACCCTGAGGCGGAACACGACCTTGCGGCCCTGTACGAACACCTCGCGGTCGCCGCGTCACCGGCCATCGCCATAGCGTTCATGCGCCGGGTCAGAACCTGGCTGGACGGTTTCGACATCGCTTCGGAGCGCGGGACCCCGCACGGCGACATCCGCCCGGGCCTGCGCATTGTCGGGTTCGAACGGCGGATCACCGCGGCGTTCTTAGTCGATGACACGCAGGTGGTGATCCTGCGACTGTTCTACGGCGGGCAGGATTGGGAAGACGCGCTGAGCGAAGGCTGAGGCGGGGATGCAGAAGTAGTGCGTGTCCCCACCTTCCAAGCCCGCCTCGCTGGACGAGCTCCTCCGCCGGCTCGACCGCGGCGACTTCGACCTGGTCGGCGTCGGCCGCGCCCTGCTCCAGGACCCGCAGTGGGCGGTGAAGGTCCACCAGGGCCGGACCGACGAGCTGATGGACTTCGACCGCTCGGCGATGATGAGTTTGAGTTAGGGAGCGGCGTCTAAGTCCGGGCGACGGCCGGCTTGATCGAGATCAAGGCGCGCCGGGCGGGCGGCGGAAGACTGGCCGGACGTTTTCGCGAAAGGAACCGCCCGTGCCCCTGCCCACCGTCATCGGCCTCGTCCTGATCATCGCGGTCTTCGCTGCCTTCATGGGGGTCCTGGGCGGCGTCTCGCTCTGGGTGGCGCTCGGCGACCGCGCCGACGCCAGGCGCCGCCGCAACGCCCCCGCCGCCCCGGAAATGGAATACCGCAAGGCGGCGTAGGACGCCTGCCGGAGCGTTGGCTAGCCGCCTGATCACGCTCAGACCTCGGGCCCCAGGCGGGCATGACCATTCAGGCCAAGTCCGGGCGCGGAGCGTGCCCGCCCCCGGCGGATGCTCAGCGTCTAAGGGAGTTAGTGCACTGTCACCGTAATCCGTGGCGTTGCGCAAGGCCGCAGTGACCGCCTAGCCTGATGTCGGGTGGAGGCGGAAACATGCGGATCCTGGTGGCCGGCTTGGCGTTGGCCGCCGTTGTGGCGGCGGCGGGGGTCACGGCGCGCGCGCAGCCGAAGCCGCCCTATCCGGCGGGCGAGTCCGTGCAGCAAGCTCTGCGTCTGGAGGCTTCGAAGGACTACATCGGCGTCATTCAGCTCATGCTCGCCCGGTTGGCTGAGCACCCGGATGACCTGGTCGCGCGCGCCATAAGGGGCAACGCCTACATCGGCCTGGGCGACTACACCGACGCCATGGCCGACCATGACGCGGTGCTGAAGGTGGTCCCGACCGACGTCGGCGCCCTGATCAACGCCTGCTGGGTCCGCGCGCTGGCGAATGTCGAGCTAGATCGCGCGCTGACCTATTGCGACGCCGCGACCAAGGACGCCGCCGCTCATCGACGGGCGGCCGGCGCCTTCGACACTCGCGGCTTCCTCCACTATCGCCGAGGCGAATACGCGCTGGCCGTGGCGGACTACAGCAGCGCCCTGAAAGCCGCGAAATTCGCCAGCGCCTTATACGGGCGTGGCCTTGCGGAGCTTCGGCTCGGCAAGGAGGCGGCGGGTCGCGAGGATATGGCGGCCGCGCTTAAACTGGACCCCGCCATCGCCAACACCTACGCCAAGCGCGGCGCGGTTCCGTAAAGCACAGCCGAGTTGGAGCTAAGGACGGGCGCGGAGCGTGCCGGTCGGAGTTACGGAGTTACGGTGACAGTGCACTCTTCTCCATTGCAAGCGCACAGGTCACCGCGCACCAGGCGAGGAGATAAAGTGCACTGTCACCGTAACTCTACAACCTCTGCTGCGTCTGTGAGCCGGCGGACGCCGGCTTCGGGCCGGGCCAGCCTCGTGCACGCAGGGGATAGGTATCGTGTCCCCTAATCTCCTCGCGGAGTGGATATCCTGACACCGTATTTCCCCAGGGGTCGGGCTTGCGAGCAGTTGCGCGTAGCGTCATTCTCCACAACTCGCCGATCGACGCGAAGTCCTACTGCCCCTACCAAACAGGTTGCAATGATCCCCTTCACAAAGCTGAACCTGGGCTTCGCCAACGCCGAAAACTATCGGAAGCGAGAAAACAAGGAACTCTTATCCAAATATTTCGTGCGCGATGAATTCCTAGAACGACTTCTCGACCACAACGTATATTTCTTGGTAGGCGAAAAAGGAACGGGAAAAACAGCGTATTCTACTTACCTTAGAAATAACGACTATCGAAAGAAAAAGGCTTTCACATACGATGTTCGCCAAACCGAATATCAGAAATTTCTAGAACTAAAGCGACTTGGTCACCTACCGCTTAGTCAATACTCCGAGGTATGGAGAACGTTATTATTGATACTTTCTGCTTCTAGCATTTTACAGGAATCCGGAACACCGGAGTTCCTTCGGAAATTCACAAAACTTAACGCGATAAAGAAGGCAATTGACGAATTCTACGACAATGCCTTCGCTCCCGAAATCGTCAAAATCCTTAGCTTCATGGAATCGTCTGAGATCGCAGCATCCCTGATCGCAAAATACTCAGGAGTTGAAGGTAACACGAAGCTCACCAAGAAGACTGAAACGAATGATTCAAATACAACGTTTCCGACAAATTTACTTGGAATTCGTCAATCATTTGAAGCTGCTCTGGAGTCTTTAAACCTTCAGCAGGACCAAATCATATTTATCGATGGCATAGATGTTCGACCTAGCGATATCGCTTACGCTGATTATTTTCAATGCGTGCAAGGTCTTATTGGCGCTGTCTGGGAAATAAACAACGATTTCTTTGCGGACATACGAGACTCTAAAGGTAGAATTCGTGTTGTGCTCTTGGTGCGACCAGATATATTTCTACGAACTGGGTTGCACAACCTGAATACGAAATTGCGCGACAACTCCGTTTTCCTTAATTGGTCCACAGCGGATAAAGACTACAGAAGCTAATCATTGTTTACAGTTGCAGAAAGATTGCTTTCGGTTCAACAAACTGAGAGTACGAAAAATTGTGAGGCGTGGGCTAAATACTTTCCTTTTAGAACTCAGAACCTTACAGCTGTTGAGCTGTCAGATGTAGATGACGTAAATTCCTTTCTTCTATTCCTCCGCTATAGCTATTACCGACCGCGCGATATAAGCGCGATGATGGGAACTATGAAGGAGATTCTTTCAAGAAAGGGCGGTGCAGATTGCGTCAAGGCGGAAGACTTCAATGATCCATCCTTTCACGACGCGCATGCCGATTATCTGCTAGGAGAAATCCGAGATCAGCTTCTATTCTATTATTCACAAGAAGAATTTGAACTATTTCTCCAGTTTTTCTCTCACCTCAACGGCAAGCGAAAGTTTTCCTATAAAGAATTCCTCACATCGATGAATTCTTTCGTTGCTGACTGCTCAAGCTCTGGAAAGCGATTGCCGCAGTTTTTTGAGTCAGCGGAGATTTTCCTTCAATTTCTCTATGAACAGAACGTCATATGCTACATCGAAAACGATGCTGGCATGAGAGATGCTGAGCGATTTATAAGATGGTGTTTTCGTGAGAGAACTTTGTCCAATCTTTCGCCTAAGGTTAGAACCCATGTAAACTATGCGATTTTTCCGGGACTAACTAAGGCTCTCAACGTTGGCAGACCAATTCGGGTTGTGAAGGCGGGAGTTGATCGAGATGTTGGAACCATTATTCGTTTGAGCGGATTGCAGGGCTACGGCTTTATTCGAGGCGGTGCCAAGCAATCCGAATATTACTTCAAGTTTGATCAACTTCGCTTTGATGCTGCGCGCTTGCGAATAGGCGACAAAGTCACCTACGAGGTGCGGGTCAAATACGGAAAGGTGAGAGCTGAATCGATCGAACGCGGTTGAGAGTCCCTTCGCTTTCGATCGCTGTCTCGGCCTAGCCCGGCCTCGCGCCGCTCTCCCGAAGGTAGGCCCCCTACCTCGGCCTGAACCGCTTGCTCGCCGGGAAGCCTCTGGGCGCGAGCTTCCCCGCCCCGGCCCGCTTGCCCAGCCAGTCGCGCCACTCCGCCCAGCCGTGGGTGCGGCCGGCCGTGTCGATCCACGCCGCGCCTTCGGCCTCAGGGAACGCGGTGGCGTCGCGCAGGGCGCCTTCGCGGTAGGACTGGAGCTTAACGCCCTTGCCTCTGGGCATCTCCGGGAGTTCGCCCACGGGGAAGATCAGGATCTTGCCGTTGTCGCCGATGACGGCCAAGTGGTCGGCGTCGCCGAGCGGCAGGCTGATCAGGGCGCCCTTGGGGCCGGGGTTCAGGACCTGTTTGCCGGCGCGGCGGAAGGCGATGGCCTCCTCCTCCGGCAGGATGAAGCCGTAGCCTTCCTTGCTGGCCAGGATGCGTTTGGCGCCGGGACGGTGGACGAAGACGTCGACGATGCCGACGCGGTCGTCGAGGTCGATCATCAGGCGCAAGGGCTCGCCGTGGCCGCGGGCGCCGGGGAGCTTGTCGCAGGCCAG
>PLEH01000020.1 GCA_003136395.1 Phenylobacterium sp.
CCGCGCGACATCGTCACCCGCAAGTCCTTCGAGAACGCCGCGGTCGTGGTGGCGGCCACTGGCGGGTCGACCAACGGCGGCCTGCACCTGCCGGCCATGGCCCACGAGGCCGGCATCCAGTTCACCCTGCGCGACTTCGCCGAGATCGCCGCCGGCACGCCCTATATCGCCGACCTGAAGCCCGGCGGCCGCTACGTGGCCAAGGACATGGGCGAGGCGGGCGGCATGCCGATGCTGCTGAAGACCCTGCTGGAAGGCGGGTTCATCCACGGCGACTGCATGACCGTGACCGGCAAGACCATCGCCGAGAACCTGAAGGACGTTGTCTGGCGCAGCGACCAGGACGTGATCCGACAGGTCTCCAGCCCGCTCTCGCCGACCGGCGGGGTTGTCGGTTTGTGGGGCTCGCTCGCGCCGGACGGGGCCATCGTCAAGGTGGCCGGCATGACCTCCCACCGTTCGCACCGCGGACCGGCGAGATGCTTCGACGGCGAGCAGGCCTGCTTCGACGCGGTCGAGGCCGGAGCCTACGAGGACGGCGACGTCCTGGTGATCCGCTACGAGGGCGCCAAGGGCGGGCCCGGCATGCGCGAGATGCTCTCCACCACGGCCGCTCTCTCGGGCCAGGGTCGGGGCGACAAGGTGGCCCTGATCACCGACGGCCGNNCTCTGCGTCGGCCACATCGGCCCGGAAGCCCAGGCCGGCGGACCCATCGCGCTCGTCAAGGACGGCGACATCATCGCCATCGACGCCGACGCCGGGACCATCGAGCTGGAGGTCGATCCCATAGAGCTGGAAAACCGGCTGCGTCATTGGCGGCCGCGGGTGACGGCCTATGGCTCCGGCGCGCTTTGGAAGTACGCCCAGTGCGTCGGGCCCGCCCACGAGGGCGCGGTGACCCACCCCGGCGCCGCGGCCGAACGGCACGTCTACGCCGACATCTGACGATGAAGATGCTGGGCCTGATCGGCGGGATGAGCGCCGAGAGCACGACGGTCTACTACCAGACGCTCACCCGGCTGGTGCGCGAGCGGTTGGGCGGACTGCATTCCGCCGATCTCATTCTGCATTCGCTGGACTTCGCCCCGATCGCCGAACTGCAGGCGCGGGACGACTGGGACGCGACCGGGGTCATCCTGGCCGATGCGGCGCGGGGTCTGGAGGCGGCGGGCGCCCAGGCGATCCTGATCTGCGCCAACACCATGCACCTCAACGCCCCGCAGGTTGAGGCGGCGGTGACGGTTCCGCTGATCCACATCGCCGACGCGACCGCGGTCGCGCTGAAGGCCAGCGGCGTGACCAAGGCGCTGCTGCTCGCCACACGCTTTACGATGGAAAAGCCGTTCTACGCCGAACGGCTGGCCGCGCAGGGCGTCGCGACCCTGACCCCGCCCAAGGCCGCCCGCGACCGGCTGCACGCCATTATCTACGACGAACTGGTGGTCGGCGTGATCACCCAGGCCTCCCGGGCGGTGGTGCTGGAGATGATCGAGACCGGCCGTGCGGCCGGGGCCGACGGGATCATCTTCGGCTGCACCGAGATCGGCCTGCTGCTGGATCCGGCGCAGATGCCCCTGCCCACCGTCGACACGGCCGTCGCCCACTGCGAGGCGGCGGTGGCCTTCGCCCTCGGCTAGCGCCGTCAGATCGGCGCCGCGTCGTCCTCGCCTTCGTCTTCTTCCCCTTCGGCATGAAGCTGGAACGGCGACGGCGGGAGGTCTGCCGCGGGCGGCGGGGTGACGGCCGGCGCCGGCGGGGCCGCCGGCCGCCGCGTGGTGACCGGCCGCCGCAACAGGGCCTCGATGCGGGCCAGCCAGCGGTTGGCCTCGGCGATCGCCTCGGCGGGCGGCAGCTCGTCTCGGCGGCCCTCATCCTCCGGCAGCCACAGGTCGAGCACGAAGTCGGGGCTGCCCGGGTCGTCGAACACCAGCCGAAGGGCCACGCGGTCCACCGCGTCGAAGGCGTCGAGCGCGCGCCGGGTCTCGCCGCGGTGCGCGCGGCCAACCACCAGGCTGTCGACGATGACCTCCGCGCCCATCAACTCGTCGAGGGCGTAAACCAGGCCCCAGGCGCCGTCGTCCCAGACCACGGCCACCTGATTGCGGGTGAAGTTGAACCCGACCGCGCGGCCTCTGCCCAGCGCCACCAGGTAGCCGTGCGTGTCGCCCTGCAGGACGACCTGCAGACCCCGGCGAAGCCGGCGGGTCTCGTTCATGCGCCAGCGCGCGATGCCCGCCAGCACCGTGACGGCAATCCCCGCGACGCCGAGCAGCGCCAGAAGTCGAGTGACCTCGTCCATGACGGTCACGCTACGCCCAAGCCTTGAGTCTCCCCAAGGCGCGGGTTTCTAGAGATCCAGTTCGATCACGAAAGGGACGTGGTCGGAGGGCTTGTCCCAGCTACGGACATCGCGGTGGATACTGACGCCCGAGAGCAGGTCCGCGGCCTGGGGCGACAGCAGGGCATGGTCGATGCGGATGCCGTTGTTCCGCTCCCAGGCGCCGGCCTGATAGTCCCAGAAGGTGTAGGCGCCAGGCGTCCCGTCCGCCTCCAGATAGGCGTCGGTGAGGCCGAGATACTTGAGCGCACGGTAGGCTTCGCGGGTCTGTGGGCGAAACAGCGCGTCGCCCTCCCAGTTGGCGGGGAATTCCGCGTCACGCGCCTCGGGGATGACGTTGTAGTCGCCGGCCAGCACCAGCGGTTCCTCCAGCTTGAGGAGATCCTGCGCATGGCGGGCCAGCCGGCCCATCCAGGCGAGCTTGTAGGGGTACTTTTCCGACTCCACCGGGTTGCCGTTGGGCAGATAGATCGAGGCCACGCGGACCGGCGTAGGCCCCGAGATCACCGCCTCGACATAGCGCGACTGCTCATCCTCGCCCGGATCGGGCAGCCCGCGGCGGACGTCCTCCAAGGGGGTCTTCGAGAGCAGGGCTACGCCATTGTACGATTTCTGACCGTGTACCGCGAGATTATAGCCAAGACGTTCAAAGGCTTCGGCGGGGAATTTCTCGTCGACGCACTTGATCTCCTGCAGGCAGGCGACGTCCGGCTGGGCGGCCTCGAACCACTTCAGCACCGTTTCCAGGCGCGCATTGACCGAGTTCACATTCCAGGTGGCGATGCGCATCGAGGGCTCCGGCGAACGATTGGGCCCTTACTTACCCGCCGCCGGCTGTTTCGTCAGGGTGATCGGCAGGCTGAGGCCCTGTTTCCAGGTCCCGACCAGCGACTGGCCGTCCGGGGCCAGCTTGGCCGTCAGCTCGCCGCCCGCCGAGAGGAACAGGATGCTGAGCTCGCCGCCCTCGGTCTTGACCGCGGTGGCGTCAAGCGTGGCGCCCTGGTCGAGGCTGTCGAGGGTCGCGGTCGTTTCGCCGGCCGCCGTTTTCACATGCAGCGCCAGGCGCAGTTTCTGGGCGCCGGCCTGCAATGTGCCGGCCCAGTCGCCGTCATAGGCCTGGGCGAGGGCAGGCCCGGCAAGGGCCAGTGTGGCGGCCAAAGCCAGGCCGATGCGACGCGCAACTGAGACGAGGTTCATGTGACGCCCTTCCGATGTCGTTGACCGAAAAGTTGAAGAGTTGGGGACTCCGGCGCCCGGCGCAAGGCGAAGGTTTGGCGGGCCTGTCGTCGCGTTCTTAACTGTGGCAGCATCCGCCCGATCCGGGAGGCGGCATGGATTGGGAGCTTGAGCGGTCGGATGGACGCCTCGTCGGGCGACCGTGCGGCCGCGTCGATGAGACGACCTGGGAGATGTTCTCGCAAGTCTTGACCGCCGCCGTGCGCGAGGCTGCTGATGGTGGCGGCCTGCCGCTGGTCATCGACCTTACGGGTCTTGACTACATGTCCTCGCGCGGTCTGCGGGCGCTGACCATGGCCAAGCGTGAAGCCGGCGAGATCGTGAAGATCACGCTGGCCGCGCCCAACGACCGCATGCGTGAAATCCTGGCGATCAGCCGCTATGACAAGTTGTTCGAGGTGACAGCCGACGCACCGCCTTCTGGGGGACCCAAGGCCTGATGCTCGTTCGCTTTTGGGGCACGCGCGGCTCCCTGCCGGTGGCGCAGAGGGCCGACGCCATCCAGGCCAAGATCGCCCAGGCGCTGGTGGCGGCCAGCGGACGGACGTTTGCCGACGAAGCCGCCGCGGCGGCGTTTGCTGGTTCCCACCTGCCGTTCTCGACCTACGGCGCCTATGGCGGCGCCACCTCCTGCGTGGAGATCGAGGGCGCCGATGACGCCTTCATCGTCTGCGACATGGGCTCGGGCCTGCGCGAATTCGGCATTGACGCCCTCCGGCGCTGCGCGGCCGGCCATGCGCGGACCTTCCATTTCTTCATGTCCCACATGCACTGGGACCACATCATGGGCTTCCCGTTCTTCGGGCCGGCCTTCGATCCGGCCGCGACCATCGTGATCCACTCCGGACACCTGGACACCGAGGAGGCTCTGCGCCGCCAGCAGGAGGAAATCTCCTTTCCGGCGCCCTTCGATTGGCTGAAGGCGACGTTCCAGTTCGTGACCCACCAGATGGGCGAGACCTTCGACGCGGCGGGGGTGGCCGTGACGCTGATCCGCCAGCACCACAGCCACGATTCCTACGGATTCCATTTCAACCGCGGCGGCCGCTCGGTGATCTATTCCACCGACAGCGAGCACAAGCTCGACAACATGGAGTCGGAAGCCGCCTTCGAGGCCTTCTTCGCGGGCGCGGACCTGGTGATCTGCGACACCATGTATTCCCTCGGCGACAGCGTCAGCCTCAAGGCCGACTGGGGCCATTCCTCGAACATCGTGGCCGTCGACCTCTGCCACGCAGCCGGCGCCAAGCAGCTGGCGCTCTTCCACCACGAGCCGAGCTACACCGACGAGGACATCGCGCGCATGCATGCCGAGACGGTCCGCTACGAGGAGCTGGTGCGCGCCGACCGGCCGGCGCTGGAGGTGATCTGCACCTACGACGGGCTTGAGATCGCGATCTAAGGGCCTTGGACGAGCTCGATCCCCGCGCCCGGCTCAAGGTCCGCCTCGGCGGTATGATCGCGGCGGTGGTCGTGGTGCTCGCGGTCTTCGCGGCGGGCGGCGCGATCCGCACCCCGCTCTTCGACCTTTTCCAGCGCATCGCCCCGCAGTCCACGGCTGCGCCCAAGGTGCAGGTGGTGCTGATCGATGCGCCGAGCCTGGCGGCGGTCGGCGGCTGGCCCTGGTCACGCTACACCATGGCCCGGTTGACCGAGGCGATCGCCGGACGTGGGGCCAAGGCCATCGGTTACGACTTCCTGTTCCCGGAGGCCGACCGGCTGACGCCAAGCCTGTTCGCGGGCCTCTATCCCGAATTGCCGCCGGCCACCGCCGAGGAGATCCGCAGGCTGCCCTCGATGGACGCGGTGTTCGCCCGGGTGATCGGCCGCGCGCCCATCGTGCTGGCCCGCGCCGGGGTGGAAAAGGGCTCCAACGACGCGCTTGGGGCCGCCGCGCCGCTGCCGCCCGATGCGCAGTTCACCGGCGTCGCGCCGAAGAGCCTCAGGGCGTTTCCGGAGGCCGTGGCAAACCTGCCGATCCTGGATGGGGCAGCGCTGGGCCACGGACTGGTCAACGGGCCAAAGGACCGCGACGGCGTCAGCCGCCGAGTCCCGCTGGTGGCCCGCGCCGCCGGCGCGCTCACGCCCGGGTTCGCGCTGGAGCTGGTGCGCATCGCCGAGGGCGAGGACAAGGTGGAGCTGGAGGGCGACGCAAACCACCTGAAGGCGGTGCGTCTCGGCAAGCACCGCCTGCCGGTGGACCCCCTCGGCCAGATGGCGCTCAGATTCCGCGGTCTGGCGGGCGCCGCGACGACCTCGGCCGTCGATCTGCTGCGCAGCGGCGTCCCTGCCCACGCCTTCAAAGGCAAGATCGTGCTTGTGGGCCTGACGGCGGCCGGCGCCTCCGACGTCGTCACCACGCCGCGCGAGACCGAGACCTTTGGGGTGCTGGTGCAGGCGGAGGCGGCCAACGATATTGCCTCCGGCGTGGCGCTCAGACGGCCCGACTGGGCGGGTCCGGTCGAATGGGGCCTGGGCCTGCTGGCAGCCGCGGCCGCCTTCCTGTTCACGCCGCGCCTGGGACTGACCGTGATCGTCAGCACGGCGCTGGGCCTGACGGCGGGGGCCGTCGGCGGCAGCTATGCCGCGTTCCTGACGGGCGCCTTGCTCGATCCGGCGCCGGTGCTGGCCCCCGGGTTCGCCACGGCGGCGACCATGATCGCGCTGCTGTTCGTCGAGGGCGGGCGTGTGCAGGCGAGGCTCCGCGCCGCGCTCGACGACGAGCGGCTGTCGGCCGCCAAGATCGCGGGCGAGCTCTCGGCGGCCAGCGAAATCCAGTCGGGCATGCTGCTCGCCCGCGACGCCCTGCGGCGGGTCAGCGGCGCCGTCGAGATCGATGCGGTGCTGCAGCCGGCCAAGAGCGTCGGAGGCGACCTCTACGACGCGTTCATGCTGGACGGGACGCGGCTCTGCTTCCTGGTCGGGGACGTGACGGGGAAGGGCGTGCCGGCGGCCCTTTTCATGGCGCTCTCCAAGGCGCTCTCGCGCAGCCTGTTGATGCGTCCGCGGGTCGGGCTCGGCGCGGCGGTGGAAGGCATCAACGCCGAGCTGTCGCGCGACAATGGACAGATGATGGCCGTCTCCCTGCTGGTCGGTGTGCTCGACGTCACAGACGGGCGCCTCGACCTCTGTTGCGCGGGCCACGAGAACCCGCTGATCGTCGCGGCCGACGGGACCGTCCGCGAACTGCGCCTCGACGGCGGCCCGGCGCTGTGCGTCGTCGACGCCTTCGCGTTCCCGGTGGAGCGCCACCGCCTGGAGCCGGGCGAGACCCTGATCGCCTACACCGACGGTGTGACGGAGGCCCAGAACCCGGCGGGCGAGCTTTTTGAACGCGACGGGGCGATTGCGGTGCTGGCCGCAGGCCAGGCCAGGCCATTGTCGGACCTGATCGATGGCCTGGTCGCCGCCGTTCGCAGTTTCGAGGCCGGCGAGGACGCGAGCGACGACCTCACCGTGCTGGGGCTCAGGCGAAGCCGCGCGCCATGAGCGGCTTGCGGAGCCAATTGAGCATCGGCTTCTCGAACAGTTCGTGGACGCGCCAGGCGAGCGCGATGCTCGCCGCCGCCGCGGCGATCGCCACGCCGTCCGGGGGCAGCGACGTGAACCTGTTGGACAGCCAGGCCACGGCCACGACGACGGGCAGGTGGGTGAGGTAGAGCGCGTAGGAAGCGTCGCCGAGATAGGTGAGAACCCCCTGACGGACCTCGATCTGCATCGTTCCCCAGACGATCGCGGCGGCCGGCAATCCCAAGACCAGCACGCGACGCCAGCCCATGTCGCCGCTCAGGAAGTCCGGAATGTCGAGGATCGCCGGGTAGCCGCCCGGCCCCAGCACCCAGATCGCCGCGAGGGCTGCGGGAATAAGCCAGACCGCGCCGCGCCAGCGTGGCAGCCGGGCCACGCCAACGCCCATCAGGAATTCGACGATGATGGGATTGCCGACGAACTTCAGGACCGGCCCCGACCGGATCGCGAGCGCCGCCGCGAAGGCGGCCAGCAACGGCCAGAAGAGTTTCGGGCGCCAGATGACCAGCGCCGCGCCCGCGTAGAACAGCACTTCGAAAGACAGCGTCCAGGCCACCGGTATCACTGGCATGACCATCCGATCGAGCGCCGGCCAGAGCGTCAGGCTCGTGACCACCTCGCGCCATCCGAGGGTCCCGGCAGCGGCGATGGCGATCAGGTAGAGGGCGGTCAGCAGCCCATAGAGCGGCAGGATCCGCCGGGCGCGCCGCGCGATGAACTCGCCGGCGGTCAGGCCTTTGGAGGTCAGGGTGATGATCACGCCCGAAAGGACGAAGAACACATCAACCCCTGCACGCCCGAACAGGGCGCCGCTCTCGCCGAGCATGCCGAGCCGGTGAGGCGCCTGGAGGGTCGTGGTGTAGCTGTGGAACAGCACCACGCCCAGCGCCGCCCAAAATCTCAGGGCCTGGAGAGACCAGATCTTCATGGGAAGACCTTAGCCGGCAAACCTCACCACAACCCTGACAGGTCCGCAGCCGCGCTGCGCTTCTAGCGGACGGTGATCTCCACGCGGCGGTTGCGCGGCTCGGCGGTGTTGTCGGGGGTGGGCGCCAGCAGCTCGCGCTCGCCGCGGCCGACGGCGCGGCTGATGGTCGGGTTGAGGCCCTGGGCGATCAGGGCTTCGCGGATCTCGCGGGCGCGCTTCAAGGACAATATGTCGTTGTCGCCTTCGGAGCCCACGGTGTCGGTGTGGCCGGTGATCTGCACCTCGGCGCCCGCGCGCCTTCCGACCTCGGCGAACACCTTCTTGAGTTCGGGCTCGGATTCCGCCGTCAGCCTGGTCGTGCCCTCGATGAAATAGAGGGTGAAGCGCGCCACGGGTGGAGGCAGGGCGTCGGTGAGCGCCGCGTAGAGCTTCGGGTCGGCGGGCCTGGCGGCGAACTTGCCGCCCAGCGCGGTCTGGGTGTTGGCGGCGGTCAGCGAGCCGGTTTCGGCGCCGCTCTTGGGATCGAAGACCGCGACCGCGCCAGTGTTCACGCCCGGCTCGCCGGGCAGCAGGGTCACCGAGCCACCGGTGGTGGCGCAGGCGGCGAGCAGCGGCAGGAGGGCCGCCAGGGCGACTGCCTTCACGGCACATCGACCACGAAGCGGGTTCCGCGCGCGGCGAGCAGCGAGGTCGGTGTCTTCACCTTCATGCCGTCCTTGTTTTCCTTGGCGATCTGGCCGGAGACGATGGCCAGAGAGCCACGGTCGACCTGGGTCAGGGAGCCGCCTTTGTGGGTCGTGTCATCGAACTGGAATTCCGCCAGCGACACGCGCGCGTTGGGGCCGATGGCGAAGCGGCTGTTGTCCACGAAGGTGACGCCGATCCGGCCGTCCGGGCCGGTGGTCAGCACGTCCTTGACGTTGAGCGTCTGGCCGGGCGTGGCCGGAAACGTGCTCGCGCCGCGCACGACGCTGGCCTGGCCGGTGACCGTCTTGATGCGTCCGATGTCGGCGGCGAGCGCCTGCGTCGACAGGGCCGCCGCGATCAGCAATCCTGCCGCGATCGATTTCAGCATCCCAGACCCCCCGCAGACCTTTGAGGCCGCCCGTCATAGCAAAGAGCCGCGCCAGTTCCGACTCCCAGCCCGCGGTGACCGCGCGACTGGCCGTAGGCAGTGGAACCGTGGCGCGGGCCATAGCCGCCGCGGGGCGGTTCGCGGCGGCCGCGGCCCTGTCGGGGGAGAGCGCCGACCGGCTGGCGGTGATCGTCGAGGAATGGGTGGCCAACATCGTCGAGCACGGCGGCGCCCCGGCGGGCAGCCTGGTGGTCATGCGCCTGGCGCGGACCGGGACCGGTGTCCGTCTGACCTTCAGCGACGCCGGCGTCGCCTTCGACCCGCGGACCGCCGAGGACCGGGGGCCGAACCTGGAGCGGGGCGGGGGCGCCGGTCTGGCGCTGATCCGCGGCTGGAGCGAGATCGAGGACTATCGCCGCAACGGCGGCCGCAACCGGCTGGTGCTCAGATCGAGAAGCTGACGCCGCAGCCGCAGCTGGACTTGGCGTTGGGATTGCGGACGCGGAATTCCGCGCCGGCGAGTTCGTCCACGAAGTCGATCTCCGAGCCCTTCAGCAGAACCAGCGACATCTCGTCGACCAGGGCCGCGGCGCCGTCGCGCTCGATCCTCAGGTCGTCGGGCTGGGCCTCGTCCACCAGATCGAACTGGTACTGGAATCCCGAACAGCCGCCGCCTTCCACCGCCACGCGCAGCATCAGCGCCTTGCCCTCGGACCTTCCGATGGCGTGGATGCGCTGCGCGGCCGAGGGGGAAAGGGTGAGTTCGGTGCTGGTCATCACGGTTAGACGAATGAAACGCCTCGACTATATGAGGGTGCGCGCGGCTTCGACCAACCCCCAGCCGCCCGATAGATGGAATTGATGGCCGCCATCCCGAGCAAAGCTCCCTACGCCGAAGACCCCGCCAAGTCCCGGGGCCGAAAGGTCGCGGAGTCCGAGAGCGCGACGCGCACCCCCTTCGCCCGGGACCGTGACCGTATCATCCACTGCACGGCTTTCCGAAGGCTGAAGGAGAAGACCCAGGTCTTCGTGGCCCACGAGGGCGACCACTTCCGCACCCGGTTGACCCATTCGCTGGAGGTGGCCCAGATCGCCCGGTCGCTGGTCACGGCGCTGGGCCTCGACGCCGACCTCGCCGAAACCATCGCGCTCGCCCACGACCTGGGCCATCCGCCCTTCGGCCACGCCGGCGAGGATGAGCTTCAGGTCCAGATGCAGCCCTACGGCGGCTTCGACCACAATGTGCAGACCTTCCGGGTGGTGACCAAGCTGGAGCGGCGCTATCCGCGCTGGGAAGGCCTCAACCTCACCTGGGAGACCCTGGAGGGGATCATCAAGCACAACGGTCCGGTGGTCGATAAGCTCGAAAAGCCGTCCTGGAGCGCGATCGCCGAGTTCGACGCGGAATACGGCCTCAAACTCGGCGGCTGGGCCTCGGCGGAGGCCCAGGTCGCCGCGCTCGCCGACGACATCGCCTACAACAACCACGACGTGGACGACGGGGTGCAGGCCGGGCTCTTCCAGCTCGACGAATTGCGCTCGATCCCGCTGATCGGGCCGCATGTGGCCAGCGCCAGCGCCGACTATCCGGGCTGCGACGTGGGAATCCTGCGCCTGGAGGCCGTGCGCCGGATGATCGGGGCCATGGTCGACGACGTTCTGGCCGAGACCCGCCGCCGCGCGGCCGCCGACAAGGTGGGCTCGCCCGAGGATGTCCGCGGACTGGGCCACGCGCTCGTCGCCTTTTCCCGCGAGATGGTCGAGGACCTTTCGCAGTTGCGGATGTTCCTGATGGAGCGGATGTACCGCCACTGGAGGGTCAACCGCACCCGCAGCCAGGCCCGGCGGATGCTGGCCGAGATGTTTCAGCTGTTCCTGGGCGAGCCGGACGTCCTGCCCGCCGAATGGTTCGCCCGCACCGAGGGCCGCGACGAGGCCGGCCGGGCCCGCGTGGTCTGCGACTATATCGCCGGCATGACCGACCGCTACGCCATCGAGGAACACCGCAAGCTCTTCCATCTGGATTCGCTGCACTAGGCCTGCTTGTGACGCTTGCGCCCTAATTCCGGCGCGGTCTGCCCACAGAAAATGCCCCTCATGGCGGGTCGCCGGGCGCGCGCTCGTCTAGACTGCGCCGTGAAGTGCGCGATTCGGTCTGCCGGATGCGCCGTCTGCGGGAGCCTTCGATGTCCGATCATGAGCGCGGCGCCTACACGCCCCCCACCGATGCGCCCCTTAGCTTCGATGCCCGTCAGCCGGTGCGCGGGTCGCGGCCGATCCCATTCACCCTGATTATCTCGGTCCTGGTGCTGGTGGGGCTGGCGGCGGCGATC
>PLEH01000027.1 GCA_003136395.1 Phenylobacterium sp.
GCCTTCGCCGGGATGAGCGGGGGGATGAGCGGAAAGATCAAAGCTCACGCCTCGATCTCCGCGCCGAGCGCGCGCATCAGGTCCAGGAAGCCCGGGAAGCTGGTGGCGATCATCTGGGGGTCGTCGACGGCGACGGGTTCGGCCGACGCCAGGCCCAGGATCAGGTGGCTCATGGCGATGCGGTGGTCGCCGTGGGTGGCGACCTTGGCGCCGCCTCGGACGCCATGGTTCGCACGGACGGAGCCGACCACGGTCAGGCTGTCGGGCCCTTCCTCGACGCCGACGCCGCAGGCAGAAAGGCCCGCGGCCATGAGCGCGATGCGGTCGCTCTCCTTGACCCGCATCTCGCCGATGCCGCGCATGACGGTGGGGCCCGCCGCGAAGGCCGCGGCGACGCCCAGGATCGGATATTCGTCGATCATCGAGGGCGCGCGTTCGGGCGGGACCTCGACGCCTACGAGCTCGGAGTAGCGCGCGGTGACGTCGGCGACGGTCTCGCCGCCCTCCTCGCGGACGTTGGTGACGGAGAGGTCGGCGCCCATGTCGCCGAGGGTCTCCAGCAGGCCTATGCGCAGCGGATTCAAGAGCATCCCCTCCACCGTCACCACCGATCCCGGGGTGATCAGGGCCGCGACCAGCGGGAAGGCCGCGGATGATGGGTCGCCCGGCACCACGACCTTTACGCCCGTCAGCGACTGGCCGCCGGGGAGCTCGATGCGGCGCCCGCCCGCGCTGTCTTCGGTCACGTTCACTTCGGCGCCGAAGGCCCGCAGCATGCGTTCGGTGTGGTCGCGGGTGGCCTGCGGCTCCATGACGCCGGCGCCGCCCTGGGCGTTGAGGCCGGCCAGGAGCACGGCGGACTTCACCTGGGCCGAGGGCTCGGGCAGGCGGTAGTCGATGTGCCTGAGGCGCCCGCCCCTGAGCGTCAGCGGCAACCGCCCGCCCTCGCGGCAGATCCAGGTCGCCCCCATCTGGCCGAGCGGCGTCAGCACGCGGTTCATCGGCCGGCCGCGCAGGGAGGCGTCGCCGGTGAAGGTGGCGGAAAGGTCGAACCCGGCCGCCGCGCCCATGATCAGCCTGACGCCGGTGCCGGCGTTGCCGCAATCGATGACGTCCGTCGGCTCCGCGAACCCTCCCTTTCCCGCGATCCGCCAGCGGCCCTCCCCCACCCGCTCGACGCCCGCGCCGAAGGCCGCCATGGCCGCGGCCGTGCGCTTGACGTCGTCGCCTTCCAGCAGGCCCTCGACCTCGGTCAGGCCATGGGCAAGCGCGCCCAGGATGAGCGCGCGGTGCGAAATGGATTTGTCCCCCGGCGCCCGCAACGTCCCCTTCAGGGGGCCTGCGCGCTTTGCCGTCATCTGGACCGCGCCCTGGCCGGTCGCGGGGGCGGTCACCTGAGCCGCCGTCATTGGATAGACACGAGCCTCCGAGGCCTGCGGGTTTTCACGAGGGGGATTGCTTTTGACAGCCGCCCCCTTGCGTGGCAAGGGAGCCCGCTTCGCGATCGCGCCCCCCACATATTCTCAAGGACCATCGCCTTTGGCCAATCCCGAGCTGGGCTCCAAGCAAGTCTGCCCCAACTGCCAAGCGAAATTCTACGACCTGACCAAGCGTCCGGCGCACTGCCCCAAGTGCGAGACCGAGTTCGACCCGGACGAGGCCATCCGCAGCCGCCGCACCCGCGCGCGATCCGCCGCGCCCGAGCCCGAGGCCGAGGTGGAACGCGAAGAGGGCGCCGAGGATCAGGTGCTGGGCAACGCCGAGGCCGAGGAAGAGGAAGAGGAGGACGAGGTCGTCACCCCCGAACTCGACGAGGTGATCGACGACACCGTGCTGGCCGCCGACGATGACGACGAGGCCGAGCCCGCGCCCGCCGTCTCCGAGGACCTTGGCGAATTCACCGACGAGGAAGAGGTCGAGGACGACGCCGACGTGCCGTTCCTGGAGGACGAGGACGAGGACGAGTTCGACGAAACCGAGATCGAGGGCCTGCCGGGCGAAGGCGAAGACGACCGGTAGGGCGGCCCGCGGTTTCTGGCCGCGACGAAAAACCCCAAACACCGGGGTTGATCGCAAGAGGCTGTTTGAATAGGTTCCGCGCCTTCCCGGGGAGCGGCCGTCTTGGCGGTGGTTGTCCGGGGAGACCCGACCCCTCCTTCGGGAGGATTTGGGGCTTTAGCTCAGCTGGTAGAGCGATTGCATGGCATGCAATAGGTCAGCGGTTCGACTCCGCTAAGCTCCACCATGAAGGCCCGCAGCGAAAGCTGCGGGCCTTCGCCGTTTGGGGGTCAGTCCTCGGCGGCTGAGTCTTCCGCATCGGTATCGACCGACGAGTCGGACAGCGCGCCGGTGGCTCGCAAGGCGTCTGAGTTAATGGTCGGGCCGTCCACGATCCTGCCCAGGAGGTCGTCCTGCGCGGGCTCCAGCGCCACGAGGCGCGTCAGCACCCGCAGCACGTTGAGAAGTTCGGTGGTGTATTCCGGCAGCCACTTGTCGGGCTGGATCCTGCTGAGTTCCGACGGCGGGCGCTTGTCGCCCATGGGCGGCTTGGAGCGGTCCTTGCGGCGATAGCTCCACCACTGGGTCAGAACCCGCTTGCCCGAGACCTCGTAGGCCCAGACCTCCGGCGAGACGTTGGCGATGTAGCCCGTGCCGATCTTGAGCCGCTGTGCGGCAGGGTCGTAGTCCAGCTCGTGCGGCATGTCGTCGAGGGACGCGGGCAGAGCGCCGCCTGCGCCCTCTCCGACGTCTGTGGGCTGAAACCCCCTCCGTCTCGNNCTCAATCGCGCTCCGCGCTGGGAGAGGATCTGAAAGGAAAACCTCGGTCCCCGCCTTCCCCGCCTTCGCGGGGATGAGCGGAAGGGATAAGCGGAAGGGATGAGCGGAGGGGATGAGCGGTCTTGAGGCCGCGCCCAGGCCGCCGCCGGGGTCTTGCCGGGGGTGTGCGCGACGAGGCTTGCCCTTCACCCACTCGGTGCGCGTCAGTTAAAGCGGCCCGATGTGGCCGGCGCCTTGTGTCCCTGCCCGCTGCCTTCCTTCGGCTCCTCGCCCGCCGGCGGCAGGGGCGGGGGGTTGCACGCCCCGCGCTCGGGGTCCTTGCGGTTGATGGGGACCCGGGTCGGCGCGCCGCCCGGCTCCAGTTTGGGGGGCTTCAGGTAGCGGTCGAACCAGTCGATGGCGGCCGTGACCGCCCGCGCCCGCTCGGCGCCGTAGATGTCGTAGTGGGTGATCCTGGGCAGCATCACCATCTTGCGCGGTCCCTGAACCCGCTCGCAGGCCAGCTGACCGTTGGCGGTGTTGGAGAACAGCTCCTCCTTTTCAGCCAGGACGAACAGCGCCGGCGCGGTGACGTCGTGCGCCTCCTCGACGGGCGCCCAGCGCACCACCCTGTTGCCTACCGGCGCCCCGACCAGGCCGCCGCCCTGAGCGCGCCCCTGGGCGCCCCCCTGAGCGCCGGGGGCGCGCGCACGCTCGGCCGGGTATTGCGCCTGGCCGGCGGCGATGCGCGAGGCCGCGGCGTCGGCCTCGGCGATCACCCTGGCGGGGTCCAGCTGAAAGGGCCTGGAGGGGCGGGTATCCGCACGGGTCACCTGGCTGACCAGCGCCTTGATCCGGGGCTCATGGGCCGCGACATAGATGACGTGGCCCCCGGAAAGGTCGGAGCCGAGAACGCCGATGCGGCCGGCGTCGACCCTCGGATCGGTCGCCGCATAGCTGACGGCGTTGAACCAGTCCTCGACCTGCTCCCAGGGATCGATATAGCCGCGGAGCTCACGCACCTCTCCCGTGAACGTCCCGCCCGCCACAGACCCCCCTGCGAAGGCCCCCCCTGCCACAAACCGAGGGCTCGTGAGCATCACCCGGCCGTCGCTGTCGCCCCAGCCCCGGTAGTCGAACAGCATGACCAGATAGCCGGCGCGCGCCAGGTCGACGGCGTCCTGGCGGTAATTCGCGGCCGTGGCGCCCCAGCCGTGCGCCATGATGACCGTGGGCAGCTTCCGGCCTTCGTTCTCGCCTTCGTTCTTTGGGGCATAGAACCACTGGGCCGTCAGGCGCACGTTCTCGCTGATGAAGTCAGCGGTCTTGAAGACGATTCCCTGGGGCGGACGGTAGTCGCGCGCCGAGGGCAGGCCCTGGATCGTGGCGGGGTCGACGGCCGCGACCGGGGCGGGGCCGCCGCCACTCAGCGGTATCGGGGCTTGCGCGGGGGCAAGGGTGGGCCAGGCGAGGGTGAGCACGCCAACGCAGGCCAAGAGCGCGGGATTGGATCTCATAGCTTTCTCGGCGACTACGGCTAGCCGGGCGGCGCTAAAGAAGCGGATTTCTGAAAATAGTCATCGTATATACCCAATACTCTGTACTGCATCTCAAGATTTTCATCCCCTTCTTTCTTGTGCAGCACAGCGTATCCGCTATACAGATTCGGGGACATTCGCGTCAGCTTACCTGTCTCTGAGGTCGACTCCCAATGGTCGCCTGAGGCGGAAAGCCCGCATGGCTCGAATTTCCCGAGAAGATCTCGCTGAGCGTCGGTGGGAATATCCTCGTTCGCCGTCGGCGGCTTCCACGCCGTGCTCAGATTGCTCCGGATCCAGACGGTGTTTATGCAGTGTCCATCGGGCGACCGGAAGACGCGGACCGTGCGGGAATAGGTCCAGCCCGAACCATCAAAGACGGCCGGTCTCTGGTAGACATTGAAGACGATGCCCAGGCGGAACGCCGGCTGTTCGGGCGGTCGTTTGGGGGCCGCATCGAGCCTGGCCTGCATCTGCCGGATCTGCTCGGACATGATCTGAGTTTCTACCTGTTCCCTCTGAACGGCCTCCTGGTGCATGAGCATGAGAGCGGCCACCAGGATCAGGAACATAAACAGGATCCCGATGAACAGGTCGGTGAACGACACGAACGGTCCTTCATCGCCCGCCAACTCGACGGAACTGGAGCGTCGCCGCAACCGTCCAGGCATCACTCAGCGCTCCGTCGCGGCGGCGCCGGTCCGAACGAGATGACCGAGTCCTTCGCGTTGGCCCTGATGGCCGCGGCCGTCTCGGCGAGCGCCGCGTTGAGAGGCTCCAGATCCAGCTTCGCGATCCGGGCGAAGACGGCCTCCCTCACGAACCTGAGGTCGATGTCCTCCTGGCTGGCCGGGCCGGCGTCCGCCGGACACCAGGCGGCGGCGATCTCGGGATCGGTGAGCGCATGGTCGAAGGCGTCTCCCAGCCGCACGATGTGCTGAGCCTTCTCCGAGGTGGAGCGATAGATCTGCAAGATCAGGGCGCACCCGACGCCCACGGCGGAGATCCAGAACTTGTTGGCGGCCGTCGCCAGCAGGACCTGGATGAAGTCCCGCATGTGAGCGCTTTGCGCCTCGGCCGATCCTTGCGCGGCGCCGATGTTCGCACTGGCGATCGTCAGCGCGGCGATGAGGCCCATGAATGTACCGAGAAGCGCCACGCGGATGATGAAGTCGCCAAAGCCGCTCAGGCCCTTGTGAAGCCGTCGGTACTCGTCCTCCAGCATCGTCCTGGCGGGACGCAGGCCCTCAAGGCTGTGGCGCCCCGCAGGCACGGCCGCCATCACGCCCAGATAGTTGGCGGTCGCCCTGGCGGTTGCGGATTTGGGGTTCCGCCAGACCCTGTGTTCCACAAGGTCGTCTCTGCGGCAGGCGTCATGGGTGAGAATGCGAGCGCCTGTGGACTCGTTCAACAAAAGGAGCTGCGCGACCTTGCCGGAAGCGTCCAGGGAATGGGCGGCATCGACAAGCTTGACGATGTCGCGCGATACCTTGGTTTCCGAGGTTATCGAGATCTGATTTCGAACAATTGCTACGACAGTTAGTAAAACCAGCAGTCCGGAATAAACAAACAGAAATGAACTGGACGCAAATATTCTAGCAATATCCACTAATACTTCCCCCATTGCGCCGCGCTGTGTTCGGCGGGGCCCCCGTCCGTCCGCGGTCAGCTACCTTGGGCGGACCTGCTAAACGTCCGCAACGGGGCGGAAGCGATCGCTGGCGTCGCGGCGGGAATAGGACACCGTCCGGTGAGCCGCAAATGTCCTATTTGTGGCGTGCCCGCAATATCTCCTGCTGCGGCAAAGCGGCCCGCGCAGGTGACGGCCCGTCGCCCTCGAATTGGCAGTCGCGCAGGTCCCAGGCGCCCCCGCCCCGCAATCTCATGGTTGACGCGAGCCTTGGCGCCTCGGCTTGTCATGGACGCGCGCCCCCTCCACCGCTTCGCGGTCCCATCGCCACTGCGATCGACAAGCGTTTGTCGATCGCTCGCTAGCGCGACCGTTCCTCCACCCCCTACGGGGAGGATCTGAAAACGCCTGGGTCCCCGCCTTCCCCGCCTTCGCGGGGATGAGCGGAGGAGATGAGCGGGATGTCGGGGCGTTGGGGGTTTGTGAGTTCACTTTTTGTTCTCGTTCCGGCGCCTCCCCTGATATCCTCCCCCCATGCCCAGCCGCTACGCCCAAGACGCCCGGCGCCTGAAGGGGGAGATCTTGGCGCGGGTGTTGGCGGGGGAGAGCCAGCGGGCGATCTGCGCCTCGGCGGGAATGCCCTGCACGGCGGCGGTGCGGACCTGGGCGAAGGCGGATCCGCTGTTCGCCGGGGACCTGCTGGACGCGCGGCGGCGGGGGGCTTGGATGCGGCTCTATGCCTATGACGAGGGCCACGCCGAGGCCTTCCTGGCGCGGGCGCGGGCCGGGGAGCCGATCCGCGAGCTGTTGGGGGCGCCGGGCATGCCGTCGGGGGCGACCTATCGTTACTGGAAGGCCACGCAGGCGCCGTTCGCCGAGGCGCTGTTCGCGCTGCGGCGGCGATGGAAGGCCGGCGTGGGCGAGATGGGGCGGGCGCGGCGGCGGGACTTCGACCAGGGCGTGGCGGACCGGGTGATCCTGGCGCTGCACAAGGCGCCGCCCGGGGTGCGGCTGGAGGACGCGCTGGCGGCCGATCCGGCGCTGCCGTGCCGGCCCACGCTGACGCGGTGGCGGCGGGAAGAGCCGATGTTCGACGCGGTGCTGCGGATGATCTTCGCGGGGCGGCGGGCGGCGGGGCCGCGTGTCCACGAGCTCCTGGTCGAGGACATCGTGGACCACATCGTCGAGGGGGCTCGTTGGCGAGCTACAGCCGCGCGCCGGGCGGGCCGGCGCGGGGGACGCTGCGGCGCTGGTATCGGGCGGACGCGGGGTTCGCACGCGCGGTGGACGAGGCCTGTGAGCGGCGGGAGGAGATGCTGGATTTCGAACTGTGGCTGGCGGCGGAGCGGGTCCCGCCGGGGCCGGTCCGGGAGATGAACCGGGCGGTGGCGCCGATCACCCGGACGATCGCGCGCCTGCGGCATCGGCCGGGGGCGGCCCATCGCAAGCGGGGTGGGTGACCAGGCTCTTACCCCTCTCAATTCTCTCGTCATCCCCCGGCTTGTCCGGGGGACCCATGATCACCGCCAGGCAGAATGAAATACCACGCCGCCGCACCTCGCCGGTCACCACGGAGATCTTGGGTGGCCCGGACATGCCGGGCCATGACGAGCAAGAGAGGGGTTGGTGGTTCTGAAATCTTGGCGAAGCGGACTATGCAGGGGCCTCCGAACCCTGAGGGCCGCCCCGTGACACGCGCCATCCTGACCGTCGCCGCTTTCTGCGTCCTGGAGCTCGGCGCCTGCGAGAAGGGCAAGCCCCGGCATCTGCCGGACGACCCCATGGCGATCGCCCCGCCCCAGGCGGTGGTGGCCGCGCCCACCGAGGGGATGTCGGCGGGCCTGCCGAAGCTCAAGGCGCTGGCGGGGGTGTCGCTGGACCGCATCGGGGCCGCGCCGGACCCGCTGAACAAACAGCCCGCGGTGACGCCGGGCGGCCAGGCCACGGCCTTCGAGGGCTTCGCCTTCGACCCCCAGGCCAAGGCGCCGGCCCGCGGCGTCGACGTGGTGGTGGACGGCAAGGCCTATGGGTCGGCCTATGGGGCCTCGCGCCCGGACGTGGCGAGCTACTTCAAGCAGCCGGGGCTGGCGGCGGTGGGCTTCAGCTTCACCCTGCCGGCCGGCGCGCTGGGCGCCGGGCCGCACAGCGTGCGGATGCGGGTGGTGGCCGCCGACGGCAAGGGCTTCTACGAGTCGCCCAACTATCCCTTCACGGTGAAGTAGGCGCCGCCCCTCCCTGACCTCCCCCTCTCGGCTTCGCCGGGGGAGAGGCGGGCCGGGACATTGAAAACCCCGGCCCCGATCCCCACCTCATTTCCAGTTCGGTTGAGCCGCGCCAGATCTGGGCGGCCCGGCCGGAGAGTCGCTTTCGACAAGGACTCGTTTGAGGATGAACAGGTCGGTACTTTTCGACAGCCCGTTTCTGCTGGGCTTCGAGCATACCCGCAGTCTGATCGAGCGCGCCGCCAAGGCGGCCGCCGAGAGCTATCCCCCCTACAATGTGGAGGACCGCGGGGATGGCGGGATCCGCATCACCCTGGCCGTCGCGGGCTTTTCGCCCGATCAGCTGGAGGTGAGCGTGGAGGACCGCCAGCTGACCGTCGCCGGCCGGCGCGAGGACGGCGCCGCTCGGCCTGAAGACGCCTTCCTGCATCGCGGGATCGCGGCCCGGGGGTTCATCCGCAGCTTCGTCCTGGCCGACGGCATGGTGGTGGAAGAGGCGAGCCTCGAACACGGTCTGCTGCACATCGACCTGAACCGTCCGGAGCCGGAAAAGCGGGTCACGAAAGTCCCGATCCGCACCGGGATCCGTACGGGGGCATGAGCAATGGCCAGGTATCAAGAAGGAGACGGCCGGATGTCCGGCGTCTCGTCAATCGGACGGCAGGCTGAACCCGGCGCCGTTCGAAGCGTTGCGTAAAGTGGAGGTGGTCATGATGACGCCTATTCTATCGACTGAAGCCTTTGCCGCCCTCGGCGGCCCGAACCTCGTCTATGTGCGCCCGGTCACCGGCGCCGAGATTCTGGCCAGCGTGCCGGCGGCCCAGATTCAGGGCTTCGAGTTGAACCCCGACCAGACCCTCTATGCGGTCCACCGCGCCGACGGCGAACGCCTGGCGGTGCTCTCAGACCGCGACTCCGCCATGGCCGCGGCCCTGGCGCATGAACTGGCGCCGGTTTCGGTGCACTAGGGCCCTGCCCTCCCCCTTGTGGGGAGGGACAGATCGCATAGCGATCAGGGTGGGGCGGTCGCGATCAAGCGCCGACTCAGCACTCCGGCCCACACAGCCCCACCCGTCTCGGCTTCGCCTCGCCACCCTCCCTATTAAGGGAGGGGAAGTCAGGCGGCCGAAACTCGTGAGATCGGATCCTGAACCAGGAGCGCGTGCAGGGCGTCGGCGGTGCGGGCCTGGCGCAGCTGGCGACGCAGATCGGGCTGACGCAGCAGCCGCGAGACGCGGGCGAGCGCGCGCAGGTGCTCCACCCCGGCCGATTCCTTGGGCGCGAAGAGGGCGAAGATCAGGTCCACGGGCTGGTCGTCCACCGCCTCGAACTCCACCGCATGATCGAGCCGCACGAAGACGCCGCGCAGGCGCGTCAGGCCCTCGATGCGCGCGTGGGGGGCGGCCACGCCATGGCCGACGCCGGTGGATCCCGCCTGCTCACGCTCGGTGAGCGCGTCCAGCACGTCGCCGGCGTCCAGGCCGAAGTTGCGCGCCGCGATCTCCGCGATCACCGCCAGCGCCTGGCGCTTGTTGGCGGCGCTCACGCGCAGGGCGATCGCATTGCGATCGAGTAGGTCGCCGATCTGCATACTGTCTCTGAAAAGCTCGCGCTGAACTCGACCCGCCCCCCTGACGGGCCGCCTCTTTCGACGGTGGCCTGAACCGCTCTCAGGCCTCGGCGGTTCCGTCGGGTCCGGCCCCGGCGGCCTCCCCATTGCCCGGGGTGCGTTCGGGGTCGATCCAGCCGATGTTGCCGTCGGGCCGGCGATATACCACCGACAACCCGCCGTGCGCGGCATTTCTGAACACGATTGTTTGAGATTCGGTCAGGTCGAGCTCCATCACCGCCATGGAAACGGTCATGACGCCGATTTTCGTCTCGGTCTCGGCGATCACCATGGGCTCGGGGAAAGCCTGGACGCCGCCCTCCTCGAAGGGCTCGTCGCCGCTGTCATCGTCCGGAATCTGCAGCACATAGTAGGCCGCGGTCTCGGCGGCCTGGCGGGCCATGGCCTGGGGATGGTGGTCCTTCAGCCGGTTCTTGTAGCGCTGGATGCGCTTTTGCATCTTGGCGCTGGCCGCGTCGAAGGCCAGGTGCGCGTCGCCGCCCACGCCGTGGGTGGTGAGCTGCTGGCCGGACGCAAGCGTGACCGCGCAGTCCACCCGAAATCCGTGGCCGTCGCGGCTGACCACGACATCGGCGCCGCCGCCCGGGCGCTCGATGTACTTGCCGATGCTGGAGGCGAGTTCGTCGGAGACCCGCGAGCGCAGGGCCTCGCCGACGTCGACGTGTTTGCCGGTGACTTGGACTTGCATGATGAGATCAACGCGCCGCCCGCGCGAAGGTGTCAATTAAACTGGAAGTGTTCGGGCTAGCGCCGGTCCGCGGCAGCGTCCCAGGTCCGCTCATCCCGGCTTGAGAGCCTCAGGCGTGCTCCTTCAGCCGCCGGCGGCGTTCCACCGAGGACGGGATGCGCATGGCCTCGCGGTACTTGGCGACGGTGCGCCTGGCGATATCGACGCCGGCTTCCTTGAGGATGTCGACGATGGAGTCGTCGGAGTGGACGTCGCGGTTGGAGGCCTCGGCGTCGATCAGCTGGCGTATCTTGTGGCGCACGGCCTCGGCGGAGTGGGCCTCGCCGCCCTCGGTGGCCTGGATCGCCGAGGTGAAGAAGAACTTCATCTCGAAGACCCCGCGCGGGGTGGCCAGGTACTTGTTGGAGGTCACCCGGCTGACGGTGGATTCGTGCATGCCGATGGCGTCGGCGACGGTCTTGAGGTTCAAAGGCCGCAGGTGCTCGACGCCGAAGGCCAGGAAGGAGTCCTGCTGGCGCACGATCTCGGAGGAGACCTTGAGGATGGTCTTGGCCCGCTGGTCGAGGCTCTTGACCAGCCAGCTCGCCTGCGCGGCGCAGTCGGACACGAAGGTCTTCTCCTGGTCGGTGCGGGCCGAGGCGCTGACGCGGGCGTGGTAGCGCTGATCAACGAGGAGTCGAGGAAGCGTCTCCGAGTTGAGCTCCACGTGCCACAGCCCGCCCAGGCCCTCGCGGACATAGACGTCGGGCACCACCGTCTGGGCCGGCTCGCCGCCGAAGGCCGCGCCCGGGCGGGGCGTCAGGGCCCGCAGTTCGGCGACCATCTCGCGCAGGTCCTCGTCGTCGACCCCGCAGGCGCGCTTCAGGGCGGCCATGTCGTGCCTGGCGAGCAGCGGCAGGTTGTCGAGCAGCGCGGCCATGGCCGGGTCGTAGCGGTTGCGGTCCTTCAGCTGGATCGCCAGGCATTCGGCCACGTCGCGGGCGCAGACGCCCACCGGCTCGAAGCCGTGCAGGACCGCCAGGACGCGCTCCAGCAGCTCCTCAGAGCAGCCCAGCCGCTCGGCGACCTCGGCCAGGTCGGCGCGCAGGTAGCCGCCTTCGTCCACCGCGTCGATCAGGACGGCGGCGGCGGCGGCTTCGGGGCCTGAGAGGCCCGAGGCCGAGAGCTGATCGTGCAGATGTTCGTTGAGGGTCTTTTCGCGGGTGAGCGCGCCTTCCATGCCGTCGGAATCGCCCTCGAAGGTCCCGCCGCCGCGGCTGGCCTTGGACCAATCGATGGAGGCCCCGGCCTCGGCCGCGCCCATGTCGTGCTCGGCGTCGCCGGTGACCCGCTCGCCGGGCGAGGCCTCGTCGTGGGTGGAATCCAGTTCGGCCCGGGCGCCGGCGTCGTCCATGCGGTCGGCGGAGGCGTCGGAAGCCGCCTCTATGGGAGCCTCGCCCTCGGGCTCGGCGTCGCGCTCGTCGCGCTGCAGGAGCGGATTCTTCTCCAGCTCGGCCTCGACGAAGGCCTCGAGCTCAAGATTCGACAACTGCAGCAGCTTGATCGCCTGCTGCAGCTGCGGCGTGATGACCAGACCCTGGCCCTGCCGAATCTCAAGACGAGCGCTGAGCGCCACTGCCGTCCCCCGCGTCCGAACCCCTTGGCCCGGTTCTTGCTGGGGACCTTAGCCACCCGAACGCCACCGATTAGTTAATGCCGCGCGATCTCTCCGCGCCGCCTCTCCCCGGAGCGCCAGCGACAGAGGAAGAGGGCAGGGAGAGGGCGGCTGGGCTTTTCCAATTCTCCGCCGTGAACCGAGGGCCCTCGATGCACCACCGGCGGAGCACGCTCTCACGCACCGCCCTCTCCCTGCCCTCTCCCTCTCGCTTCGCGGGGGAGAGGCGAGCGCGACCACCCACGCCTAGATGTGGATGGCGTGGCCGAGCGCCCGCAGCGCCGCTTCGTGGACGGCCTCGCTGAGGGTCGGGTGGACGTGGATGGTCCCGGCCAGATCCTCAAGCCGCGCGCCCATCTCGATCGACATGGCGAACTCGCCGGAAAGCTCCGAGACGTGGGCGCCGACCGCCTGCAGGCCAACCACCCGGTGATCGGACTTGCGGGCCACGACGCGGACGAAGCCGCCGGTGTCGCCGGCCTCCATGGAAAGCGCCCGGCCATTGGCCTGGAAGGGGAAGACGGCGCTGACCGGATCGTGGCCGGCGGCCTCGGCCTCCTTCGGCAGGAGACCGGCCGAGACGATCTCCGGCTCGGTGAAGCAGACCGCGGCGATGGTGGCCGGATCGAATCTGCGGTTCTGGCCGGCGATGACCTCGACGGCGACGTGCGCCTGGGCCGCGGCCTTGTGCTCCAGCATCGGCTCACCCACCAGGTCGCCGATGGCGTAGACGCCGCTCATGGAGGTCTGCATCCGGTCGTTGACCTTGACGAAGCCGCCCGCCAGATCGACGCCCATCTCCTCCAGGCCCCAACCCTCGGTGTTGGGTCGCCGCCCGACGGTGACCAGCAGCTTGTCGGCGGGCAGGCGCAGGATCTCGCCGGCCTTGTCGACCACCAGCTCGCCGTTCGCCCAGGCCACCGCCTTGGCCGCCAGATGCAGGGTGACGCCGGCCTTCTCCAGCCAGGCCTTCACCGGCTTGGTGAGCGGCTCGTCATAGAGCGGCAGGATGCGGTCCAGCATCTCGACGACCGTGACCTCGCAGCCGAACTTGCGGAAGGCCGAGCCCAGTTCCAGGCCGATATAGCCGGCGCCGATCACCACCAGGCGCTTGGGTAGCTCGCTCAGCGCCAGCGCCTCGGTGGACGAGATCACGTCGCCGCCGAACGGGATGTGCGGCAGGGCCGAGGCGACCGAGCCCGCCGCCAGGATCACGGTCTCGGCCTTGATGGTGACCGGGCCGTCCTTGGTCTCGACGTGGCAGGTCTTGGCGTCGCTGAAGCGGCCCCAGCCTGCGATCACCCGGGTCTTGGCGCGTTTCAGGAGCGCGGTGACGCCGCCGTTCAGCTTGTCGACGACGCTCTCCTTCCAGGCGACCGTGGCCGCCATGTCGAGGACCGGCGCGGCCTTGAGCGAAATGCCGTCCTTCGCGCCCTCTTTGCCTTCACGGGCCACCGCATGGGCCATGCCCTCGAACTTGGAGGCCACGTGGATCAGCGCCTTGGACGGAATGCAGCCGCGGATCAGGCAGGTGCCGCCCAGCCGGTCGCCTTCGACCAGCATCGAGTCGATGCCAAGTTGCCCGGCGCGGATCGCCGCCACATAGCCGCCGGGTCCGCCGCCGAGGATCAGGAGGCGGGTGGTGAGGGTCTCGGCCCCGGTTTCAGTTGGCACGGCGTCAGTCCATGAACAGGGTTGCGGGGTGTTCCAGCATGGCCTTGACCTTCTGGATGAACTCCGCAGCGTCGTAGCCATCCACGACCCGGTGATCGAAGGACGACGACAGGTTCATCATCTTGCGCACCGCGATCTGGCCGTGCCGGACCACCGGCCGGTCGACGATCTTGTTGGGGCCGATGATGGCGACTTCCGGATGGTTGATCACCGGCGTCGTGGCGATGCCGCCGAGCGGGCCGAGCGAGGTGACGGTGATGGTCGACCCTGACAGGTCGTCCTTCGAACCCTTGCCGGACCGCGCGATCTCGGCGACGCGGGCCACCTCGGCGGCGGCGGCCCAGACGTCCAGCGCCTCGGCGTGCTTCACCACCGGCACGATCAGGCCGTTGGCGGTCTGGGTGGCGATGCCGATATGGACGCCGGCATAGCGGTGCACGACGCCCGCCTCGTCGTCGAAGCGCGCGTTGATCTGCGGGTAGGCCGGCAGGACGCGCACCAGGGCGCGCATCAGGAACGGCAGCATGGTCAGCTTCGGCTGGTCGGCGCGCTTGGTCGCGTTGAGATGGACGCGCAGCTCCTCCAGCTCCGTCATGTCGACCTCCTCGACATAGGCGTAGTGCGGGATGCGACGCTTGGACTCCTGCATCTGTTTGGCGATGGCCCGGCGCATGCCGATGACCTTCACCTCCTCCACAGCCGTGCGCTTGGCCAGCGTCGAGGGCGCAGCGCCCCCTGGGCGGCCTTCTGGGCGGCCGCAGGCGATGAAGCGGTCCAGGTCGTCGTGGGTGATCCGTCCCGCCGGACCGCTCGCGGCCACATGGCCGAGCTTGATGCCCAGGTCCTCCGCCCGGCGGCGGACGGCGGGCGAGGCCAGCGGCTTGTCGCCCTCGGCGCGGCTGACGGCTGCCGGCGCGGGGGCGCTTTCCGCGCGCGGCGGTGGCGCAGGCGGCGGCGCGGCGGCCGGCGCCTCCACG
>PLEH01000308.1 GCA_003136395.1 Phenylobacterium sp.
GCGGCCATCAGCTCCGGCACGGCGGTCTTGTAGTCCGCCACCAGGCCGTAGTCGGCGACCTGGAAGATCGGCGCATCGGCGTCCTTGTTGATCGCCACGATCACCTTGGAATCCTTCATGCCGGCCAGGTGCTGGATGGCGCCGGAGATGCCGATGGCGATGTAGAGCTCGGGCGCCACCACCTTGCCGGTCTGGCCGACCTGGTAGTCGTTGGGGGCGTAACCGGCGTCGACGGCCGCGCGGGAGGCGCCGACGGCGGCTCCGAGCTTGTCGGCGAGCGGCTCGATGACCTTCTGGAACTCCTCGGCCGAGCCCATGGCGCGACCGCCGGAGACCACGATCTTGGCGCCGGAGAGCTCCGGACGGGCCGACTTCACCAGCTTCTGGTCGACGAAGTGGGTCTTGGCGGGCTTGGCCGGAGCGGGGATGGTCTCCACCTTGGCCGAGCCGCCGTCCGCCGCCGCCTTGAAGACGGTGGGACGCACGGTGATCACCTTCTTGCCGTCGGAGGACTGCACGGTCTCCAGGGCGTTGCCGGCATAGATCGGCCGCACGAAGGTGTTGGCGTCGATCACGTCGACGATCTCGGAGATCTGGGCCACGTCCAGCCTGGCGGCGATGCGCGGGCTGAAGTTCTTGCCCTGGCTGGTGGCGGGCGTCAGCACGGCGTCATAGTTGGCCATGAGCGGGACCACGAGGGCTTCCATGCTCTCGGCCAGGCCTTCGCCCAGCTCGGTGCTTTCGGCCAGCAGGACCTTGCGCACGCCGGTGATCTTGGCGGCGGCGTCCGCCACGCCCTTGGCGCCCCCATTTGCAGAAGATTGGCCGGCCACCAGGATGTCGATGTCGCTGGAGAGCTTGAGCGCCGCGGTCACCGTCTTTTCGGTGGTGTCGCGCAGGTGGGCGTTGTCGTGGTCGGCGATGACGAGAACGGCCATCAGAGCACCCCCGCTTCAGTCTTGAGTTTCGAGACAAGGTCGGCGGCGGTCTCCACCTTGACGCCGCCGGCGCGCTTCGGCGGCTCTGTGACCTTCACGACCTTCAGGCGCGGCGCCGTGTCGACGCCCAGAGAGGCGAGCTCTTCGATGGCGAGCTCCTTCTTCTTGGCCTTCATGATGTTGGGCAGGCTCGCGTAGCGCGGCTCGTTGAGGCGCAGGTCCGCGGTGATCACGGCGGGCAGGTCAACCTCGAGGGTCTGCAGGCCGCCGTCGACCTCGCGGGTAACCTTGGCTTTCTTGCCCGAGACCTCGACCGCCGAGGCGAAGGTCGCCTGGGGCCAGTCGAGCAGGGTCGCCAGCATCTGGCCGACCGCGTTGTTGTCGCCGTCGATGGCCTGTTTGCCCATGATCACCAGATCGGGGCTTTCCTTGGCGATCAGGGCCTGCAGGACCTTGGCGACCGCCAGCGGCTCCAGGTCCTCGGCGGTCTGCACCAGGATCGCGCGGTCGGCGCCCATGGCCAGAGCCGTTCGCAAGGTCTCGCTCGCCTGGGCCGGGCCGATGGAGACGGCGACGACCTCGGTGGCGACGCCCTTTTCCTTGAGACGCACGGCCTCTTCGACCGCGATCTCGCAGAACGGATTCATCGACATCTTCACATTGGCGAGGTCGACACCCGTCTGGTCGGGCTTCACCCGGGCCTTGACGTTGTAATCGATCACCCGCTTGACCGGGACCAACACCTTCATGGGTTGCTAGCGCCTCAAATTTGCTTTGGGAAAACGGAGTCGTGCGGGGGCCATAGCGTTTCCGGCGCAGTTTGCAAACCGCGGGCGGCTAGCCAGCGGCGCCCTTGATCCCCTAATAGGTCTCCATGAACCCGACGATCGAGCGCCTGAAACTGATCTTCCTCGGCATCTTCGCCGTGGCCAACGCCGGAATCCTGGTCTGGACGCTCGGTTGGGCCATGCCCGAGCAGAAGTGCGTGGAAGGCCACAAATGGTGGGACGCGCAGTCGCGGGTCTGCGCCCAGCCGGTCCTGACGTCGGACCTCACCGGACGGATGATCGTCAACCGGCAAGCCCGCGAAGAGGCGCTGCGCGCCATCGGCCGGCTGCCTGCGGCTAACCCATCGGCCGCAAAACCCTAACCAAGGTCCGCTCATCCCGGCGAAGGCCGGGACCCGGATCGCGAGGCGCCGCTGTGGGTTGGTTTTCCGCCGAGCCGTTCAAGCCCGCCTCTGAGCCATTCCAGCTGGGTCCCGGCCTTCGCCGGGATGAGCGGGGTGATGTCTAGCGCGTCGCCCCGGAGCTCCAGAACACCTCCGCAGCGCCCTTGTCGTTGGCGTAGCGGGCGGCCACGAACAGCAAATCCGAAAGCCGGTTCAGGTAGCGCAGGGCCGGTCCGCTGACCGGCTCGCCGGCCTCCACCAGCCGCACGGCCTCGCGTTCTGCCCGGCGACAGACCGTGCGCGCCAGGTGCAGGGCCGCGGCGGCCCCTGTTCCGCCCGGCAGGACGAACGAGGCGAGCGGCGGCAGCTCGGCGTTGAGCGCGTCGATCTCGGCCTCCAGCCGCGCGACCTGGCTGTCGAGAATGCGCAGCTTGGAGCCGTCCGCCTCGTCGGCCCTGGCCGGGGTCGCCAGGTCCGCGCCCAGGTCGAAGAGCTCGTTCTGCAGGCGGGCCAATATGGCGTCGAGTTCGCCCGAGCCGGCGGTGTGGGTCCTGGCCAGGCCCAGGCAGGCGTTGGTCTCGTCGACCGCGCCGTAGGTTTCCACCCGCGGGTCGGACTTGGAGACCGTGGCCCCGCTGGCCAGCCGCGTCGATCCGGCGTCGCCGGCGCGCGTGTAGATGCGGTTCAGCGTCACCATGGCGCGCTCAAGATTTGGGACCGGCTCAGTGTCTGGTCCGCCACCACAGCGCGCCCATCAGGACGGCGATCGCGACCGCCTGCATGACGACCCTGAGCCGCATCAGCTTGTTGGAATAGGATCGCCCGAAGTCGCCGCCGCGGAACAGGGCGTAGATGCCGACCGCCAGCACGGAGGCGACCGCGATCAGGGCGGCGGGGATCAGGTAGGTGAACAGGTCCATTGGGATATCTTAATGTGCGACAGGCTTGCGAACCACTTACAACCAAGGTATGCGCCCCCTCCCCCACGGTTGGTGAGCGTGTTCAACGAGCCTAATTCGCTGAAACGGTCGAATTTCGGCCCCACTCGGAGTACACACGGGAAGCTTACGTCCGCCCGCAGCCCTCAACCAGCCACAAGTTACCCTGCACGCGCCAAGAAGTGGCGCCCATGGGCTCCGGTAACTTGATCCTTGAACATGTTCACCGAACCGTGTCTGGACGCGCGGTGCGGCCCGAACAAAGCTAGAGAGGACGGCTCGGCCGTCGATTCCCATGATTCATTCCACCAAAATCCAAGCTGCGGAAGATCCCTCGATGAAGGCGCCGACCCGTCGCGCGCTCGCCAAGCAGCAGACCCGCGTCAAGGTGCTCTCCGCCGCGCGCCGCCTGTTCAGCGAAGCGGGCTACGAAGGCGCCACGATCCGCGACATCGCCGCGGCCGCCGGCATGTCCACGGGCGCGGTGTTCGCCAATTTCTCCGACAAGTCCGATCTCTTCCGCGAGATCATGATCACCGACATGGGTGATCTGGCCGACGCCATGCGTGAGGCCGCGAGCTACGGCAAGGGCGTCGAGGACACCCTTCTGCGGATGTTCGCCGCCGGCTACAATTTCTACAAGACCCAACTGCCGCTGGCCCGCGCCGCGTTCAGCGTCGGCTGGTCGCCGCAGGACGGCCCGGCGCTGCGCAGCGCAGCCCCGGTCCAGGTGCTGAACGCCCTGATCATCGAGCAGCTGACGGGCGCCGTCGAACGCGGCGAGCTCGGCCCCGAGGACCTGGCGCTGCGCGCCTCGATGCTGTTCGAAGCCTATCTGTCCAACTACCCGCAGGCGATCTTCGAGGGCTGGACGGTCGAGGCCCTGCAGGACCGCTCGCGCGACCAAATCCGCATTCTTCTGGCGGGCGCCAGGAGGCGCTGAGGCCTCGGCGCCGTCTGAAAGGTCATGACTTCGGCTCGCGACCTTTCCTCGACCGACGAGCTGGGCGGCGCTCCTGCGGCGCCGTCCTCCGCGCCGCTCGCGGACGGCCCGCCCGGCGCACGCCAGACCCAGAAGGAAGCCACCCGTAACCGGGTGATCGCCGCGGCGAGGAACCTGTTCGACACCCAGGGCTACGAGGGCACCACGATCCGCGAGATCGCGAGGCAGGCCGGGGTGTCGGTGGGCAGCGTCTTCACCACCTTCGCCTCCAAGGGCGAAATCCTCAGCCAGGTGATGCAGGACCGGCTGGACGGACTCTACGCCGAGCTCGACCGGGTGATGCCGCATCTGCGCGGCGACACGCTGGACCGGCTTCGGACCATGTTCGCCATCCACTTCGCCTTCGAGGCGCGGCACACGCGCCTGTTCCTGGCGCACATCGCGGCGGCCTACGACTGGACGCTGTCGTCGAGCGCCACGCCGATGGGCAGGAACCAGCGCCTGCAGGGGATCATCGGCGAGATCCTGGCCAAGGGCGTGGCCGCGGGCGACGTCGATCCCGCCGTGGACTTCCAGGAGACTGTTGACCTGCTGATGGCGGCCTATGCCTGGGTCTACCGCCTGGCGGCCTGGAACAACGCCGACGCGCCGACCCTGACCGCGGTCATGGACCGCCAGATCGGCCTGATCGCCGAGGGCTTCGCGCCGCGCTGAAGAACGATGGATCCCCGCTTTCGCGGGGATGAGCCGGCGCCGCGCGATCGCTCAGTTGGCGCCCCTGAGCAGGCCGGTCCTCCTGTCTAGTTGGCGCCTTCAAGCAGGCGCCGGGCGATCACCTGGGCCTGGATCTCGCCGGCCCCTTCAAAGATGTTGAGGATGCGCGCGTCGGCCAGCACGCGGCTGACCGGCTGCTCGACCGCAAAGCCCGTCCCGCCGTGGATCTGCACGGCGTTGTCGGCCGCCGCCCAGGCGATGCGTGCGGCGGTGAGCTTGGCCATGCCGGCCTCCAGGTCGCAGCGGCGGCCCTGGTCCTTGGCGCCCGCGGCGAACCAGGCGAGGCGCCGCGCGCCCAGAATCTCGGCGGCCATCATGGCGAGCTTGTTGGCCACGCGGGGGAAGGCCGCCAGCGGCTCGCCGAACTGGCGCCGTTGGAGCGCGTAGTCGAGCGCCAGGTCGAGGGCGTTCTGCGCCACGCCGATGGCGCGCGCGGCGGTCTGGATGCGGGCGCTTTCGAAGGTCGCCATCAGCTGGGCGAATCCCTGGCCCTCCTGGCCGCCCAGCAGATTGGCGTGCGCCACCTCGAAGCCGTCGAAGGCGATCTCGTATTCCTTCATGCCGCGATAGCCGATCACCGCAATTTCGCCGCCGGTCATGCCAGGGGCCGGGAACGGATCGGCCACGGTTCCGCGCGGCTTCTCGGCCAGGAACATCGACAGCCCACGATGGTCCCGCGAGGCCGGATCGGTGCGGACGAGCAGCGTCATCAGGTCGGCGCGGGCGGCGTGGGTGATCCAGGTCTTGGCGCCGGTCACCCGCCAGACCTCGCCGTCCCGCATGGCGCGGGTGCGCAAGGACCCCAGGTCGGAGCCCGCCTCCGGCTCGGTGAACACCGCCGTCGGCACAATCGCGCCCGAGACGATGGCGGGCAGGAAGCGGGCCTTCTGGTCGTCGGTCCCGTGGGCCAGCAGGAGCTCCGCGGCGATCTCCGAGCGGGTGCCCAGCGAGCCGGTCCCGATGTAGCCGCGAGACAGGGCCTCGGTGACCACGCACATGGCCACCTTGCCGAACCCTGAACCGCCCCAGGCCTCGGGCGCCGTCAGGCCAAAGACGCCGAGCGCGCCCATCTCCTCGATCAGCTCCAGGGGGATGAGTTCGTCCTTCAGATGCCAGCCGTGGGCGAAGGGGGCGATCTTCGCGTGGGCGAAGGCCTGGAACTGGCCGCTGACCGCCTCCAGCGTCTCATCGAGGCCGCTGGCTTCCAATGAGGCCCGGCCGCGGGCCTGGTCGAGCAGCTCGACGATCCGGGCCTTCACCGCCTGCGACGCCCCGGGCGCCAGGCGCTCGATGAGCGGCTGCAGGCGGTGGGCGGAGACCTCCAGGTCGGCGGGGCGGAACATCTCGCCCTGGTTCATCGGCAGGCCGCCGGCCAGCTGGGACAGGTACTCGTGCGCCAGGAGCTGGGCCGGCAGGGCCTCGGCCTCGCCGAATTTCTCTTGCGTGATCAGCCGCTCGGCCCAGGCGGCCACCTGGCGCAGGGTCTCGGCATAGGCCGCCGCCCAGGCCAAGCCGTGGGCTACATGCTGGTCGGCGTCCAGGGCGGCGCGGTCGAGCCGGCCGCCCGGGCGCACGCGCTCGCCTACCGCATCCTGCAGTTCGGCGACCAGCACCTCGGCCTCGCGGCCGGCGCGGTCGAGGAGTTCGGGCAGGTCGGGAAGGACGAGGCTCATGCGCGGCGATTATAGGGAAGCTTGCTTTGTGTGGCGTCAGACGGTTTTGCTGCCGGCCAGATAACCAGAAGGTCCCCCTTATGCTCGTCGTCCACCACCTCAACGACTCGCGCTCGCAGCGCATCCTGTGGCTGCTCGAAGAGCTGGGCGCGCCCTACGAGATCAAACCCTACGCCCGCGACGCGACCACGAGGCTGGCGCCGCCGGAGCTGAAGCAAGTCCATCCCTTGGGCAAGTCGCCGGTGATCACCGATGGGGACATCACCATCGCCGAGTCCGGGGCGATCGTGGACTACATCCAGCGCAAGTATGGCGCGGGCCGGCTGGGTCCGCCGGCCGGCGAGGCGGCGTCCGAGAAGTACAAGGAGTGGCTGCACTACGCCGAGGGCTCGGCCATGCTGCCCCTGATGCTCAACATGTACGTGGGCCGCCTGGGCGAGGCCGGCGCGCCGCTGCAGCCGCGCATCGACAGCGAGATCGCCAACCACCTGGGTTATGTGAACGCCTCGCTGGAGGGCCGCGACTGGCTGATGGGCGCAGAGCTCACCGCCGCCGACATCCAGATGAGCTTCGTGGGCGAGGTCCTCCGCGCGTTCGGGCGTCAGGACCAGTATCCGAACGTCAAGGCCTGGGTGGAGCGCTTCCAGGCCCGACCGGCCTATCAGGCGGCGCTGGAAAAGGGCGGGCCGTACAACCTGGGTCCGCGGAAGTAACGCCTCTCCCTCTCGGCTTCGCCGGGGGAGAGGAGAGTTACTCGAACGGCGGGAAGTCGTCGTCCATCATCCCGTCGAGGAAGTCGAAGACGGCGGCCTTGGTCAGCGCGTGCGGGATCGCCGAGAAGTGGTCGCAGCCGGGGATGGTGACGCCGTGGCCGTGCGGGAAGATCCGCGCCAGGCCCTGCGGATCGCCGGCGCCGTCGTCGCCCTGGCCCGCCACCACCAGCACCGGCATCGGCAGGTCGGCGAGCGCGTCGGGATTGAAGGGCATGTTCCTGACGCGGGTCATGGCGGCCAGGGCCTTCAAGTCCTCGCCCTGTTCGTCGGCGAACTGGCGGAAGGACTTGAGCATCGGCTCTGTGATCGTTTCCGGGTCGTCGGCCAGCATGGCGTCGGCCATGGGCTCGCCGACCACGTGCGGATGCGGCTGCAGAAGCTTTTCGCCCACCCCGCCCAGGATCAGGTGCGAGATCCGGTCGGGCGAGGCGACCGCCGCCTCCAGGGCGACCCGCGTGCCCATGGAGTAGCCGAACATGTCGGCCCGCTCGACACCCACGTGGTCCATCAGCCTGAGCACATCGGCGGCCAGCTGTTCGCGTTCATAGGCGTGCAAGTCGTAGAGCTTCTGGCTCTCGCCGTGGCCCCGCTGGTCGAGCGCGATCACCCGGAAGCCGCGGCGCTCGAAGGCCGTGTACCAGCCGGTGCGCTTCCAGCCTTCCTTGCGGTTGGAGGCGAAGCCGTGGATCAGGACGATGGTCCGCTTGGCCCCGTCCGCCGGGGTGATGTCGTCGTAGGCGATCTGGACGCCGTCGGAAGTAAAGCTGGCCATGGGCGAGACCCTAGGGGCCCCGCGCCTGGGGCTCAAGGCGCTTCACCGGTCCACTCCCAATGCCAGGGCTCGAAGGGATAGGGGACGAAGCCGAAGCGGTCGGCATTGGCCACCAGCCAGCGGTAGGCGGGCGTTCGGCTCATGAACAGGCGGTCGGCGTCGGCGCTGGAGTCGGGGCGAAGGCCCGGCGCCTGGCCGACGTAAAGGTCCAGGGCCAGTCCCGTGCGATGCGCCGAGCAGGTCGACCGGACCCGGTTGTTGCAATTGCCCTCGCCGGCGCAGCGGGCGTCGTCCGCCTCTGGGCTGCGGAACCCGGAGAAGATGGTCAGACTTCTGGGGTCGACGGCGATCCGCGGGTCCTCGGCGCG
>PLEH01000161.1 GCA_003136395.1 Phenylobacterium sp.
GTTTGCTCCCCACGCTTTCGCGCCTCAGCGTCAGTATCGGGCCAGTGAGTCGCCTTCGCCACTGGTGTTCTTCCGAATATCTACGAATTTCACCTCTACACTCGGAGTTCCACACACCTCTCCCGTACTCAAGACAGCCAGTATCGAAGGCAGTTCCGGGGTTGAGCCCCGGGCTTTCACCCCCGACTGAACTGTCCGCCTACGCGCCCTTTACGCCCAGTAATTCCGAGCAACGCTAGCCCCCTTCGTATTACCGCGGCTGCTGGCACGAAGTTAGCCGGGGCTTCTTCTCCGGGTACCGTCATTATCTTCCCCGGTGAAAGAATTTTACAATCCTAAGACCTTCATCATTCACGCGGCATGGCTGCGTCAGGCTTTCGCCCATTGCGCAAGATTCCCCACTGCTGCCTCCCGTAGGAGTTTGGGCCGTGTCTCAGTCCCAATGTGGCTGATCATCCTCTCAGACCAGCTATGGATCGTAGGCTTGGTGAGCCTTTACCTCACCAACTACCTAATCCAACGCGGGCTGCTCCAATGGCGATAAATCTTTCCCCCGAAGGGCACATACGGTATTAGCTGAAGTTTCCCTCAGTTGTTCCGTACCAAAGGGCACATTCCCACGCGTTACTCACCCGTCCGCCGCTCACCCGAAGGTGCGCTCGACTTGCATGTATTAGGCCTGCCGCCAGCGTTCGCTCTGAGCCAGGATCAAACTCTCAGGTTGAGTTGAGCACTGACTTAGCGTCCTCAGTATCCGAAGATACTGACTGGCATAGTCATCTTTAGTTCTTGACGAGTTCCCATTCACATCGATGCCCGAAGGCCGAAGCCCAAGGGAATTGATATTCATGGTGTGTCTTCAAGAGACCGCAGATTTCGTCAGTGTCGAGGTTACCTGGTTAGGGTAACCGCCAGGACACCGCCGCCTGCGTTTCTCTTTCCAATTCAACGATGTCAAAGACCCGACCGGCTCTCGCCGACCCCACTGTTTAGCGCCGGTGGTCGGCGGAGGCGGCTGTCTAGTGGCCGACCTCTTAGGTGTCAACCGGTCCTTTCGGACTTTCGCGCCGCAGCCCGGATCGCTCCGGAAAACGGCGCAAAAACCACACCGGGCCGCCAGAGGGGCAACCCTCGTACAGTCGGTAGCGATTCGATTGAGGCTCGGGAAAATATCCATTTCCAGGGGAAAAGCAAGGGGGTTATTCCCCCCTTCCCGAACCGCCTGAAATTGGCCCCGCCCGAGCGGGAGGCGCTATCTAGGGGCGGGCCCGGTCCCTGTCAATCACAGTCTTCGGCGAAGGCTGTAGGCGAACCGGAATTCCCCTCTCCCGCGCCTTGCCTTGCGCCCACGCCAGCGCCGCTTATGAAGGAGATCCCAGGAGGCGCGATGCTCTCGCAGAAAGCCAGATACGCCCTGCGCGCGCTCGTGGAGCTGGCCCGCGCCGACGGCGCCCAGCTCACCGCCGGCGAACTGGCGCTGCGCGCCGACGCGCCGCGCAAGTTCCTGGAGGCCATCCTGCTGGAGCTGTCCCGCAACCGCCTGGTGACCAGCCGCCGCGGAAAGTTCGGCGGCTACACCCTGGCCCGCGTCCCCGCCGAGATCAGCTTCGCCGAGGTGATCCGCGTGGTCGATGGCCCCCTGGCGCTGGCGCCGTGCGTCAGCCCCAGGCTCCACTTCCGCAAGTGCGACGACTGCCCCGACCGCGCCGCCTGCACCCTGCGCGAGGCGCTGCTGCGCGCCCGCGACGCCACGGCGGATGTCCTGGAGGCCTATTCGCTCGCCGACGCCGCGACATCCGGCGGCGAGTCTGCCGGTCAGCTCGCCGCGATATAGGCCTTCAGCCCGTCAGCCTCGGCCTCGACCTCGGAAATCTTGGATTTCACCAGGTCGCCGATCGACACGATCCCCACCAGACGATCCTTCAGGCAGACCGGCAGGTGCCGGATCCGCCGGTCGGTCATGCGGGTGAGCAGCGAATCGACCGTCTCGCCGGGCTGGGCGAAGAACACGTCGCGGGTCATGACACCGGAGACCGGCTGGCCGAGCGCCGCGGCCCCGCCTTCGGCCAGGGCCCGGACCACGTCGCGTTCCGAGACGATGCCCACCACGCGCTCGGCTTCGAGCACGACCAGAGCGCCGACCCGTCTGGAGTGGAGCAGCGCCGCCACCGCCGCGATGGTTTCCGCCGGCGCCACCGTGAAGACGGTGTCGCCCTTCGACCGCAGGATCTGGGAGACAAGCATCGCACGTCCCTCGCTCTCTCTGACTTAGGAGAACAGCGTCACCCAGAACCACCGGAGCATCAACGCACGCGAGCGTGAGGAGGCTCCGCGCTCAGTGGGGGATAGGCGAGCAATCCACGGCCGGCGGCGGGGCGGGCGCCGAGAGTCTGGTCTTCAGCGACGGGGAGGACCTGAAGTCGAACATGTCCTCCAGCGTCCAGGCGTTGGCGTCGCGCAGCGTCAGGTGCCGGGTCTTGCCGTCCGGCCCGGTCAGGAACCGCTTCTCGATCAGCGCCAAGAGCGAGGTGTGGTCCGCCACCCGGTGCGACACGTAGGATCGCTTTGCAAAGGGCGAGACCACCATCAGGGGCGCGCGGAACCCCAGCTGGTCGTAGTTCGGGCAGGCGGCCGGATAGGGCCTGGCCGGATCGTACTGCGGGCAGAGACCCAGGATCTCGTCGTAGGTCGTGCCGATCTTGCGTTCGCGCAGGCAGGGAGCGCCCCCGCCCGAGCGGGCGGCGGCCGGCACATTGGGCGCGTCGGCGCAGGCGCCGGGATCCAGGCCGTCCGGCGTGCGCTGGCCGCCCTGCGGCGCCCGCGGCGGCTTCACGTGGTCATAGAACCCGCCGCCCTCGTCATAGGTGATCAGCACGGCGGAATCCTTCCAGTAAGGCCCATGCCGCAGGTCGTTCAGCAATTGCGAGACCCAGGCCTGGCCGCGCTGGATATCGCTGGAGGGATGCTCGTTGTTGGTGGTCGCGCCCTTGTCGAAGTAGCCGATCCGCGCGTTCACCCAGACCACTGAGGGCAGAGCCTTCGCGCCGGGCCTGCCCTTCAGCCTGTCCAGCAGGTCGGCGTGATGGATGAAGTGCGGATCGTTCTGGCTGTCGTCGGTGACCGAGGTGAAGTGCAGATAGGCCGCCCCCTCCGGGATGTCCTGGTAGGATTCCGCCCAGTCCACGTGGCGGGCGCTCAACAGGTCATAGATCGTGCCCTGCGGCGGCTTGTAGCCGTCGGGCCGGGGCGGCGCCTTTTCCTCGTCGGTCAGGTGGCCGAAGAAGCTCCCGGTCAGGTGGAAGGCGTGGTTGGGGTCGCTGGCCCCCAGCAGCGAGCTGAAATACCGGTCGCTGATCGCGAACTTCTCCGCCACGTCGTAATAAAACGGGATGTCGGCCTGGGTGTAATAGGCCATCGCCCGGCCCCCGTCGGCGGGCCCGGTGCGGTGGGTGTCCGGCGCCATGACGTCGTTCTGCATCACGAAGCCGTCGTTCTTCGGATCGGTGAGCGAGCGCTCCGGGTGGGCGAAGTTGGCGTCCCGGTGGCTGCCCTGCCACTCATGGTCGACGTCAGGGGCGATGCAGCGGTTGGCGGCGTGGAAGGCGTAGACACGCCGGCCGTCGGCGTGGGCGTTCCAGTCGGCGCAATCCAGCGCGCCGTCCGGCGTCAGCTTGCAGGTCAGGCCGTCGACGCAGGCATGGTCGCCCGCCGCGCAGGTCCTGGCATGGTGATAGGGCGATCCCGGCGCATAGGGCAGGACGCCGAAGTAGTGGTCGAAGGACCGGTTCTCCTGGAAGATGACGATGATGTGCTTGAGCTTGCCGAGGCCGCCGGCCGGCGCGGCGGCGCGCGCTGGGTGCGACGCGGCGAGACCGCCCAGGCTCAGAACCGCCGCCATCACGATCCACAAGACACGCGTCATCCGCCGCTCCCGCCAGGTCAGGCGTTGAGCCTATGCGAGCCGTGTGACAGGCGGAAGCGGCTGAACGGTTAGTCTTTAGGCGCGAACCACGCGAACGGGCCGATCAGCAGCACGCCCACGATGAAGCCCGCGATATGCGCCTCCCAGGCGACGCCGGCGCTGCCCGAGCCCGGCAGGAACGAGCCGCCGACCACCGAGATGATCAGGTTGATCACAATCCAGCCGGCGCCCATGCCCAGGACCGGCTTGGAGAAGATCGGGCCGGCGCGCCCGTGGCCGCCGATCAGCCGGGCCGACGCGCCCATCAGGCCCGAGACCGCGCCGGAGGCGCCGACAACCAAGCCCTGGCCGCCCGGATGCACGGCGGCGTAGCCCAGGTTCGCCAGCACGCCGGCCAGTACATAGAAGCCGAAGAACAGCAGGGCGCCCTCGACCTTCGGCCCGAACAGCCGCGCGAGCGGCGTCGAGAAGGCCAGCGCGAAGGCGCCGTTCATCATCGCATGCGACCAGCTGCCGTGCAGGAAGATCGAGGTGATCAGCGTCTCCCAGCGCCCCGGGACCAGGTTGGCCGGTGAAAAGGCGTAAGCCGACAGGATCGCATCCGCCGGGAACCGGGTCTGGATCCAATAGCCGCCAACGATCAGCAGGACGACCGCCACCGCCTGCCAGGGTGCGTTGAACACCGGCTCGCGGACGGGCTGGCCATCGGGTGTTGGGGGCGGACCGTCGGACCACGGCTGCGGGCCAGGTTGCGGTGGAGTCTCTTCGAAACGCGATTCAGTCATCCCACCCATTTAGGCCGTTTGTCGCAGATGTGCGACACCGCCCCCTTCTTGCCTTGCCGCCGCCACTTGGCTTGGCGATGGTGCGGCCCACAGTCGGACCCCTTCAGGACCTTTCTATGATCCGTTCCCTGCGCGCGGGCGTGGCGCTCGCCGCCGTCCTAGCCCTGACGACCTCCAACCTCGCCCAGGCGATCGAACTGCCGCATTTGCCGAGGATCAGCCTCGGCGCAAGCCAGCCCAGGCTGGAGAAGCTCGCGCCCGGCGAGTGGCCGCAGGCCCGCTCCGACGTCCGCGCCGACCCCGACACCCGCTTCGGCTCGCTGCCCAGCGGCATGCGCTACGCCATCCACCGCCAGGCGATCCCGCCCGGCCAGGCCGCCCTGCGCCTGCGCTTCGACGCCGGCTCCCTCATGGAGACCGACGCCCAGGCCGGCCTCGCCCACTTCCTGGAGCACATGGCCTTCAACGGCTCCAAGGCGGTGCCGGAAGGCGAGATGGTCAAGATCCTCGAACGCCACGGCCTGGCCTTCGGCGCCGACACCAACGCCTCCACCAATTTCGACGAGACGGTCTACAAGCTCGACCTGCCGAAGACCGACGACGACACCGTCGACACCTCGCTGAAGCTGCTGCGAGAAGTGGCCTCGGAACTGACCCTCGCCCAGGCCGCCGTCGACCGCGAGCGCGGCGTGGTGCTCTCCGAAGAGCGCGCCAGCGACAGCCCGGCCTATCGGGTGTTCAAGGAGCGCCTGGGCTTCGAGCTCCCGGGCCAGCGGATGCCGACGCGCCTTCCGATCGGCAAGGTCGAGGTGCTGCAAAAGGCGCCCGCCGGCCTGATCGCCGACTTCTACCATCACTACTATCGGCCCGAACGCGCGACCCTGGTCGTCGTGGGCGACTTCGATCCCACGGTCATGGAAGCCAAGATCAAGGCGAGGTTCGCGGACTGGAAGGCCGTCGGCCCGCCCGGCGCCGAGCCCGACCTTGGCAAAGTCCAGGCGCGCAAGACCGAAGCCAAACTGGTGGTCCAGCCGGGCGCGGCGCTCAACCTGCAGCTCATCTGGGTCCGACCGCCGGACCTGCGCGCCGACCGCCTGGCCAAGCGGCGCGCCGACCTGATCGAGCAACTGGGCTTTGCTGTGCTGAACCGCAGGCTCTCGGCCCTGACCCGTTCGCCGCATCCGCCTTTCCTCGGGGCGGCCGCCTTCAAGGCCGACCAGAGCCACTCCGCCGAGGTGACGACGCTGGCGCTCGCGGCCCAGGCTGACGGCTGGCGCGAGGGCCTGGCGGCGCTTGATCAGGAGGAGCGCCGGGCCACCCACTTCGGCGTGCGCCAGGACGAGCTCGACCGCGAGATCGCCGAGGTCCGCGCCTCGGCCCAGAACGCCGTGGCCGGCGCGGCGACCCGCCGCCCGGCCCAGATCGCCGATGAAATCGTGGGCCAGCTTGGCGACCAGGAGGTGGTCACCAGCCCCGCCGACGACCTCGCCCTCTTCGAGGCCACGGTGAAGGGCCTGAAGGCCGACACCGTCTCCGCCGCGCTCAAGTCAGCCTTCGAGGGCCAGGGGCCGCTGGTCTTCATGTCCTCGCCCAAGGCCGTGCCGGGTGAGGAGCAGGCGATCCTGTCGGAATACGCCTCCACCCTGAAGGTCGCCGTCGCCGCGCCGGCCGCGCCGCACGAGGTCGCCTGGCCCTATTCGAGCTTCGGCGAACCCGGCAAGGTCGTCGAAACCAAGGAGGTCAGCGACCTCGACACGGTGTTCGTACGCTTCGAGAACGGCGTGCGCCTGACCATCAAGCCCACCAAGTTCCGCAATGACGAGGTCCTGGTGCGGGTCAATATCGGCGGTGGCTTGCAGGACCTGCCCAAGGACCACCAGAGCCTGGCCTGGTTCGGCAATGTGTTCATCGAGGGCGGCCTCAAGCAGATCGACAATGAGGACACCGAGCGCGTGCTGGCCTCAAAGGTCTATGGCGCGCGGTTCAACGTCGCCGAGGACGCCTTCGTCCTCTCCGGCGGCACCCGCACCGCCGACCTGCCCACGGAAATGCAGGTGCTCACCGCCTACGTCTCCGATCCGGGCTGGCGGGGTGAGGCTTTCAAACGCCAGCAGAACGCCGGCAAGACGGTCCACGACCAGATGGAAGGCACTGACGGCGGAGTGATTGGCCGCGAGCTGTCCGGCCTGCTGCACGGCGGCGACCGGCGCTTCACCTTCCCCAGCCGCGAGGAGATCGCCAAGGCCCAGCTCTCCGATCTGCAGGCCCAGGTCGCCCCGCACCTGGCGTCCGACCCCATCGAGGTGGTCATCGTCGGCGATGTCACCGTCGACAAGGCGATCGAGGCGGTCTCCCGCACCTTTGGCTCGCTGCCGCCTCGTCCGGCGCCCCGCCCGGTCGCCCCGGCCCAGCGCGCCGTAGCCTTCCCGGCCGCCAACACCCAGCCCCTGCTGCTCACCCACAAGGGCCGCGCTGATCAGGCCATTGGCTACGTCGCCTGGCCCACCACGGACCTGTGGGCCAATCCGCAGCAGGCCCTGGAGACGGATATCCTGGGCGAGGTCATGGACCTGCGGCTCATCGATGAGCTGCGGGAGGCCCAGGGCGTCACCTACTCGCCGTCGGTGAGCTACGCTCACAGCCTGACCTGGACCGGCTGGGGCTATCTCGCCGCCAGCGTCGAGGTGCCGCCGGCCAAGCTCGACGGTTTCTTCCGCGACGTGGCCAAGATCGCCAACGACCTGAAGACCAAGGACGTGACCCAGGACGAACTGGATCGCGCCAAGAAGCCTCGCATCGACAAGATCGAGAAGTCGAAGCTCACCAACCAGTACTGGCTGGGCGAGCTTTCCGGCGCGCAGGCCGAGCCGCGCAAGCTCGATTTCATCCGCCACATCATCCCAGGCACGGAGAAGGTCACCATCGCCGACGTCCGGCACGCGGCCCAGCTCGTCCTGAAGGACGACAAGGCCTACCGGCTTGAGGTCCAACCCGCAGGAAAAGTGACCGCCGCGACCGGCCAAATGCCGGGATCGTAAGCCCTCGTTCACCATGATCCTGGACTCTCCAGGGATGGGAACGACTTCTTTGCAGCCTTCGATCGGCGACCGCGCGCCGGAGATCCTCGGCGCCACGGCCTCCGGGCGCTTCTATTCGCTGGACAGCCAGGCCGGCCGGCCTGCGCTGATCGTGTCCCTGGGCGCGCTCGACGCTGAGGCCGCCGGCCGGCTCTTCGAGCGGCTCTGCCGACTCGGGCCGCAGCTTGCCGAGACCGGCATCGACCTGATCCCGCTAGCGCCGATGTTGCCGCCCTTCACCGAGCGTTTCGCCAGCGATCCCAGCGCCCACGACCTGCTGGTCTATGCCTCGGGTGGCGGCGGCCTGGAGACCTGGAGCGTCGACGGCCACGCCGGCGCCATGCTCATCGACCGCGGCGCCCGTATCATCGATCTGGTGGGCTTGACCGAGCAGGTCGACCTCATCGCCTGGCTCAGCCGCTCGGCGCGCCGCATCGCCTCGCCGGCCCCGCAGGTCCGCGCGGCCACGGCGCCGGTGCTGATCGTCCCCAACATTGCCTCGCCGGAGCTCTGCCGGGCTCTCATCGACCACTTCGAGGCCTCGCCCCACGCCGCCGGCGTCATGGCCTCCTTCAGCGACAGCGGCGCCTACGCCAAGCTCGACGAGAGCAAGAAGAAGCGCCGTGACACCGAGCTCACGCCGGAGAGCCCGCTCTACGGCGAGGTGCTGAACCTGCTCGCCGCCCGGGTCATCCCCGAGATCAAACGCGCTTTCCAGGTGGACATCGCCAACGCCGACCGCATCCTCATCGCCCGCTACGACGACACCGGCGGCTACTTCAAGCGCCACCGCGACAACACCGCCCCGCACACCGCCTTCCGCGAGTTCGCCGTCTCGCTGAACCTCAACACCGATGAGTACGAGGGCGGCGAGTTGCTGTTCCCGGAGTACGACGACACCCGCTACAATCCCCCCGCGGGCGGGGCGATGGTGTTCTCCGCCTCCCTGCTGCATGAGGCCGCCCCGGTGACCAAAGGCAGCCGCTACGTCCTCCTCTCCTTCCTCGGCAGCGCGGAGGCCCAGAGCCGCCTCACCGCCTGGGTCGAAAGCCAACAGGCCATCGCCTCGTGACCCAGATTCGCCGCTCCACCTACGTCCACCTGACGCCGCTCGGCGAAGACCGCGTCCTGATCGTCCACGCCATCAGCCATCTGCGCCTGGTGGTGGACGCCGAGGTCGCGGGCATCGTCGCCTGGTTCCAGACGCCCCGCGACATGCCGGGTGACCTGCCGAGCTTGCGCGAAACCCTGACCATCGACGCCGACACCCTGGCCGGCTGCCTCGCCAGCCTGATGGAACGCGGCGTGCTCACCGCCGACGACGAAGCCGGCGAGGCCGCCGCCGTCGCCGCCAAGCTCGCCGAGCTGCACGGCCGCGATCCCGGCGAGGCGCTGGATCAGCTGCGCCGCGAGGCCGGCGAAGGCTCCAACCCCTACTGGTCGGTCACCGCGGCCCTGGGCGCCGACGACCTCGGGGGCGCCAAGGCCCACCGCTGGGACGTGCTGCTGTTCGGCGACTGCGACCTGCAGATGGAGGCCGACTTCCTCAGGCGCGAGGCCGCCCGCCGCGACGTCGACCTGCGCGTGGCCGCGAGCTTCCCCGACGACCTGCGCCTGGCCGGCGAGAAACCGCACCAGGCGATCTTCATCGGCGCCCTGCGCTCCCGCCACCTCGTCGCCAGGGGCTCGGCCGCCGACCACGGCGGCGATCCGTCCGCCGTCTACATTGCCGAGGCCCGCCACGTCATCGAGGGCCTGCGCGCCCACTCCGACGCCCCAATCCTCATCGACGGCCTGCCCGAGCCCACGGTCCAGCCACTCGGCCTGGCCGACCGCGGCCCGCATGCCCACCGCAACCGCTTCCGCGCCGTGAACCGGGGCCTGGAGGCGCTGGCCGAGCAGTACAGCGGCGTCTACGTCGTCGATATCGCCGCCGCCCTCGCCGCCGAGGGATCAGCCCGCCTCACCGACGACGCCCTGGTCGGCTTCACCCACTTCGGCTCGCCGGGCTGGATGCTGCAGCGGCCGGCCGGCGAACTGGCGGCCGTCCACGGCATATTCCCCGACACCGCCCCGCTTGAGGCCCTGGTCGGCCCCGACCTCTACCGCCGCGAGGCCGTGGCCGCCCGCGCGCACATCGACCTGCTCGCCGTGATCATGGGGCTCGGCCGCAAGAAGTGCGTGATCCTCGATCTCGACGGGACGCTCTGGCCCGGCGTGCTGGCCGAGACCGGCGCGCCCTTCGCCTGGACCCCGGAGATCAGCGGCCACAACTCCTACATCGGCCTCTACTTCGGCTTCCACGAGGCCCTGAAGGCGCTGAAGGCCCGCGGCATTCTCCTGGCCTGCGTCAGCAAGAACGACGAGGCCCTGGTCCGCGAGCTCTGGAAATACCCCGACCACTATCCGCATGACCGCCTGCTCACCCCCGACGACTTCGTCACCTGGCGGGTGAACTGGGAGGACAAGGCCGCCAACATCGCCTCGATCGCGCAGGAGCTGGGCTTCGCGCTGGAGGCCTTCACCTTCATCGACGACCACCCGGTGGAGCGCGAGCGGGTGCGTCAGGCCCTGCCCGCCGTCCAGGTCCTGGGCGAGGACCCCTTCGCGCTGCGCCACATCCTGCTCACCGACCCGACCTTCCAGGTCCTCAAGGTCACCGAGGAGTCCGCCGCGCGCACCGACCTGGTGAAGGCCCAGCTCACCCGCGAACGCGGCCTGGCTGCCGGCGGCGACGGCTTCCTGGCCTCGCTGGAGGTGGTCACCACCTGCGAGCGGCCCACCGAGGCCGCGACGCTCACCCGCGTGGCCGAGCTCTTCCAGCGCACCACCCAGTTCAACACCACCGGCCGCACCTTCACGGAAGCCGAGCTGACCCGCGCGGCCGAGGCCGGCGAGGTCTTCGTGGCCTACTGCAAGGACCGCTTCGGCGACTACGGCCTGGTCGCCGCCGCCGTCCTCGACGGCGCCGAGATCGCCGCCTTCGCCATGAGCTGCCGGGTGATCGGGCTCAAGGTCGAGCACCAGTTCCTGGACTTCATCCTCGACGCCGTCGCCGACCAGCACACCGAGGTCCTGGCCCGGATCGTCGAGACCAGCCGCAACGGCCCCGTCCGCCACCTCTACGCCGACAACGGCTTCAGGCTCGAGGACCGGACCTGGCGCAAGGCGCTCACCAACTGAACCGCTCATCCCCGCGAAAGCGGGGATCCAAGCTGAGTCCGAGATCGATCTACAGCGAGCGACACCTGCATGGCGCCGCATGGGTCCCCGCCTTCGCGGGGACGAGCGGATGTATTGAGACTACGCCGCCCGCGCCTCGTCCCCGAACACCGGCGCATCGTCGGCCGGCAGGAACGCCCGGCCCCGGATCGCGTCGGAGATCTTCTCGGCGATCATGATGGTGGGCGCGTTGGTGTTGCCGCCGACCAGCGTCGGCATGACCGAGGCGTCGACGACCCGCAGGCCTGCGATCCCCTGCACCCGGCACTCGGCGTCCACCACCGCCATCGGATCGCCGGCCGCGCCCATCCGGCAGGTGCCGACCGGGTGGTAGATCGTCTCGCCGGTCCGCTTGATCCAGGCGTCGATCTCCGCGTCGGTCTGCACCGCCGCGCCCGGCGCATATTCCGCGGTGACGTAGGGCGCCAGCGCCGCCTGGGCCGCCACCTTGCGCATCATCTTCACCCCCTCACAGATCGCGCGGCGGTCCTCCTCGGCGGCAAGGTAGTTCGCGAAGATCGCCGGATCGTCGAGCGGATCGGCGGATTTCAGCCCGACATGTCCGCGGCTTTCGGGCCTGAGCTGACAGACGTGGAAGGTGAAGCCGTCCTTCTCCACGACCACCTTGCCGTGGTCCTGCATGATCGCCAGCACCGTGTGGACCTGCAGGTCCGGCCGGTCGAGATCGGGCCGCGAGCGCAGGAAGGCGCCCGACTCCAGGAAGTTCTGCCGTCCCAGCCCCTTGCCGAACAGCATGTAGGAGAGCCCGACGCTCAGCGTCCGGATCAGCCCCTTCCTCAGGGAATAGAGGGTGATCGGCTTGGGGCACTCCCAGGAGAGGCAGACGTCCAGGTGATCCTGCAGATTGGCCCCCACGCCCTTCAGCGCCTTCACCACCTTGATCCCGTGGGCCGCCAGTTCTTCGGGATCGCCGATGCCGGAGAGCTGCAGGATGTGCGGCGACTGCACCGCGCCTGCGCAAAGCAGCACCTCGGCGTCGGCCCGGATGATCCGCTTGGCCTTGGTCTTCTCGTCGCAGATCTCGACGCCGGTCGCCCGGCCGTCCTCGACGATGATCCGCGTGGTCCGGACCCCCGTCAGGCAGGTGAGGTTCGGTCGCGCCAGCACCGGGTGCAGGTAGCCTCGCGCGGCGCTCCAGCGCTGGCCGTCGTGGATGGTCAGCTGGTAGGGCCCGAAGCCCTCCTGCTGAAAGCCGTTGAAATCCTGGGTCAGCGGATAGCCCGCCTGGCCGCCCGCCTGGATGGTCGCCGAATAGATCGGATTGGGCGACGACGCCCTGGAGACCTTCAGCGGCCCCTCGCCGCCATGCCAGGCGTCGCCGCCAGCCTCGAAGCTCTCGGAGCGCTTGAAGTAGGGCAGCACGTCCGCATATCCCCAGCCCGGCAGGCCCATCTGGCGCCACTGGTCGTAATCGCGCGCGTGCCCGCGGATGTAGATCATGCCGTTGATCGAGGACGACCCGCCCCAGCCCTTGCCACGGGGCCACCAGAGCTTGCGGTCGTTCAGGTTCGGCTCCGGCTCGGTCCAGAAGCCCCAGTTCTGCGGCCCCTGCTTGCCGATCAGCCCGCCGACGCCCGCCGGCATCTTGATCATCAGCGCGCCGTCCTTGCCGCCCGCCTCCAGCAGAAGGACGCTCTTGGCCCCGTCCTCGCTCAGCCGGTTGGCCAGCACGCAGCCGGCCGAGCCGGCGCCGATGATGATGTAGTCGTAGCGATCCATGAGTTACGCGCTGCGTCCCTGAACGGTGATCAGTCAGGCCACGAACCTGACGCAGGCGTCATCTTGTGGCAAGGGTCGCTAGGCGCCGACCGCCGGTTCCGCGCCGAAGCGATTGTCTCCGAGCGTGCCGCGCCGGCAGCCGATCTCGACAAATCCCCAGACGATGACCGCCAACGCCACGAGCAGGGCGGCCAGATAAAGGAGCACCGTGAAGGCCTGCGTCGCCCTCCCATCGACCAGGCCCATCAGAACGCCAGGAAGAAACATGAAGACCAGGAGCCACCAGCCGGATCGGTTCCGGTCGTGAAGGCGCCTCACACAGATGGCCAGTGACGCAACGAGCACCGGAATGAGCGGGAGGAAGAGCACAGCGGCCCACACGCCGACCGCGAGGCTTCCCATCAACGCCACGCCCCACACCACGGCGCCGACCACCCCAAGCCACAGGTAAGCCCGCCAATAGCCCAGCCGGCTCAACCGCCCGTCAAACCTCAGCAGCTGCCGCAGCCGCTGCATCAACGCCCCTTCCACTGCGGCGCGCGCTTCTGCGAGAACGCCAGCGGTCCCTCCACGAAGTCCTCGCTGCCATAGAGCGCCGCCACCGCCGGATAGCGGTTCTGGCCCTTGATCGCGGCCTCCAGGCTGGGCTCGTCCAGGCCCATGTAGACTGCCTGCTTGGACGCCCGGATCGACATGGGGCCGAGCTCGCAGATGCCCTTGGCCCACTCGCGGGCCACCCGCATCAGGTCTGCGGGCGCGGTCACCTCGGCCACGAACCCCAGTTCCTTGCCCTCCGACGCCGAGACCCGGCGCGCGGTCAGGATCATGCTCATGGCCCGCTTGGTCCCGATGGCGCGCGGCAGCCGGTGCAGGCCGCCTGCCAGCGCCGCCAGCCCGACCCGGGGCTCCGGCAGGGCGAACACCGCGGCGTCCGACGCAATGATGATGTCGCAGGCCAGAGCGATCTCGAACCCGCCGCCCATGGCCACCCCGTTGACCGCCGCGATCAGCGGCTTGGTCAGGTCGAACCGCGAGGTGAGCCCCGCGAACCCCGACGGCGGGCTGCCCATCTTGCCGCCGCCCGCCTGGTGCTTCAGGTCGTTGCCGGCCGAGAACGCCCGCTCGCCGGCCCCGGTGACGATCGCCACCCACTGGTCCGGGTCGGCGGCGAAGGCGTCGAACACCTCACCCAGCTCGAAATGCGCCGGCGAATGCAGCGCGTTCATCACCTCGGGGCGATTGAGCGTGACGACCGTCACCGGCCCTTCCCGCTCCACCTTCACGAATTCATGGGCCATGGCGTTCCTCCGTCTCTTTTCCCTCCCCTTCATGGGGAGGGTGGCCGAGCGCAGCGAGGTCGGGTGGGGAACCCAGGTTCAAGCGCCGACATCGCGCCCCGGCCCACAGATCCCCACCCGTCTCGGCCTTCGGCCTCGCCACCCTCCCCATAAAGGGGAGGGAAATCAAATCGACTTCAGCTCCCGCCGATACCGCTTCCAGTTCTCGACGTAGTGTGCGGCGCCGGCGGCCATCACCATCGCCTGCTCGGCGCTGACCTCGCGGATCACCCGGCCGGGCACGCCCACCACCAGGGAGTTGTCGGGGATCTGCTTGCCCTCGCCGATCAGGCAGCCCGCGCCGATCAGGCAGTTCTTCCCGATCACCGCCCCGTTCAGGATAATCGAGCCGATCCCCACCAGGGTGTTGTCGCCGATCGTGCAGCCGTGCAGCATCACCATGTGGCCCACCGTCACATTCGCTCCGATGACCAGCGGCGAGCCGGTATCGGTGTGCAGCACCGAGCCGTCCTGGACGTTGGAGCCCTCGCCCACGGTGATCGGATCGTTGTCGCCGCGCAGAGTGGCGCCCCACCAGACGGACGCGTTCTTCTTGAGAATCACTCGGCCCATAACCGAAGCGCTGGGCGCAATCCAGTATTCGTCATCGTTTGGTAATTCAGGTGTCACATTGCCTAAGTTGTAGACACTCATCAGCACACCCCGTTTCTTGCGACAATCCGTCCGTTTAACATTTCCGAAACCAAGTTAGGCTCATTCTAGTCGGGCGATTCGAAGGGGCGATAGCCTTCCCTGAAAATCCGCTGCGGGGCCGAGCATCGGCTCCGTGTCTTGCGCTGGACGGAGTTGATGGCGCTGAGTGTGTTGTCTTCCCGGATCTTCGGATCCGGACCGGCTTCCGGGAAAGAACCCCCGGGTCGCGCACGCCGCCTGCTTCGATTCTCCCCGACCACCCAAAGGGCGCTCCATGGCGGAGACGCCCTTTTTTCTTGCCCCGAATCTCGTGGGGCCAACGGAGGCTTTTGATGACCAAGCGAGCCCTGAAGCGACAGCTGCGCGAAGGCGCGTTCGACGCCGGCCAGTTTGCCGGCGACGATAAAATCCGCCGGCTGCCGCTCGATCGGGACAGGGGCTGGTCGCCGCTCGCGCATCACAATTCCAACGATGAGCGCGAGCAGGGCTACCTCAAGACCATCAAGGCCAAGTCTCCCGGCCAGGAAGACCTGATCAAGGCCATCGACGCCAAGAACCTGGTCATGGCGCTGGGCCCGGCCGGCACCGGCAAGACCTACCTCGCCATCGCCAAGGCCGTGGAGGCCCTGGAGTCGGGCAGCGTCGGGCGCATCGTGCTGTCGCGCCCCGCGGTCGAGGCCGGCGAGAGCATCGGCTACCTGCCGGGCGACGCCGAGGACAAGCTCGCGCCCTACCTGCGCCCGCTCTACGACGCGCTCTCCGATCGCCTGTCCATGAAGCGGGTCCGCGCGCTGATGGCCGAGGGCGCCATCGAGATCGCCCCGGTGGGCTTCATGCGCGGCCGCACGCTGAACAACGCCTTCGTGGTCATCGACGAGGCGCAGAACTGCACCTACGTGCAGCTCAAGATGCTGCTCACCCGGCTCGGCTGGCACTCCACCATGGTGGTCACCGGCGACCCCGACCAATCGGACCTGCTGCCGGAGTTCTCGGGCCTGAGGACGGTCGCCGAAAAGCTCTCCACTCTCCCCAACATCGCCGTCGTCCGCCTCGCCGACCGCGACATCGTCCGCCACCCCCTGGTGGCCGAAATGCTGGGGGTGCTCTGAGCTCGATTCCGCTCATCCCCGCGAAGGCGGGGACCCAAGCTGAATCAGTTATCCGTGTCACCTCGGCGACTGCGCGTGGGACTCTCGATGGGTCCCCGCCTTCGCGGGGATGAGCGGCTGTGGGGTTGCGCCACCGGGCGTCGTTCTATAGATAGTTAGACAACCTAACTATCCTGTGCGAGTCCCGATGCCCACGGCCCTGGCCGAACCTCTCGACGTCTCCGCCCTGGCCGAGGCCCTGCGCGCGCCGCTGCTCAGGGTCTCGCGCAAGCTGCGCCAGGAAGCCCAGAAGGTCGGGCTCTCCGTCCAGGACGCCGTCATCCTGGGCTATCTGAAGAAGAACCCCGGCGCCGGGGTCAGCGAGCTGGCCGACTTCGAGCAGATCTCGCGCCCGACCATGTCCAGCCACGTTAAGCGGCTGGCCGCAGCCGGCTGGGTGGTCCGCACCGACGACGCCGAGGACGGCCGCCGCCAGGGCCTGACGGTCACCGCCGCCGGGCTGCGCAAGCACGAGACCCTGCAGCGCCACCGCAACGACTGGCTGGCCGCGCGCCTGGTGCGCCTCACCCCCGCCGAGCGCGAGCGCCTCGCCGAGGCCGCGGAGCCCCTGCTGAAGCTCATGAGCCTCGACGCATGAGCACGCGCGCCGAAGAGATCCTGAAGGGCGATGTCCTCGACGAGGGCGGGGCCGACGCCGCCGCCGTCCTGAACCAAGGCCGCGACGCGACCCTGCGCGGCTGGGTGATCCCGGCGATCATCGGCTCGGCCCTGCTCATGCAGACGCTGAACGCCACCTCGATCAACAATGCGCTGCCGGCCATGGCCAAGGCCCTGCACGTGGAGCCGCTCCGGCTCAACGTCGCCATCACCATGTACCTGCTGGCCTCGGCGGTGTTCCTGCCGATCAGCGGTTGGATGGCCGACCGGTTCGGGGCCAAGCGAATCCTGATGATCGCCATGGTGCTCTACGCCACAGCGTCCGCCGCCTGCGGTTTCGCCAACAATCTGCCCGAGCTGATCGCCGCGCGCCTGTTCCAGGGCTGCGCCGGGGCCATGATGGGCCCGGTCGGCCGCCTGGTCCTGCTGCGCACCACGCCCAAGAGCGAGCTCGTCGGCGCCATGTCGGTGGTAACCATGCCGGCCCTGCTGGGCCCGGTGATCGGCCCGGTGCTGGGCGGGGCCATTGTCACCTTCGTGAGCTGGCGCTGGATCTTCTTCCTGAACCTGCCGCTGGCGGTGGCCGGCGTCCTGCTGGTCCGCGCTTTCGTGCCCCAGGTGAAGGAACAGGCGGTCTCGCCCATCGACTGGCCGGGCATCTTCCTCACCGGCTTTGGCCTGGCGGGCCTGATCCTCGGCTTCGAGAACCTCGGCCGCAATGTCCTGCCGCCGCTCGCCGTCGCCGGCCTCTTCGGCGGCGGCCTCGGCTGCCTCGGCGCCTACTACCTGCACGCCCGCAACAACCCGCACGCCATCCTCGACCTGTCGATCTTCAAGATCCCCACCTTCCAGGCCTCGGTGCTGGGCGGCGCCTTCTTCCGCCTGGTGCCGGGCGCGACGCCCTTCCTGCTGGCCATGCTGCTGCAGGTGGGCTTTGGCATGACCGCCTTCGCCGCCGGCCTGATGACCTTCATCTCCGCGGTGGGCGCGCTCGTCATGAAGACCACGGCGCCGCCGATCCTGCGCCGGTTCGGCTTCCGCACCGTCCTGATCGCCAACGGCGTCATCTGCGCGGCGACCTTCATGGTCTACGCCTTTTTCAGGATCGACACCCCGCACTGGCTGATCATGGTGGCGTTGGCGGTCGGCGGCTTCTTCCGCTCGNNTCCAGTCGGTGGCCATTGGCCTGGCCGCCACCCTGCTCCACTTCCTGATGGTCGCGCGCGGCGAGACCCACCTCACCGGCGCCACGGTCGCGCCCGCCTTCGCCATCATCGGGGCGGCGACGCTCGTCTCGCTCTTCTGGTTCTTCCGCCTCCCCGCCAACGCCGGCGACGAGATGAACAACCGGGCGGTGGCTTAGCCCTTCCGCTCATCCCGGCGAAGGC
>PLEH01000268.1 GCA_003136395.1 Phenylobacterium sp.
TTACCGCCCCGCTAAGTTTGGGCTGACAATGCCGAGGGCCCACTTCGGGCTCGGCCCGCTTAACTTGCCAGTACCCCCGTCCCTATCGTTATGCAGCAAAACTTCCTATCGCTTAGCCCGCCGCATCGAAAGACCCGCGTTCATGCTGCTGTTCATCCTAGCCTACCTCGGCGGCGCCTTGACCATCGTCAGTCCCTGCATCCTGCCGGTGCTGCCCTTCGTCTTCGCCCGCGCCGACCAGCCCTTCGTGAAAAGCGGCCTGCCGCTGCTGGGCGGCATGGCGATCACCTTCGCGGGCGTGGCCAGCCTGGCGGCGATCGGCGGCGGCTGGGCGGTGCAGGCCAATGGGGTGGGCCGGATCGTGGCCCTGGTGGTCCTGGCCTTCTTCGGCCTGCTGCTGTTGCTGCCGAGCCTCGCCGACCGCGCCACTCGGCCGCTGGTGACGTTCGGCGCGCGGCTGTCGGAACGATCGTCAGGCGGCAAGGCGCGTTCACCGGCGGCCGCCTCCTTCCTGCTGGGAGTCGCCACGGGCCTGCTCTGGGCGCCCTGCGCCGGGCCGATCCTCGGCCTCGTCCTGACCGGCGCAGCGCTGCAGGGGGCCAGCGTGCAGACCTCGCTTCTGCTGCTCGCCTATGCGGCGGGCGCGGCGACCTCCCTGGCGCTGGCCCTGCAGGTGGGCGGCCGGGTGTTCGCGACCATGAAGCGCTCGCTGGGCGCCAGCGAGTTGGTGCGCCGCGGGCTGGGCGTCGTGGTCCTGGCCGCGGTGGCGGCCATCGCGCTCGGCCTCGACACCGGGGTCCTGACCCGCCTGTCGCTGGCCGGCACCGCCAAGCTCGAGAAGGGCCTGCTGGACCGCTTCCACGGCCTCGGCCCGGCCAATTCCGCTGACGCGCCGGCCACCGGCCCCTTGCCGATCGAGGGCCAGATGCCGCCGCTGACCGGCGCGGTCGCCTGGCTGAACTCCCCGCCGCTGACCGCCGAGCAGCTGCGCGGCAAGGTCGTGGTGATCGATTTCTGGACCTACTCCTGCATCAACTGCCTGCGCTCCCTCCCCTACGTCGAGGCCTGGGCGAAGAAGTACGCCAGCCAGGGCCTGGTGGTGATCGGGGTGCACACGCCGGAGTTCGCGTTCGAGGGCGATCTCGGCAACGTTCGCCGCGCGGTGCGCGACCTGGGCGTCACCTATCCGGTGGCTGTCGACAGCCACGAGGCGATCTGGAAGGCCTTCAACAACAGCTACTGGCCCGCGCATTACTTCATCGACGGCCAGGGCCGGGTGCGCCACCACCACTTCGGCGAGGGCGAGTACGATCAGTCGGAAAAGGTCATCCAGCGGCTGCTCGCCGAGAACGGCGCTAAGGCCGTGGCCGGCGGAGTCGTCAAGATCGCCGCCGGCGGCACGGGCGCGCGCGCCGACCTGCGCGAGATGCAGTCGCCGGAGACCTACCTCGGCTGGGGCAAGGCGCAGAACAACGGCAATCCGGGCCGTCTCGTGCGCGACAAGCCGCACGACTATCCCCCCGTCCTTCCCCGCACGCTCTCAAGCTGGACCCTCAGCGGCGTCTGGACCGTCGGTGTCGAGCAGGCCGGCCTGAACGCCGCGGGCGGGCGCCTCGCCTACCGCTTCATCGGCCGCGACCTGCACCTGGTCCTGGGCCCCGGCGCGGACGGAAAGCCGGTGCGCTTGCGCGTCCTGCTGGACGGCAAGCCGCCGGGCGTGGACCATGGGGCCGATACGGACGCCACCGGAGCCGGTAAGGTCTCCGGCCACCGGCTCTATCAGTTGGTCCGGCAGAAGGATCCGGGCCGCGAACGCACCTTCGAGATCGAGTTCCTCGATCCCGGTGTCCAGGCTTTCGCCTTCACCTTCGGCTGATCAGCGGCTCGCGCGCCGGACGTCCGCCATGATCGCCTCGGCTTTGCCGAACAGCGCCGGGTCAATCTTCAGGCCGGACGCCGCGGCATTCTCCTCCAACTGCTCAGGTCGGCACTGTCAAGGCAACCAAGTAGAGCGGCTTTTTGGTGTATTTTGATGGTGGCCGCGCGCCAAAATGCCGAGCAAAATCAGGCGGGCTTCGTCCTTCGATCGGCGTTCCGAACAAGTAATCGCCGTTGCCTTGACAGTGCCCCTCGTCGAGGTGCCATCGCCAGTGGGTGTGGGCGCGCATGTTCTGGACCCGCTTGCGACGGATCTCGCCGGCAAACATCGGACCGAACCTGTTCCACCAGAGCCGCACGGTCTCGTGGCAGATGTCGATGCCCCGCTCGAACAGCAGGTCCTCGACGTTCCGCAGCGACAGCGGGTATCGGACGTACATCATCACGACTAGCCGGATTACCTCCGGCGATGAATCGAACCAGCGAAACGGATCGTGGGTCTTTTTCTGGCGGGTCATTTCGCCCGCCTAAACCCTACCTCTTACCGGGCGGTGCATTTCACCTGACAAAGCCGGTCTGGAGCATTTTGCTGACTGTGCGGGGTGCGCGCAGTCGGAGGTCGAGACGTCTTCGGATGACGCGTGTCAAACGGCGGCTGCCCGTGGTTAGGCCCGCTAGGCCGCCGCACCATTCTACGCCGCAGACTTGCCGCACAACTGGGCTGGAGCATTTTTCTGACTGCGCGGGGTGCTGCTAGTCTGGCCGCTACTTGTCTCCGCGGGCCGCAAGCGGGCAGGGCGGTCGTTTCCTCAGTCCATGACGCAGCGCCACTCAGCCAGGGCGATTCTGGGCTACAACGGGTTCGTCGGTTGCGAATACGCGCCCGCCGCCGGAACCCTCGAGGGCCTCGCCTGGGCAAGGCCCTTCCTTGATCGCCACTGAGAACGTGGTCGGGCTTCGGGAGCCCTGTGATGATGACCTCAGTTTGCAAGGAATCCCGACCGTCGTTCGTCAGAGCTATGGATGGGCGCCCCACGCGCCTAGAGTCGAAGCCATGGCCGAAAGCCGAGATCGCATCGTCGCCTGGGTTGGCGCCCGGATCATGCCGCATGAGCCCGCGGTGCGGCGGTGGCTTCGCCGTTCGATGGTGTCGCGCGAGGACATCGACGACCTGATCCAGGAAGCCTACTGCCGCCTCGCCGGCCTGAGCGATGTCAGCCATATCGAAAAGCCCCATGCCTATTTCATGTTGATCGTCCAGAACCTGCTGATGGACCAGATCCGGCGCTCGCGCATCGTGCGCTTCGAGACCATCGCCGAGATGGACTCGCTCGCCCTGTTCGCCGACGAGCCCTCGCCCGAGCGCATCACGGCCGGCCGGCGCGAACTGGCTCGCGTGCGGCGGCTGATCGCCGCCCTGCCGGACCGCTGCCGGCGGATCTTCGAGCTGCGCAAGATCGAAGGCGTCTCCCAGAAGGACATCGCCCGGACCTTGGGGGTGAGCGAGGCGACGGTGGAGAACGAAGGGGTGAAGGGGTTGCGCCTGATCATGGCGGCGCTGCGAGAAGAAGATGACGAATTCCGCCACGAAACGCTCGATGGGAAAGCCAGTGGAAGAACGAGAATCCGCACGGCAGGTTGAGGAGGCCGCAGTCCGCTGGCTCTGGCGCCTCGACCGCGAGGGCCGNNCGGCGCGGCCATCGCCGCATCGCTCGCGGGCCTGGGCCTGGGCCTTGTCCTGACCTCGGCCAGGCGCATCAGCACGGCCATCGGTGAGGTCCGCCGCCTGCCCCTGGGGGATGGTTCGGTCGCGGCAGTGAACACCCGGAGCATGATCCAGGTGTCGTTTCACCCGCGTCAGCGGACGATCAGGCTCAACAGCGGAGAGGCCTGGTTCCAGGTCGCCAAGGATGCCGGGCGGCCCTTCGTGGTCGAAGCCGGCAATGTGCGGGTCCGCGCTGTCGGCACCGCCTTTTCGGTTCGGCGCCGGCGCAGCGGCGCGGACGTCATCGTCACCGAAGGCATGGTCGAAACCTGGTCGCTGCGCGGCGAGGATCGAATGCTGCAGCTCGCTGCCGGCGAGGCGGCCTTCGTCAATGCCGACCCGGCGATCGCCAGCACGATTACCCCTGGGGTCGATGTGGATCGCAAGCTGGCGTGGCGGGAGGGGAAGATCGATCTGAACGGCGAAACCCTGGCCGAGGCGGTCG
>PLEH01000094.1 GCA_003136395.1 Phenylobacterium sp.
ATCACCAGGTCGAGGCCCTCGATGATCGCGGCGGTGTCGGCGAAGTCCGCCGCGCCGGTGTCCTCCGGCTCCAGGCTGATCGCGCCGGCGTCCAGCAGCCGTTGGGCCTGGTCGCGTGGCATGCGCTTGTGCGGGGCGTTGAAGCCCGTGGGACTGACCTGCCAGATGAGGCCAACCCGCGCGTCGCCCCCGAATTCCGCCCAGCGCGCGCGCCGGTCGGCGGGGACCGAGAGATAGGGCTGGGTCGGCAGCGTCTCCAGGGTGACGTCCAGTCGCTCGGGCAGGGAGAAACATCGGCTCCAGTAGTCGTGGATATCCACCCCGATCTTGGCGCCGGTCGGCACCGGGATCACCACGTCAACGCTGTCGAGGGTCGAGAACAGGCGCGTCAGCGGCGGGCGGCATCCGAGACTCACCTGCGATGCGCCCCGCGCCTTCAGTTCGGCGGTAAACCGGGCCATCTGGATCTGGTCGCCGTACCCCTGCTCAACCCAGATCAGCACCGACTTGCCGGCCAGGGGCTCACCGCGCCACTCCGGGAAGGTGAGCGAGATCGGCGGCACGACGCCGGGGTGAAGCGCCACGCGGGTGGCCAGCAGCGGCCAACCTTCGGCGTAGCGTCCCAGCGAAAGATAGAGCCCGCCGAGCGCCAGCAGCGTCCCTTCGTCCCCAGGCTTGGTCGCCAGCCCGGTGCGATATTCCGCCTCGGCCTGGTCGGTAAGGCCGCCCTCGGCATAGGCGAAACCCAGCAGGCGACGGATTTCGACATTGTCAGGCCGTGCGCCCGCCGCGAGGCGCAGGTAGTGCTGGGCGCGGGGAAAGTCGCCGATCTCGGTCAGACAGATGCCCAGGTTGATCGCCAGGTTGACCGTCAGCACCTTGCTGGCGAGGCGCAGATAGACCTCGCTCGCCTCGGCGAATCGGCTCGCCTTCTGCAGCTCCGCGCCTTGCTCGAAACTCCCGTCCTCGATCTCGCCCTGCATCCGCCCTCTGGCCGTCTCACGCCGCGCCCGCATTGTCCGAAGCGCCCGCAGTATCTAACCTCGAAGTCCATTGACGGGGAGCCAAAGTGACAGCATTCGGCCAAACGCCCGACGCCGACCGAACCGCCGCGACCGCGCGGCGCGCCAGGAGCCTCCGTGGCCTCTAGGCTCTCGATTCTGCATCCCCGGGGCGACATGGGCCTGGGCGACAATCCCTTCGGCAAGGATGTCGCAAATCTGGAGCTCTTCCGGGCCATGGCTCGGCATGGCGGTTTCGAGCAGGTGGACATCCTCTCGGTCGTGCCGGTCAACCAAGCGCATCTGCACGAGGCGATGATCGCCGGGACCGCGTCGACGACCCAGGTGGTCCCCGGCTCGGCGCTCAACCAGGGACCGCCCAAGGCGGCCGGGACCCTGCTACGTGGCCAGGCCGACCTGCAGGACCTCGCCTGGCTCAGGCGCATCACGGTTGGCGACCGGGCCTACAGCCTGATGGGCCTGGTCCACACGCTTGCGCCGCCCGCCATCCGCCAGACCATCGCCATGGCCCTGGCCGCTCCGATCCATCCCTGGGATGCGATCATCTGCACCTCGCCCAGCGTGCGCGACGCTGTGACCCAGATGTTCGAGGGCTGGGGCGATTTCCTGGCCGAACGCACCGGCGGCGCGCCGCCGCCATGGCCGCACCTGCCGGTGGTGCCCCTGGGTGTCGACGGCCAGCGGTTCGCCGACTTCGCCGACCGGCCGGAGGCGCGCGCCAAGGTCCGGGCGGAGCTTGGCCTGAAGGACGCCGACGTCCTGGTGCTCTGGGTCGGGCGGCTGTCGTTCTTCGAGAAGGCCTATCCGCAGGCCATGTTCCAGGCCGTGCAGCGGGCGGCCGGGACTGCCGGCGTGAGGCTGCACTTCGCCATGGCCGGCTGGTTCCCCGGTCCAGCGGACCGCGGGCGATACGAGGAGGCCGCGAAGGCCCATGCGCCCGATGTGCCGGTCCATTTCCTGGACGGCAATGACCGCACCCTGCTGGGCGAGCTCTGGGCGGGCGCGGACATCTTCCTCTCGCTGGTGGACAACATCCAGGAGACCTTCGGCATCACCCCGATCGAGGCCATGGCCGCCGGCCTGCCGGTGGTGGCCAGCGACTGGGACGGATATCGCTCGACAGTGCGCGACGGGGTCGAGGGCTTCCTGATTCCGACGCTGGGCGGACCCAGGAGCGGGCTCGGAACCACCATGATCGTCCGTCATCTGTTCCAGGTGGCGTCCTACCAGAGCTACGTGGGCGAGGTCTCGCAACACACCGCCGTGCATGTGGGCCGCGCGGCAGAGGCGATCGCGGCGCTGGCCAGCTCGCCGGATCTGCGCCGGACGATGGGCGCCGCGGGGCGGGAGCGGATCCGCACCGCCTTTGACTGGTCGGTCGTCGCACCTCAGTACGCCGCCCTGGCCGAGGAACTGGGCGACATCCGCCGCGCCTCGCTCGATCCTGTGGTGCGCAGCAAGGCCGATCCGGTGCGCGGCGATCCCTTCGTCGCGTTCGCGGGCTTTCCCACCCATGTCCTGACGCCGGACACGCGGCTCGCGGCCACGCCGGGCGCCAAAGGCGACGACGTGCGCAACCTCACCGCCGCGCTCGACACCGCCTTCAACGGCCTGCGCGCGACGCTGGAAGAGTGCGCCGAGGCCCTCGACCTGCTCGCCTCCGGCCAGGCCCGGAGCGCCCGCGAGGTGCTGATCGCCTTCCCGGTGGAACGGCGGCGGGTGGTGGAGATGGGCCTGGCTTGGATGGCCAAGCTCGGCCTGATCGACTGGCTGGTTTAGTGTGCTGGATTTGAAGTTCGCCTCGCCAAATGCCAAGCGCCGAGCGGACTTCAAGTCCAAAGAAGCACACTAAGAACCTTTCACTTGCTTGGTGTCCCCATCGATTCCGAAGTTCGTCCGGCGCCAGCCGCATGCGATTGCGAACTTCGGAATCGGGACACTAGGATGGCCCCATGGAGGCGCGCGAACTGGTGGACGTGGCGATCGACGAGGACCCGCGGGCGCCGTGCCTCTGGGTGCCGTCCGAACTTTGGCCGGAGTTCCTGGCGGCGGTCGGCCGGCGGCCGAACCTCATCGGCGCCGTGATCTACCGCAACAAGACCGTCCGCGAGGGTCCGCCCCTGACCGACATCACGACGCTTAGGTCCTGAGGCGTTGCGGCCCGCAGGCATCCTGATCGCGGCGAGGGGCGTGCGCGGCTTCGGCGACGGCTTCACCGCGCTGCTGCTGCCGGTCTATCTGACGACGCTGGGCTTCAGCGCGTTCCGGGTCGGCGTGCTGACGACGGCGACGCTGCTGGGTTCGGCGGCGCTGACCCTGGCGGTGGGGCTCGCTGGACACCGGTTTCCGGCCAGGCGCCTGCTGTTCGCGGCCTGCGTACTGATGGCGGCGACGGGTCTGGCCTTCTCCCAGATCAACACCTTCTGGGTTCTGGCGGTCGTGGGATTCGTCGGCACGCTGAATCCGTCGGGCGGCGACGTGAGCGCCTTCCTGCCTCTGGAACAGTCGCTGCTAGCCCATGCGGGCGCGCCGTCGCTGCGCACCCACCTCTTCGCCCGCTACAACCTCTCCGGCTCGCTGATGGCGGCGCTCGGAGCGCTGAGCGTCGGCCTGCTGGTTCCGCTGCGGGCGGTCACGGGGCTCGCGCAACTGACCCTGATCGAGGGGGCCTTCGCGGCCTACGGCCTGCTCGGCCTGATCTCCGCGGCCCTCTACCGCAGCCTGCCCGATGCGCCCGTAGAGGCCGACGCGCCGCGCACGCCGCTGGGGCCCTCCCGGCGCAACGTCTATGGCCTGGCGGCCCTCTTCAGCCTGGATTCCTTCGGCGGCGGCTTCATGGTCCAGTCGCTGTTCGCGCTGTGGCTGTTCCACCGCTTCGGCCTGTCGCTGGGCGCGGCCGGCGCCTTCTTCTTCTGGACCGGGACGCTCTCGGCCGTATCGCAGCTCGCCGCCCCGGTGCTGGCCACCCGCATCGGCCTGATCCGGACCATGGTCTTCACCCACATCCCGGCGAGCCTCTGCGTCATCGCCGTGGCCTTCGCGCCCAATGTGACAGTGGCCTTCGCCCTGCTGTTCGTGCGCGCGCTTCTGTCGAACATGGATGTGCCGGCCAGGACCTCCTACGTGATGGCCATCGTCACCCCGGCCGAGCGGGCGGCGGCGGCCGGGGTGACCAATGTGCCCCGGAGCCTCGCGTCGGCCTTCAGCCCGTCGCTGGCGGGCCTGCTGTTCAGCCTCACCCCCTTCGCTTGGCCGCTGGTGATCGGCGGCTCGCTGAAGATCACCTACGACCTCCTGCTGCTCTGGCGGTTCCAGAAGGTGCGGCCGCCGGAGGAGCTCGACCCCTAGCGACGGACGGCCGCCATGGCTGCGGCCTTCACCGGCTCCGGTAGGGTGGTGAACCAGGCCTGGGGCGAGAGCTGGCGGGCCACGCGGGCGCGAGCGGCCTCGCTCAGCCGGCGGCCCAGGCCTGGATCGTGGCGCAGGCGGGTCAGCGCGTCGGCTGCGGCGGCGAAGTCCGGCTCGGCCCAGGTCTGGCGGCCACGGTAGATTCCCTGCGGGTCGTCGACCGGGGTCTGGACCGAGGGGACCAGCAGGGCGCAGTCCGCGTCCATGAAGTCGAGGACACCGGACCAGGCGGTGGCGAGGACCGGCGTCCCCAGCGCCATGGCCTCGGCCGGCGTGAGGCCGAACCCCTCGGCGCGGTGCAGGGACACCAGGACGTCCGCGCCGGCGATCAGGCCGAGGACATCGGCGTAGGGCCAGGTCTGGTCGACCAGGCGGATGTTGGCTGGCGCGGCGGCCCTGAGCGCGGCCAGGGCCTCCGGGAAGGCCTCGCCGTTCTGAGTCTTCAGGGTCAGTTCGCAATTGGGGTCGCCGCCGAAGGCACGCCGCCAAACCGCGATGGCGCCCTCAGGGTTCTTGCGGGCGAGCGAGGAGTTGAAGTCGAAGACGCTGACACCCTGGAAGGCCGCGCGGCGCGGGGCCGGGACGACGTGGACGTAGTCCTCCAGGAACAGCGGATGCGGCACGACCCGCACCGGGGAGGCCGCGCCCGCCAGGGCGTCGGCAGTGTAGCGGCTGGGGGCCCAGACCTCGTCCACCAGGGCCGCGTCCTTCAGCCAGCGGGCGGGCGCGCGCGGCAGTTCGTAGGCCCAATAGCCGTAGCGGGGTCCGATCAGCTGCTTCGGACCGAGGCAGGCCAGGGCCGCCAGCAGTTCTGGCGGGTTGAGGTGGAAGATCCACGCCGAGGCCGACACGGGCTGCGCCAGCCGGCCGTTCCAGTCGAGCCTGGCGTCGGTGACGTCGATCCGCTCGACGGGGACGCCCAGGGCCTCGAAGGCCCGCGCCGCCAGTCGCGCCGAGGCCGCGATCCCGTGGGAGCCCGCGAAATAGCCCACGATCTTGATCGGGCCGCTGGCGGTGTCGGCGCCGTGGGGCCGGCGGGCGGCCGACCGCACATAGGCTTCCAGCACCATGTTGAGCGCGGGCCCGGCGAGCTTGCGCAGGGGCTCCGGCATGACCGTTCGCCACAGCCGGCGCGCGGCGCCTAAGGCGCTCATGCGGCGACGGGGCCTTGCGTCTTCACGGGCCGGAAGAAGTCACCGGCGCCCGGCGCCCAGACCTCGTCGACAAAGCTCAGGCCGACGGTGTCGGCGCTCAGGGCGCCTGCGGTGGCGGCGTCCCAGACGCCCACGGCGCGGCTCCAGCGCACGCCGCGGCTGTGCAGGGCGACGGCGTCGGCGGGGACCAGGTCGGGGTGGGTCAGGAAGCGCACCAGGTCGGCCTGCGCCGGAGGCGAGGCCGGGCCGGCGGGCCCGAGGAAGCGGCCGGCGCCGGCCTCATAGACCAGGCGGTCGGCGGCGGCCTCCTTCGCCAGTTCGGCGCCTTCCACAACCCATAGCTCGGCGACGCGGCTGGACGCGACCGTCCGAGCGGCGGGCGGGCGCTGGCGCACGGTCAGGCGGGCAAGCTGCATCTGGGGGTGCAGGCGAACCGAGGGCGGCAGGGCGTCGAACTCGACGCCGTATTCGGCCAGGCCTCCGCCCACCAGCCAGCGCAGGTATCTGAACCGCTCGGCGCCGGAGCGCAGCGGGAAGTGCCGCTGCAGGTCCACCCGGCTCTCCCAGATCTCCAGGAACAGCCGTACGAACGGCGGAGGCTGCGCCGCGGCCGGCGCGAGGTGCGGTGCGCGCAGGGCTTCGGTCAAGGTCTCCGGCCAACCGGCGCGCGCGGCCACGCCGAAGCCGGCGGAGAGCGTGCGCTTGAGGTCATTGGCGCCAGGTTCGGCGAGGCGCGCGGCGTCCAGCAGAGGCGCCGGATCGCGGGCCAGGGCCTCGATGACGCCCTTTGGCAGCAGGTCCGGCGCGAAACGCCCGGCGGCGGCCTCGGCGCCTAGGCACCAGGCGATCAGGCCTGCGCCGTCGCCGGCGAACTTGGCGCGCAGGTCGCTTCTGGCGGCCAGCAGGGCCTTGGCGGCCCGCGGCGTCCCGTCCGCGGAGGGTTCGCGCAGCCAGTCGAGGGCGCCGGCGACCGGGCCCCGCCAGGGCGCTTCGCCCCAGACCGAGGCATCGGGCTCGCGGGTCCCGCTGCGCCAGGCGGCCAGGAGGGCCTGGGCGGCGGAGCCTGCGATCGCGTCGGCCCCGAGCGTGGCGGCGTGTTCGGCGAAGAACTGGTGGAAACCCAGGCGGCCGGCCTCGTGGTCGAGCTGAAAGCCGGTGGGCGTGTCGCGCCAGACCTGGTCCATGGTCCGCGTGACATCGGGCAGGCCCGGCAAGCCCGCCTCCGGGTCGGGCGCGTCCACCCAGGCCTCCACGGCGGCGGTGAGGCCCTGCGAGAAGTCCTTGCCGTCGCGGGCGGCGCGCAGGGCGCGGCGGCGCATCGCGCCGGTGACGAGGCGGCCGGAGGGGAACCTGAGGTTGGCGTAGGGGACCTCGCGGCTGGTCTCGTGGCCGTTCCGCAGCATCGCCGCGGCGTAGTCGGCCAGCAGTTCGGCCAGAGGTGAGCCGGGCGTGACGCGGACCCGGTCCTGGTGCTTGGAGAGCACGTCGGGCCGCGCGGGGTCGAAGCCGGAATAGTGGAAGAAGGCCAGCGGTTCGCCATCCACTGTCCAGCCGTCCTTGGCCCTGGCGAGGGTGCGGCCTTCCAGGTTCCAGTAGGCGAGGTTGAGGGTGGGGGTTCTTAAGACCTCGAGGCTGTCCACGAAGCCGGGGGCCAGGTCCATCCAGCGCTGGTCGGTGAAGAGGCCATTGGCCAGGTCGACGCGACAGTCGAACTCGCAGCGGTCGGCCCACCAACTCATCAGGGCGACGACCTTGGGCTCGGCGCGGGCCGCGCAGAAACCCAGGTTGTAGGAGCCCGAGCGCAGGATCGCATGGTCGTTGGGCATGGCCGAGCCGAGCAGCGGCCGCGTCAGGTGCGGGGTCAGCGCCAGCTGCGCCTCGGCCAGGCCCTGGCGCACGGCGTCCAGCGGCCGGAAGACGAAAATGTCAGGGTCGAGGTAGGTGACCGAACGGGCGCCGGACTCGGTCAGGAACTTCCGGAAAACGTACGGCTTCACCGCCGTGTTCAGCTCCAAGGCGTCGTAATAGACGCTCATGGCCGGGTAGGGGACGTCGAGGTCGCGCGCGTCGATCACCTCTGCGAGGCGCTCCAGCGCCGGGATCGGTCCGTCGGTCGCGACCACCACGCGCCGCGCCTCGGGCTCGTGGGCCGCGAGGCACTCCATCAGCGTGGCGGCCTGAGCCGCGTAGTTGCGGGAGACGATGGTGAAGATGACGTCCAAGAGGATGCCTTTGCGGGTGGCCTGTTCGGGGCGCCACCCGCAGCGGTCTACCAGCCTAGCCGATTGCGCCGCAATCTAGGCGGCCATCAGTTCGTCGAGGTTCTTGATGGGCGTGACCGCCGACGCGACGCCACCCTCCAGCCGCATGACCTTGTTGCAGTAGAGCCTGAGCAGCTCCACGTCGTGGCTGGCCAGGACCAGGATGCCGGCCCGCTCCACGAGCTTCAGGAGGCGCCGGTGGGCGATCTTCTGGAAGTCCGCGTCGCCCACCGCGATCCATTCGTCCATCAAAAGGACGTCGGCCTCGACAGCGGTGGCCGCGGCGAAGGCCAGGCGCGCCTGCATCCCCGCCGAATAGGTTTTCACCGGCATGGCCAGGAAGGCGCCGAGGCCGGAGAATTCGGCGATCTCCGGCAGCCGCTGGTCGATCTCCTTCGACGACAGGCCGGCGATCCGGCCGCGCAGGCGGATGTTGTCGAACCCGGTCGCCGTGGGGTCGATGCCGAGGTTGAGGTCCAGGAGGGCCGCGACATGGCCCTGCACCTCGATGGTCCCTTCGTCGGGCTCGTAGGCGCCGGAGAGCGCGCGCAGCAGCGTGGTCTTGCCCGACCCGTTGTGGCCCACCAGGCCCAGCCGGTCGCCGGCCTTGAGTTCCAGGTTCAGGTTGCTGAGGGCGGTGACTTCCGTCGCGCCGTGGCTGCGGGCGAGCTTCCCGCCAACAGTGATCTTGGCCAGGTGCTTCTTCAGCGACTTGGCGTCGACCCCATAGACCGGGAACCGCAGCGTCAGGTCCTGGCAGGAGATGGAGACCGGGGGCGCCTTCATAGGTAATGCACGATCCGTCGTCGGGTGTTGGCGAAGAGGCTGAAGGTGAGCGCCCAGCCCACCACCGCCATGCCGGCCAGGAACAGGTAGGTATGCGGAGCCACGCCCAGGCCCATCAGGGGCGCCCGGACGGCCTGTAGCAGATGATAGAAGGGGTTGAGATCGAGGATCAGGTGGTATCTCGCCGGGATGCGGTCGGGCGGCCAGAAGACCGGCGTCATGATCGCCGCGGCCTGGGTGATGGACTGGACGATCTGCGGGATGTCGCGGAAACGCGCGGAGACGATCGCGACCAGCATCGACAGCCACGCCGCATTGAGGACCAGGAAGATGAGGCCCATGGCCGCGACCGGATAGTTCGCCGTCCGCCAGGAGCCGAAATAGACCAGCACGGCCAGCACGATCACCAGGTGGTGGCCGAGATTGATCAGGTTCCGGAACACCGTGCGCCAGACGAAGGTGAACATGGGAAGGCTGGTCTGGGACAGCATGCCCGCAGCCTGCACGAAGGTGTCGCAGCCCTCATTGATGGTGCCGGTGACGGTCCCGAAGAAGACGATGCCGAGCGCCACGAACGGTATGAAATCGTGGACCGAAACGCGGAACACCTCGCCCCAGAGCAGGCCAATGCCCAGCACCATCACGCCCATGGAGATCGTGATCCACAGGGGCCCCAGGATCGAGCCGCGATAGCGCGAGACCACGTCGTGCCAGGCCAGCGACCACGCCAGGTCGATCCGTTGCAGCGAGGCGCGCAGGTCGCGAAGCGCCATCTGGACCTCGAACAGCGCTCCGCGCCGTCCGGTCCGCAGCATGTGGGTGGCGGTGTCCATTCTTCCCGCTAGGGGCTCTCCCGACGAAGGGCGCTGGTATCAGGCCGACTCTTGAGGCGCAAGGACGCCACCCTACAGCGCTTTGCCAGTGTGCGGCCTTCCGTGTTAGCCGGGCGCATGGCGTCCATCAGCAAGACCGTTGAGGTCAGGGGAAAGCCCCAGGAGGAGCGGCGCCGGTTGCTGCGCGCCTTCGATCCCACCCTGGACGGGGCAGGGGTGTGGCTGGTGGTCCCCTGCTACAAGGTCAAGGCCCACATCCTGGACGTGATCGCCAAGACCCCGGCCTGGGTGGACGGCATCGTCTGTGTCGACGACGCCTGCCCCGAGCACTCCGGCGACTTCATCGAGGCGAACAACAAGGACAAGCGGGTCGTGGTGGTGCGCCTGGCCCAGAACCAGGGCGTCGGCGGGGCGACCATGGCCGGCTACCGCGAGGCGATCGCCCGCGGCGGCCAGGTGCTGGTCAAGGTCGACGGCGACGACCAGATGGACCTGGGCTATATCGCCCACCTGGTGGCCCCGATCCTGCTGGGCGAGGCCGACTACGCCAAGGGCAACCGCTTCACCTCGATCAGTCACCTGCAAACCATGCCGACGATCCGGGTGCTGGGGAACGCCGCCTTGAGCTTCGCGGCCAAGCTCTCCACCGGCTACTGGAACATCTTCGACCCCACCAACGGCTACACCGCCATCGAGGGCCAAGTGGCCAGGATGGCGATCGAAAAGCGGGTCTCGCGCCGGTTCTTCTTCGAGACCGACTTTCTCTACCACCTGGGCACCCTGCGCGCGGTGGTGCGCGACGTGCCGATGCCGGCCCGTTACGGCCGCGAGGTCTCCAACATCCGGATCGGCGCCATCGTCGGGCCCTTCGCACTCAAGCACATGAAGAACTTTTTCCAGCGGGTGTTGGGCCAGTATTTCGTGCGCGACTTCTCGGCCGCCAGTCTGGAGCTGGTGTTCGGCGTGCTCTTCATGCTGTTCGGGGTGGTCTACGCCGTTCACTACATGACCACGCCGCACAAGACGGCCGCCTCGGCCGGCGTGGTCATGGCCGCGGCCCTGCCGGTGATTTTGGGCGCGCAGCTGCTGATGCAGGCGCTGAACTTCGACGTGCTGAACGTGCCGAGCCGCCCGATCCACCCCTACCTGCGCACAATCGCCAGGATGGAAGCCGAGGAGACCGCCAAGTGATCCTCAAGGACGCCCTTATGTGCGCCGGCTTTTCCCTGGCGCTGCCGATCGGCCAGACGCTTTTCAAGTTCGCCGCGGTGAACAACGCCAGGCTCTCCGGGCCGCTGGCGGTCAAGCTGGTCACCAATGTGCCGCTCATCGGCGCCTTCGCCTGGTACGGCCTGACCGCGCTCTTCTGGTTCTACATCCTGACCCGGGTGCCGCTCTCGACCGCTTACGCCTTTTCCATCGTCGGCTCGGGCCTGGTGCCGCTGGTGGCTTGGCTGGTGTTCAAGGAGCCGCTCGATTGGCGGTTCGCGGTGGGCTACGCGCTGATGCTGGGCGGCTTCGCGGTGATCATGCAGGGCCAGCGCGCGCTCGCCGGCTAGTCAGAACGCATCGAAGTCCAGGAAGCTGAACAGGATCCGGTCGGGGTCCAGCTGGTCGCCCGGGACCTTGTGATTGAGCCAGATCATCCTGAGCGGCGAGGGGCGCAGGCGCTCGGGTATGGTCACGGACAAGCTCCGCCGCGCCGTTCCCTTCGGCGTCAGGCCTAGCACGACGCCGGGGCCCGCAACCACGCCGCGCCCCGATGCGCTCAGACCCTCGCGCGGGATGAGGCCGCGGGCGCGGATCAGCGGCAGGCTCGAGGCGCCCTCGACGATCAGGCTGTCGGCGGTCCCGCCGGCGATCCGCAAGGGGTTGGCCGGGTTCCTCAAGCGCCAGGCGAGCGTCTCGTCGGTCCAGCGGTGGGCGAAGTCGGCGCGGGCGAGCGCCGCGGCCATGTCGATCCTCTGGGGCAGGAGCTCCACGTGGGCGTCTAGACCCGCGACGTTCTGGAAACCGAGCCTGGTGCGGTAGGCCCGCTCGGTCTGCTGGTTGGCGACACCCACGACGCCTTCATGCCCGCGCTCCGCCGACATCTGCGCCACCCGCCGAACCAGCTCCAGGAAGAGGCCCCGGCCGCGGTAGTCCGGGTGGGTTGCGACATTCATGATCAGGGTGACGACGGTGGGCCGGCCCCGCAGGCGCACGTTCAGCGGAATGCCCATCAGATGGCCGATCAGGCGGGCGCCGTCGTCGATATTGCAGCCCAGCGGCGGGCCGGCCGGATTTTCGTAGTACTGCCACTGCAGGAAACCGCGGCTGAACTTGTGAGCGGCCGGAAAGCCCAGGCCCATCAGCTCGACCGTGCGGTCGAGGTCTTCGTGCGCGGCGGGACGGAACGTGAGGTCGCTCATGTGAGGGACTTGGGCGGCGTCCAGGGCGCCTTGCCGTCCGCGGCCAGGCTGTCGACCGCCGCGCGGACCACCGCATAGGGCGTCCGGAACATCCGCTCGTAGAGTAGGCCCCCGTCGTGCGGCGGCCTGCCGATGCGCCCCGAATCGAGGCCCTGGTAGCGGAAGTCGCCTTGCCGGGCGAAGGTCCAGATCATGCCGGGGAGCAGCCCCGACCAGGCCTTGAGCTGTGAAGGGAAGGCCCTGACAGCCGCCAGCCAGCTCAACCACTCCCGGGCGCTCAGGCGCAGCGTCCGGACCGGCCCGTTCTCGGCCAGCGGGCGGCAGGCCCGGTAGAAAATCCAGGGTAGGCCCTTGCCCTGGTAGAGGCAGATCTGGTCGACGGGGACCCCGCCGCGCTCGGCCGCGAGCTTCACGCCCAGGGCCGCGCAGATATCGTGGTCGGGATGGCCGCCCTCCCAGGCCGGCGTCACCACGCGCTCAACCGGGCCGGGGACGGCGGCCTTCAAAGCCTCGTAGGCCGGTCCCACATGGCGATGCAGCTCGCCGTCCCACCAGCCGGTTCCAGTGCCCAGGTGAATCTGCGACGTCGCCGGAATGCCCTGGGCGGCCAGGAAGGCGATGGTCTCGCGGCGCCGCCGCGCGCCCATCTTCGGATTGCGGTAGTCGACCACGTGGACGAACAGATGGTCGCGGCTCTCCGCGACCGCGCGCCGGATCAAGGGCAGGGCGAGGTATTCGTCGTCGAAGTGGGCGAGGACATAGACGACGGTCATGCGCCGGCAACTCACCACGATTGCCGGGCCCCGCCAAGGCGCGCGCTTTTTCGCGCTTCTCATCGGTGGCCAAGCGCCGTACCAAACCCTTGCGCGGCCGGTGGTCTTGGGGGATTTGACGGGCGGATGACGGGCCTTCGATTGCAGATCAATCCGCGCTCGACCTTGCGCGCGGTGCTGGCGATCGGCCTCCTGGTCATGCTGGGCGCCAACCTGCCCGGACACCTCTCCTACGACTCGGTCGCCCAGCTCTACGAGGGCCATTTCCATCTGCGCGAGACCTGGGGTCCGGCGCTCTACGCCTGGATCCTGGGTGTGTTCGACTCGGTGGTGCCGGGCACCGCGCTCTATGTGACGGTGAGCGGGCTGATATTGTTCACGAGCCTGGCCTCGTTCACGGACCTTCGGCCCCGGACGAGCTGGTGGGCGGTTCCCGTCGCGGCCCTGGTGGTGCTCACGCCGCAGCTGCTGATCTACCAGGCGATCGTCTGGAAGGACATCGCCTTCGCCAACACCGCGATCGCGGGCCTGGTCTGCATGTCCCACGCCGCGCGGATCTGGCCGAAGACGGGTCGGCGCTGGTTGTTCCTGATCGCCGCCCTGCTGCTGCTGGCTGTGGCCAGCCAGGTCCGCCAGAACGGCATCATCGTGGCCCTCTTGGGCGCCATCGCGCTGGGCTGGATCGCCGGCGCGGCCCAAGGCGCGCAAGGATGGCGCTGGCGAAAGGGGATCGCCTACGGTGTCGGCGGATTTCTGGCCGTTGCGGTCGTCGGCCAGGCCATGACCGTGCTCTCGGTCCCGCCGCATGGGCCACCCGAGCCGGGCGTCAAGACGGGCCTTCGGATCGTCCAGAACTACGACCTGATCGGCGCGGTCGCCATGGACCCCAGTTACCGGCTGCCGATCATGGCCGCCGACGACCCGGTCGACACCGCCATGATCCTGCAGCGCGCGCCGCTGGAATATTCCGGCCGCCGGGTGGACTTCATCGACCGCGACCAGGCGCTGAGCGACGCGCTCTGGAAGATGCCTGAGGCGGCCTCCGGCAGGCAGTGGTTCGACCTGATCTTCAAGCACCCAGCGCTCTACCTGAAGGTCCGCTGGGAGGATTTCCGCTGGCTGGTCGCCCCGCCGGTGATCGACTGGTGCCTGCCGGTCTACGTCGGCGTCGACGCCCCGGCCGAGAAGATGGGGCCGCTCAAGCTCGCACACCGCTACGTGCAATCCGATATCGAGCTCAGCAACTACTCGAGCTGGTTCCTCGATACGCCGGTCTATTCGCACCTGTTCTACGGCGCGATCTCGCTGATCTTGGCGGGCCTGTTCCTGTGGCGGCGGCAGCCGGCCGACATCGCGCTCGCCGCCATGCAGCTCTCGGGCGTCGCCTTCATGGCGAGCTTCTTCATCATCTCGATCGCCTGCGACTACCGCTACCTCTACTTCACCGACCTGGCCGCCCTGAGCGGCCTGGTCTACGCCGCCGTCGATCCGGATTTCCGACGGCCCCGGACCCAGGGCGCGGAACGCTAACGGGCCATGCACATCGACGACCTCGATCCCGCCTACCAGGCCTTCGTTCGCGACCTGCTCGTCCGGTCCGGGTTCGATCCGGACGCCTTCCACCTGGGGTTGGGCCCCGGCGACGAGATGTTCTTCAAGGGCATATTGCCGGGCTATCCGGGACGCGCCGGCGCGGCCTTCTTCCGCTACGTGGAATCGGCGCTGCGCAGTTTCGCGGTCTACCGCCAGATCGTTGACCACCTGGGCGGATTCCCCGGGCTCGACCGGGTGCTGGACTTCGGGTCCGGCTGGGGGCGGCTGACCAGGGCCTTGCGCCATCACCTGCCGCGCGAGCGCATCTGGGCCTGCGACATCTATCCTGACGCCATCGCCTGGCAGGCGGAGACCTTCGGCGTTAACGGCCTGGTGTCGACGAGCGACCCCGACCGGTTCGCCTTGCCGCTCAGCTATTCGGTGGTGTTCGCGGGCTCGGTGTTCTCGCACCTGCCGGATAGCCTCTTCCAGCGGTGGCTGAAGCGCCTCTACGAGATCACCGGCCCGCGCGGCCTGCTGGCCTTTTCCGTGCATGACGCGGCCTACGCCCCGCAGGACCAGGCGATCGGACCGCAAGGGATCGGCTTCGCCGAATGGAGCGAGAGCGGGTCGCTGGATCCGCGCGTCTACGGCATGAGCTACGTCCAGCGCGGCTATGTCGAGCGCGCCATCCGCGAGGCGGCCGGGTCCAAGGCCCAGTTCGCGGTGTTCCCGCGGGCGATCTTCGAGAACCAGGACCTCTACGTGGTGGCCGGACCGGAGGCTGACGTGTCCGGCCTGCGGATCACTGCCTTGCCGCTGGCGGGCTTCGCGGCCGCCGGCGCGAGCGAGGAGGGCTGGAGCGGCTGGGGCGTCGACCCCAATCCCGGCGGCCAGATCGTCCGCGCCGAGCTGTTCGTCGACGGCGCCCACGCCGGCGCTATGTCCCCCACCGCCGACAACACCGACGTCGCGAGGTTCTTCCCCGGCGCGCTCAACACGCCGGTCCGCTGGCGCTTCGAGCCGACCGTCCGCGGTCGCGAGGCCTCGCTGCGGGTGGAGCTGACCAGCAGCGCGGGCGTCACCGCGTCCTGCTACGCGCGGACCCCGGCGGCGCCTGGGGCGGTGGCCTTGCGCAGCTGAGGGGGCCTCGCCTAGGCGCGGGCGGCGACCGGGCGCTCCGCCGGGGCCGCTCCGGCGAAACGGGCCTCCCATTCCGCCGCGACGTCCAGGCGCGGCTTGCGCGCTGCCAGGAAACGATAGAGCGACAGCTGGCGGCCGAGGCCGAAGCTCTTGACCGCCACCTCCTCGAACAGGGCGCGCACCAGGGTCTCGATCTCGCGGGCGTCGTTGACGTGCTCGTGGGCCATCAGCTGGCCGTAGTCGAGGCCATGGCGCAGGCGAAATTCCAGACCGGTGGTGGCCATCCAGCCAAGGGTCCACAGAAAGCCACCCTCGCTGGGGATCGCCGCGCGCAGCGTCCCGCCCGGCGCCAGCAGGCGCGCGGCGCGGGCCAGGACGAAGGGCAGGTCGCAGATGTGCTCGAGCGACGCCACGCTGGTGATCCGCGCGTAAGTCCGCCCGGCGGGAACCTCGCGGATGTCGCTGTAGGTGGTCCGCACCCCGCCCTTCAGGGGCGAGTCGCTGAACAGTTCGGCGAAGGGCTCGACGATGTCGTAGGCGGGGCCGGCGGGCTCATAGGCGAGCTGGTTGAGGGTGCCGGCGCCCAGTTCCAGGGTTTCGCCGGAGGTGGCGGCGGTCTTCACGTCGGCGGCGACCTGATGGTGCAGCCAGGCCTCCAGCCACTGAGCCAGGGAGGCGGCCGGCGTCTCGCCGCCGCGGTTTTCCAGATACTGCCGGGTGTAGATCGCCTCCAGGCGGGGCGGCAGCGGTGGGCGGCTCTTGGGGAATCGGGCGAGCACGGCCGCAGAGTCGCGAGCACCGCTCATCCGAAGGCTCCTCCCGGTTTGATTTCCCTTGGCCAATTCCTTAGCAAGCCGCCGCGCCGCTCCCCAAGTCTTTTGCCGCTTCCCAACCGATGGTGAGCCTTTTACCTGTGGGCGCAGCGGGGGCGGACGTTTGAGCGACGCGAATCAGTCAACCGGCAAGGACAGGGCGGGCGGAGCGTTCCGCATCCTCATGGCCGCCGGTCTGCTGCTGACGCTCGCCGCCAACATCCCGGGGCAGATGTCCCTGGATTCGGTGGTGGCCCTGACGGAGGCGCGCACCGGCGTGCGCCAGACCTGGGCCCCGGCTGTATCCTCCTGGATCCTCAAGCCCTTTGATGGCCTGGTCGCGGGGACCGGCCTCTATGTGACCGCCTCGGCGGCCTTGCTATTCCTCAGCCTGATGTCGCTGACCAGGCTTCGGCCACGGTCCACCTGGCTGGCGGTGGGCCTGGGGGTGCTGGTGCTGCTGACCCCGCAGATTCTGATCTATCAGGGGATCGTCTGGCGAGACGTGCTTTTCGCCAACCTGACTATCGCGGCGTTCGTGATGCTGGCCCATGCGGCGGAGCGTTGGTCCGCGCGGCCGCCCATCCTGCCACTGGCCGGCGCACTCGTCTGCCTGGCGCTGGCGGCGCTCGCGCGGCAGAACGGCGCTGTGCTGGTGATCGCCGCGGCCGGGGTCCTGGCCTGGACCGCGCGGGCCGGCGGCTGGCGGCGGAGCCTCGCCTGGGGCCTGGGCGCGCTGGCGGCTGCGGGCCTGCTGGCGCTGGGGATCAACAGGATCGCCACCCCCTCCGAGACCCAGGCCAAACTGCGGCCCAACGCGGCCTCGCTGATCCTCGAGCACTACGACATCGTGGGCGCCAAGGCTCACCACATGAGCCTGCGGCTCAAGGAGATCGGCAAGGTCGATCCGGCCGCCCAGGCCCTGCTAGAAGCCAAGTCCAACCTGATCTACTCCGCCAGCCGGGTCGACACGCTGGATCTCGACGAGACTTTCCGCAGGACGCTGTGGCACGTGCCGGATGCGGCGATGAACGCCCAGTGGCGGCGGATCATCATCCACTATCCGGCCGCCTATCTGCTGCAGCGGGCCGACGTCTTCCGCTGGACCTTCCTGACGCCCAAGCTGGAGCAATGCCTGCCGGTGACCGTGGGCGTCAGCGGGCCCGACGCCATGGTGCGTGACCTCAATATCCAGAGCGGCATCGACCGGCAGGACCAGGGCCTGGCCGACTACGCCAGGCGGTTCTACGGCACGCCGGTCTTCTCCCACCTGACCTGGGCGGTGGCGGCGCTGGGCGTGATCGTGCTCCTGCTGAGGCGGCGGACTCCGGCGGACTGGGTGTTCGTGGCGCTGCTCGGCGGGACGCTGGTCTTCGTGGCGACCTTCGCGGTGATCTCGGTGGCCTGCGACTATCGCTACCTCTACCTGCTCGACCTCGCCGCCATGGTGAGCCTTCTCTACACGGCGCTCGACCCGCCGCGCTGGCGCCGGCTCTAGGCCCGGCCGATCGCGTTCAGCCGTCCGAGGCAGCGGCGGCCCATCACCTTGAGGGAATAGTTCTCGGCGATGAAGGCCCTGGCGCGCGCGCCCATGGCGCGTGCCTCGGCGGGGTCGTCCAGCAGCTGCTCGATCAGCCGCGAAGCGTGTTCCGGCGAGGCTTCCGCCCACACCTGGCCGTCCCCCTGCGGATAGGCGCCAGGCGCCACCGGAACCAGCTCGTAGTCGACCAGGAGGCCGGTCCCCGGCGGCATGAAGTCGAGATTGCCGGAATAGCCGGTGGCGATGGCCGGGCGGCCCATGGCCATGGCCTCGGCCATGCCGCGCCCGAAGCCCTCCGAGCGGTGCAGGGAGACGAAGACGTCGCAGACCCGCACCAGGTTCTTGATCTCGTTGTCGCTGAGGTCGCCGTAGAGCGCCTGGGCGCGGTCGCCGAGCGCGGCGAGCCTGGCCTCCAGCGCGGCCTGCGCCTCGTCCATGTCCCGCCCGCCGCGCGACTTGATCACGCAGTGGATGTCGGCGTCCGGCCGCCGCGCGGCCAGCCGCTCAAAGGCCTCCAGCACGGCGCCGGGGTTCTTGCGGTCGGCGAAGGAGGCGAAGTCGAAGAAGAACACCACCACGAAGGCCTCTTCGGGGATGCCGAAGTGGCGCCGGCCGAGGAAGGAGGAGAGCTTCAGCTCCACCGGCAGCGGCATGCAGTGGACTGGCCTGGAGACCGCGTCCTGCAGGGCCGCCTGGACGAAACTTGAGGGGGCCCAAATCTCGTCGAAGCGGTCCAGCACCCTGGCCCACGCCCTGGGGTAGCGCGCGAGCTCCCAGGCGGGATAGGCGATGTTGTAGCCGCGCGCGAAGGCGTCGGCGCCGACCTTGTCGATGACCCGCGCGGCCTCGTCGCCATTGACGCCGAAGAGGTTCACGCCTTCGCCCAGCGTGGTGACCAGATGCGGGCCGAAGTCGCGCTCCAGGTCCGGGTCGAAGCTGCGGTTGGCGTCAGACACGTCCAGCAGGCGCGGCGTCACGCCTGCGGCCTGGAAGGCGCGGAAGGTCGAGCGCGCGTGCTCGGCCATGCCGGTGGGCTGGAAGGGATAGCCGACGATGGTGACATCCCGGCTCATGTGAAGGGGGCGGCTCACGCCAGCAGGTCCGCGTCGGCGGCGTTGGCGACGGCCTCCAGCCAGCCGTGGCCGAAACGCAGGTCGGGCGCGAGCACCGCCCCGGTCTCCCAGTCGTTCCAGGCCTGGACGAACACCAGCCGCCGATCGGGCGCCAGCGCGCGCACGCTGTCGCTGGCGGCCTCCAGCCAGGCCTGCAGGGCCCCGGGGCTTGCGCCCTGCCAGACCACGGGGGCGTCCTGCGAGCCGGGCGTGGTGTCGTGGGCGGCGACCACCAGCGGGATCAGGCCCGGTTCGGAGGCCTCGTCCAGCCGCTCGGCGACGAGCGCCAGATGATCGTGCACCAGGCCCCGGAAGTCCGGATTGATCACCGGGCCGGGCGGGCCCTCGGGCGCGCGGGCCAGGAAGGGCTCGGCGAGCCAGGCGTCGAAGCCGGCCGCCGGCACTCCGCCGCGCTGGATCAGGAAGAGTTCCACGCCCTCGCGCCAGGCGTCGGGATCGGCGCCCGGCTGCAGCAGCAGGACCGGCCGGCCCTCGATGCGGATGGCGTGTTCGGACGCCAGCGCCCCGGCCAGCGCCGCCAGGGCCTTGGAGGCCGTTGTCGGCCCCACCCAGGAGAGGCAGAACGGGAAGGCCGCCGCGGCGATCGCGGCGGCCTGCTCGTCGCCGGCGACCTCATGGCAGAAGCCGCCGAGGCCATAGCGTTCGGCCAGGGCCACGTCGCGCTTGAGGCTCGCCGGGTGGGCCGGGTCGGTGAAGCCGTCGGCCGGCAGGCGCGGCTGCAGATGGCCGCGAAAATTGGGGAGCGCGCGGGCGACGGCCACCCAGTCGGGCCCGGCCATCCGGCGGATGGCGATGACCCGCACGGGCTCGCGCGGCTTCACGTCCAGGCGGGGCCGGCGCAGGCGCTCGTAGGCGTCGTTGTCGTAGGCTTCGGGATCCGGATCTGACGCCCGGCGCAGGTCCTCGAACAGGGCTTGGGCGGAGACTCCGCGGCCGGCGAGTGCGCCCGGCGCGGGCCGCTCGGTCTTCTGCCGCGTCCAGTGCTCCAGGCCGCTAAGCGGCGAAGCGGCCGTGTCCGGATGGGCGGCGAAGTAGCCGGCTTCGTCGAAGTCCGGCGCCGGCCACAGGCCTTCGAAGGCGCCCTGCGTCAGGTAGTGCAGCAGAGGGTTGGCCCTGGCCTGCGGGCGGTCGCCGGCCTGTTCCAGGTAGTAGGCGGGCCGGAAATGCGGCGTCGGGCTGCGCAATGCGCGCGCGCCTCTGGCCAGGAAGTCGGTGAGCGCGTCGCCGCGCATCGCCCCGTGGCGCTGCTTCTTGTACCAGGCCGTGTCGAACAGCGGATGCGGGTCGATCCCCTCCGCGCCACCCTTGGTGACGTAGTCCAGCAGGGGCGCGATTCCCGCCGCCAGCGCTTCCGGATTCTGCTCCAGGTACCAGGCGCCGGCGAACAGCGGGTGCGGCTCCAGCCCCTCGCGCCAGCCGGCGCGCAGGTAGTGGATCAGCGGGTTCTCGCCGGTCTGCGCCAGCTCGTCGGATTGGCCGACATAAAAGCGCAGGTCGAACAGCGGATGCGGATCGGCGCCCTCGGCGGCGCCTTCGAACAGGAAGTGCTCCAGCGCCGACATCCGGCCGGTGCTCATCCTGGCGCCATGCCGGGCACGGTAGGCCGGCGCGTCGAACAGCGGGTGGGGGCTGAGGCCATGGCCGTCGCCCACCACCAGATAGTGGGCCAGAAGCGGCCAGCGGCTGCCGGCCAGCACCGGGGCGTTCTCCAGGTACCAGCTCTGGTCGAAGAGGGCGCGGGGCTGGGCCGCCGGGTCGGGGCCGGCGCGGACATAGTCGCCCAGCAGGACGGCGGGGCCGGGTGTGGAGCCGAGGCTCAGGCCCAGGTCCGGCTCCCAGAGGCCCGAACGTTGCAGCAGGAGCACGCGCCCGGGTGTCTTTGCCCGCGCCATCAGCCGGGCGAGGCCTTGCGGGAGCCGCCGCGCGGCGCGACCGGCGTAGCGCGCCCGGTTGGCGGCCTGAAAGCGGGTCCAGCGGTCCAGCACGATCCGCGCCCGCTCAGCCAGGGCGGCGCGGCGCTCGTCCATCAGGGCCGCGGGGTCGGCGGGGCTGGCCACGTCGGTCCGACTCAGCCGTCGGCCAGGATGGAATCGAGCCGTGCGGAGGCCTCGGCGGCGTCGCGGCGCAGGGCTTCGACTTCGGTCTGGAGGCGCTCAGTTCGGCCCCGCTCGAACTCGAGCCGCTGTCGCAGGTCCAGGAGTTCGGCGCGCGCCTCGTCCAGATCGCGGGTCGCGGGTGAGACCAGGACGCCGATGTCCTGGGCCCGGCGGGCCAGCTCCCTGGCCGCCTTGTCGAGCGTGGCGGGACCGGGCGCGGCGCCGGTCGAGGCGGC